>NZ_PDDM01000002.1 GCF_002914585.1 Pseudanabaena sp. BC1403
GAAATTTTGGGCAAGGTTAAAACATCATGTCAGTAAGATTATAGGAAAATGTGAAAGTTTATGGGATGCCGTACAGCAAGCCTTCTGTCAATTGTCCTAACTATCCCTTTCTTTGCTATAAATATTCTTTTTGCATCCAAGGGAAAGTAGGACTGCGATCGCACTCTACATATTGCGCTTCCTGTAATGTATAAATCTTTAGTTCCTGTCCGTTATATCGCCAAAATTCAGGCACTCCCATACTGGCATAAAGCCTATTTTTATCAATGTCAGTATGAGTAATATCCACCTCAACTACTAGATCGGGAGGAGGATCTTGACTAAAATCAACAGTCTTTCCTGCAACTTTCGGTTGATTCTGAATGTAGTAAGCACAATCTGGCTCAGCACCTCGTTCAAGATCGGGGTAATCCATCGTGGTTGATCCCATTGTTTTGAGTTTCAACCCCATTTCTAAGACCAAAATGCGAATAAATAAACCAATTAATTCCCTTGAGTATTCGTGAGTTTCTAAAGGCATAGTGATTTCAAGGATGCCGCGATCGTAGGTGAGCCGTGCGGCGCGACTGTCGGGAAGAGCTTTGAGGATTTGTTGGTATGACAGCCAGCTAATTCCTTTTAGCGCAACTCGATTTTCACCTTGTTTCGCTGCTACGGTAACTGCCGAAGTGGAAGGTTGTATTTCTAGTGGTAAAACTGTGAGAACCATATATTAACTACAACTCTGCTTAAAAACATTCTAAAGCAAAAACAAAGAGAAGGGACGCATCGCGTCCCTTCTCTTTTAGGAAACAGTGATTAGATCCGCAGAAAGTCGTTTGAAGGCGAGGCGTTCGTTTTCGATATCGACAAAGATGGTGTCGCCATCAGCATAGTCGCCGCGCAAAATCCCCTTCGCGATTTGGGTTTCCAGTTGACGCTGGATGATACGCTTCAGTGGACGTGCTCCATAAACTGGATCGTAGCCAACTTCGGCGATGAAATCTAGAGCCGCATCGGCAATTTTCAAAGTCATGCGGCGATCGCTTAAACGTTGCTCTAAACGTTGAACTTGCAATTTCACAATACGACGGAGTTCATCACGGCGGAGAGCATGGAAGATCACAATTTCATCAATACGATTCAAGAACTCTGGACGGAAGCTCGATCGCATCGATTCCATGACCCGATCACGCATTTCGTCGTATTTAGAATCATCGCCAGCAATATCGAGAATAAACTGCGAACCGACGTTACTGGTCATGATGATAATCGAATTCTTGAAATCAACCGTGCGACCTTGAGAATCAGTGACGCGACCATCATCAAGGATTTGCAGCATGATGTTAAATACATCGGGATGCGCTTTCTCGATTTCATCAAAGAGAATTACGGCATAGGGACGACGACGCACTGCTTCAGTCAGTTGACCGCCTTCTTCATAACCAACATATCCAGGAGGTGCGCCCACTAAACGAGAAACGCTATGTTTCTCCATATATTCCGACATGTCGATCCGTACCATCGAGTCTTCAGTATCGAAGAGATATGCTGCAAGCGCTTTGGCTAATTCAGTTTTACCAACACCCGTGGGTCCCAAGAAAATGAAACTTGCGATCGGACGATTAGGATCGGCGAGTCCTGCTCTAGATCGCTGAATGGCATCAGCGATCGCAGTGACGGCTTCTTCTTGACCAACTACGCGATCGTGTAGTACATCTTCCAATTGCAAGAGCTTCTCTTTTTCGGATTCCACTAGCTTGCTGATCGGAATGCCTGACCATTTCGAGATAATCTCCGCAATGTCTTCTTCTGTGACCTCTTGACGCAATAGCGATCGCCCTGAAGTTTGCGCCTCTTTAAGATTTACCTCACCGACTTCTAGTTGGCGTTGTAAGTCAGTAAGCTTGCCATACTTGAGTTCCGCAGCTTTGTTTAGGTCATAATCTCGCTCAGCTTGCTGAACTTCTACATTTACATGTTCGATGCTTTCCTTCAACTTGCGAATATTATCGATGACACTTTTTTCAGCTTCCCATTGCGCTTTGAGAGTGGTTTGTTCTTCTTTCAGGTCACCAAGCTCTTTGTGCAGTTTCCCCAATCGCTCTATAGATTCGCGATCGGTTTCTTTTTTTAAGGAGAGACATTCCATCTCTAGCTGAATTACCTTACGATTAATTTCATCAAGGGCTTCAGGTTGAGATGTGATTTCCATTTTTAGCTTGGCAGCAGCTTCGTCAACGAGATCGATCGCTTTATCGGGTAAGAAGCGATCGCTAATATAGCGATTTGAGAGCGTTGCTGCTGCAACTAACGCAGTGTCAGAAATTTTCACGCCATGATGTAGCTCATAGCGATCGCGCAAACCGCGCAAAATCGAGATTGTATCTTCGACATTGGGCTGATCGATGAAAACCTGTTGGAAGCGCCGTTCGAGAGCAGCATCTTTCTCTATATATTTGCGATATTCATCTAGAGTTGTTGCACCGATACAGCGCAACTCACCTCGCGCTAACATAGGCTTGAGCAGATTACTAGCATCCATGGAGCCTTGAGTCGCACCCGCACCAACTACAGTATGAATTTCATCGATAAAGAGGATAAATTGACCGCTTGATTCTGTAACTTCCTTAAGAACAGCCTTCAATCTTTCTTCAAATTCTCCGCGATATTTTGCCCCTGCAATCAAGGCTCCCATATCAAGAGCAATCAGCTTCCGATTTTGGAGTGATTCAGGTACATCTCCGCTAAGGATACGTTGCGCTAAACCTTCCGCGATCGCCGTTTTACCCACCCCTGGTTCACCGATTAAGACAGGATTGTTTTTAGTGCGGCGCGACAAAATCTGAATTGTGCGACGAATTTCATCATCGCGCCCAATTACAGGATCAAGCTTGCCTTCACGGGCTAATTCGGTGAGATCGCGACCATATTTAGTCAACGCTTCATACTTATTCTCAGGAGACTGGTCAGACACTTTTTGTTTGCCTCGGACTTGCTGAATTACATTACGGAGCTTGGCTTCATCGAGTCCCATTTCCTGATAGAGAGCTTTCCCGAAGCGATCATCTTTGCAGTAGGGGAGCAAGATATGCTCGATGGAGATAAAATCATCACCAAAACTTTTACGTTCCTTTTCGGCGCGATCAAATAGTACTTCTAAATTTTTGCCCAAGTACACAGAACTATTGGAACTCGATACTTTGGGCTGACGATTGATAAACTCATCGGTGCGATCGCGCAATTTTTGAATATTGATCCCCGCCTTACTAAAGATGCTAGCTGCTAGCCCTTCTTCTTCTAATATTGCTTTAAGTAAATGCTCTGGCTCGATCTGTTGTTGCTGAGCCGCTTTCACCACATCGGGTGTCCTTGCGATCGCAGCCCATGCTTTTTCGGTAAATTGATTGGGATTAGTTGGTTGCATCGCCAGTTACCTCCTGTGGTTTAAAAGTCTGTAAATATCTTAAAGCGTAAGGCTTTTAAACGGGATCGGTTCTACATAGATAAAGGGTGCGTGTTTCCGTACATTGGGATTACATTTACCTGTTACAGTACGTCAGCTAAGGTGACTTTTGTTCTAAGCATATGTGCGATCGCTTGATTGCTTGCTGACAGGTTTAAGAGTATTGCGATCGCCGTTTAGCTTGATGGGCGCACAACTCTAATGAGATTACCTTGTAGAGATTATTGTATAGAGATCGCTTCGTTAATTCGGGTTGCCATTCGAGGGCGATCGCTGCTATTGGTTAGGCAGCCTCGTTATTTGCACGTATTACGACGGCAATTTCTTCGGGGTAGGCTTCGGCGTAAGTCCATGCGTTGACGAGATCGGCGGCGGTGATGTGGGGATAGTCTTGTAGCAGTTGGGCTTCGGTTATACCCAATTGTTGGGCTTCGACTAGTAACCAAACTGCTATTCGGGTTCCTGCAATGCAAGCTTCTCCTCCACAAACTCCTGCCGTTTTGGTGATTCCTTTACCGCTTTTAGTTATGTTTTTGGTGAGCCGTTGGATAATTGCGGCTCGGTCGGTGAGTGATATGTTGAGAAATTGATGTTCGATTTCTTGAGTGGTCATGGCGATCGCAGGTAATTAGAATTATGCTTATTGTAGCAATCTGACTGATGAAGAGCGGGCGATCGCCTATTCATTTCGTTGGTAAAATCGACTCTTGCTTGTTGATAGGTTTATGAGTATTGCGATCTCACCTCACAAATTGCTGTAACAAATATCTATAAATGGGATTGGATTGAGCTTGTTTACCATCTTTTCTTGCTATGCCAGCCAAAGACATTTAAGTTGTTGGTTATTAATACAATGCAGGAGGAAGTTTTACAATGGATAGACTAGACAAATATCGCATTGCTATCAAGAAAATTTTAACTGAATATCATAGCTGGGCTTCTAACTCTAATATTAGAGATAGAGAGAATTGTCTAGTTTTTGATGATGTTCGCGATCAATATTTTTGGTTTTTAATGGGTTGGCAAGGGCAGAGGAAATATAGGAATATTCAGGTACATATCCGTATTAAGAATCAAAAAATTTATATTGAAGAGGATTGGACTGAGGAGGGGATTGCTAATGAGTTGTTAACGGAAGGTATTCCTAAGTCTGATATTGTTTTGGCTTTTCATGATCCTGAGACTCGGAAGTTAACAGAGTTTGCTGTAGCTTAACTGTTGGATAAGATGTAAAATGATTAATACAGTTTGCTAAAACGTTATGAGGATTGACATCTGTGATCGTCAAAGAGTTAGAACAGCAACTTCTCGCCCTTAGACCTAGTGAAAAGGTGCAGGTGATCCAGTTACTTGCTCAAAGTTTGGGTAGTAATTGGCAGGGAATTGAGAAAACACCTAAAGTTTGTGGTGGTCAGGCTTGCATTGCGAATACAAGAATTCCTGTTTGGGTGCTGGTAGAGGCTCGCCGTTTGGGATATAGCGATCTTGATTTATTGACAAGCTATCCAACGATTACGGCTACGGATTTAGCGAATGCTTGGGTATATGCGGCGGCTCATAGGGATGAGATTGATTTGGTAATCGAGGAGAATGAGGCGGCTTAGGAGATGGTACGGTTTTATGCGGATGAGCAGTTTCCATTTCAAGTTGTGGAATTATTGAGAAATCTTGGTTATGATGTTTTGACGGTGCAAGAAGCGGGAAATGCTAATCAACGGATACCTGATGATCAGGTGTTGATGTTTGCGATAAGTCAAGAGCGCTCAATTTTGACTATCAATAGAATTGACTTCATTCGTTTGCATCGTCATGATGATAATCATTTCGGGGTTGTTGTATGTACAAATAATCGTAATTGGGAACAGTTTGCTGAAAGGATCGATGGGACGGTGAGAGCAGAGGAGTCGTTACAAGGAAAGTTGATTCGGGTGGTACGCCCGTCTGTTTAAATTAGCGATCTCGCTTATTCATTTCACGGGTAAAATCGCTTGATTGCTTGCTGACAGGTCTATGGGTATAGCGATCGCATTGTCGCCACGCTTATCATGCAACGGCAAATCCTGTATATTGACGAACTTTTGGGTGACGAAATCCAAGGACAATATCATTCTTAGATACACCTGCATCTATCAAGTCAGTTACTATACCTTCTTCCGTATCATCATACTGAATCCAGATTTTGTCATTGACTAAACTTAGATGAATAGGAGTACTGTGAAGGTATCGGTCATCGTTCCAGCCAATGTCGAGAACTAGATATTGTCCACGCTCATCATCAAATAATACTTGAGATGTATAAGCATCAGGTATTGTAGAGCGATAGTCGGCGTGATTTTGGAGTACTTGTTGAATAATCTGACGATATTTTAATTGGGTATCCATTGGACAATTACCTCACTTTCATCATCGAAAACAATTAGCTTGATAATCTGATTTGTAAGTAGTATCTGCCCTAATTGTATCGTGAATATGCTGTTGAAGGTTAGGCGGGAGACTGCAAGATAGAGATCGCGCTCAATTTTTGTTTCGTTGAGAATTTGGCGATATAGGATGTACTGTCCTAAAGCTTGTTCTAAATCCTTAACATCAGACTGACCTACAAAGCTTTTTACTTCTACAACAATTTTTTGGATACCTTTTTCAGCACTGATGAGACGTTCTGCTCCTAAGTCCGCAGATAAACGCTTTTTCCCAATTTGCAATGGAAATGGATCGTGGGTAATTGTCCAGCCATCTTTTTCTAGGGCTGTTTTGACAGTATTGTGATAAATGTCTCTTGCTGGCACAAGTTAAAACTGTGAAGTTGTATGTGTCAGTATACGCGATCGCTTGATTGCTTGCTGATTTGTGTATGAGTATGGAGATCGCCTATTCATTTCACGGATAAAATTGCCTCTTGTTTGTTGACAGGTTTATGAGTGTTGCGATCTCGTCTTTATCAAGAGCTATAATAAAAACATCGCGTTTGAATTAATAATTTAGTCAATCAGAGTAAATTTATGACTGCAACACTTGTCAAACCGTCATTACTAATTCATGAGATTTGCGTTGAGAAATTTGGCAATCTCAATCTGTTTAAGTTTAGCGATCGCCTACAGGATCGGATGGAGTTGCTTCTAGAGAAAAGAAAAGTAGAACCGCTTTCTGTTGAAGAGATTCCTGAGTTAGAAACCATTGGGGAACTAGATCAGATTTTTACACATATGAATGCAATGCTGGCTGCCCAAAATATTAATCTTTAATTTAGCTGAATTTTTGTTGCTGGGTAAAAATTAGGAAGCCAGAAAAATGGTACAAAGTAATATTGCAGTCATTATTTCTCATTTACAGGTTGTGGGCGATTTACCTGTTGAAATTTTGCCCAATTATATATTCCGATCTGCAACAGATACTGAAGTAGAACAAATCAAAAAAATTGTAAAGGAGTCTTTACCGTATAAGAGAACTACATGGGTTCCATATGATGCAGAAGTAGTAGAAACAATCAACTCGCTTGGACACAAAACATATGTTCATGAACCTTTACCAAAAGAAAGATGGAAATATTGGGTAATTTCATTTGAAGGGCAAAATGAGAGAATTCATGAATTTCAATTGTTATCACGACTTCTGCCAATTAATTTTGAAATTGGATCACAACTTATATACGATGGTGAAACAATGGGACATATTTTAATGTCTCCATATGCAGCTTTGCGCTACAGCGATTGGGAACAAGCTTTCGGTAAACCTGAGATTATCACCACAATACAAATTGCATTTATTGGAGAGCTTTATGAAATGTACCAAAACCTACCAGACCAATTCAATTTTGTGAGAATAGCTGTTCAGAATTTTTCTTCTCTTCGTGATATCTCTAATGGTTCTGATCTAGTGATCGTAGGGCTATTCGCAATTATTGAGTCCCTAATTACTCATGCACCTCGACTCTCAGAATCACTAGACTCGATTAACCATCAAATTACAAATAAAATTATCCTACTTCGCAAACGATTTTCTAGAGACGTATTACCAAAAGCATATTTTATGGATGCTCCAGAAGACAAAATATGGAAAAAGTTATACAGTTATCGCAGCGCTGTCGCACATGGTACACCAGTGAACTTTGACGGAGATCATAAAATACTAAAAGATAGAATTACTGTGATTAAGTTTCTACAAGATAATATCAAAGAATTAATTATTTTGGGACTTAAAGAGCCTGAGTTTTTATATGATTTACGCAAGTGTTAAGTTTTATCCTTTGTTTTATTTTGTGTGAATATGTAATTGCCGTTTGGTGTTTTTATTGGTGGGGTGATCGCTGTTTATGGGAATGGATAGGCGATCGCTGTTTGGTTGATTCTTAGAGGGGCGATCGCTGTTTGTTGAGATTGGAGAGGCGATCGCTGGTTATAGGGATGGAGAGGCGATCGCTGTTTGGTTTGTTCTTTTGAGAGGCGATCGCTCTTTATGAGGATGGATAGGCGATCGCTATATTGTGTAGAGATTGCGGATAAGTTATGATAAATACGACTCATTTGAGGATATTCGCCATCATGAAAGAATCATTTACCGCCGTTATCAAGCAATCTAACAACTGGTGGATTGGCTGGATTGAAGAAATATCAGGCGTAAATTGTCAAGAATCCACAAAAGAAGAACTTCTAGAAAGTTTACGGATAACTTTAAAAGAAGCGCTAGACTTCAATCGTTATGAAGCAATAGAAGCTGATGGAGATGTTTATGAAGAAGAATTAATAGCACTATGAAGCGTTCTGATTTGCTGCGGCATCTTCGTAATCATGGCTGTGAACTGATTAGAGAAGGTGGAAGACATTGATTTAAGCATTCCATTACCGAAAGATTCAAAAACTTGAGATCTGGTTGATTAGTTTTTTTGAGAGGCGATCGCGGATTATGGAATGAATAAGCGATCGCGTTGTACTTTTGGGTGGATGATTTCAAAAACAAAAGAGACCGCACATTGTGCGGTCTCTTTTGTTTTTGATTATGATTTAACGGAAGCGCGATCGCCAAATTCTTTGGTAATCACCATCGTTCAAACCACCTGAAGTATTCAAGTTATTTGCTTGAATGGATTGATTTAGTGCAGAAATGCGATCTTCGGTTGCAGGGTGAGTACTTAAAAAGGATGGAGCGCCACCACCGCGTGAGCTAGTTAGTTTTTGCATAAAAGCTGGCATCGCTCTAGCTGCAAACCCCGACTTAGTGATATTTAACAAGCCTCGACGATCGGCATCAAACTCGGCTTCCCGACTATTGGGTAACCTCAACGCCAAGTCAACCCCAATTCCAACTAAGCGATCATCAGCAACACCAGCAATTGTGGCAATGCCTTGGGCGATCGCCATTTGTTTCATTTGCTCTAATGAATGCCGACCTGAGATATGCCCCATTTCGTGACCAATTACGCTAGCAAGTTGAGCTACATTGTCAGCAGCTGCGATCGTGCCAGTATTGATGTAGACGAATCCGCCCATAGTTGCGAAGGCATTGAGGTTTGTGTCATCGACAACGCGGAAAGTATAAGGAATATTTGGGCGATCGCTAGTGGGAACTAAAATTTGTCCCAATCGACTAACCAAGGCATTAGCAGCAGGATCTCGACTGATTCTGACTTCTTGCTGAATTTGGCTATCAATCTGTTGACCTAGTGAAACTTCCTCATTGTCGCCAATACTAGAAAGCTGAATGATTTGGATTGCGGATGGCAAAATGCGAAACAAATCAGATAGGTCAAGCGCATTAGCAACAAACGGATTCAGAGAAACAGCCAACAATAAAGACATCACTAAAGCGATCGCAAATTTCCAGTAATGCTGAATTCTTTTGCTAGCTGATGCGATAAATTTTTGACTAATTGAATTTGATAACTTAGCGATCGATATTTTCATATTTACAATTACCTCAAACTTTACTGAATCTTATATTTATCGGCAGACAATATGTTGACTAGATCCCCACTTAAAAACTGAAGATACAGAGATTGAGATCCCTGACTTTTTGTTTAACTTTATCCATTGAATATTATTTGACGCGAAAATCACGGAAAAAGTTGCAAATTAAATTAAAACCAATATTGTTGAGGCGGGCTTGAGCCGCCTCAACAATATTGGTTTTTGATCTCTTACATTAGACAGATATATTTTTGGTAATTTCTACTATAATTAAATATAATAAATGAATAACTTTCACTATTACTCACCCTCTTTATTTCCGTGAGGCAAACTGTGTTTCTCACTGCTCCTAAAACTGAACAGCTTGACCGCCAAGTTTCGCAAAACTCCATTCCCAGAGACCTATTCAAGGCGATCGCTGATCTTAAGAAAGACCTAAACGCCGTAATTTTGGCACATTATTACCAAGATCCCGATCTTCAAGATATCGCAGACTATATCGGTGACTCCCTCGGTTTATCACAAGCCGCTGTCAATTGCCAAGCAGATGTGATCGTCTTTCTGGGCGTACATTTCATGGCAGAGACTGCCAAAATTCTAAACCCTAATAAATTAGTGTTACTTCCCGATTTAGATGCAGGTTGCTCTCTAGCGGATAGTTGCCCACCCGATCGCTTTGCTAAGTTTAAAGCTGAACATCCCGATCATATGGTGATTTCCTACATAAATTGCTCCGCCGATATCAAAGCCCTGAGCGATATTATTTGCACCAGTGCCAATGCTGTAGCGATCGTCAATCAAATTCCCAAAGATCAGCCGATTATCTTTGCCCCCGATCGCAACCTTGGACGCTATGTAATGGAACAAGCAGGACGAGAGATGTTGCTATGGGATGGGGCTTGCATCGTCCATGAAATTTTTTCTGAACGCAAATTAGTACAACTTAAGCTCAGTCATCCCGAAGCAGATATCATTGCGCATCCTGAATGTGAAGCCAATGTATTGCGCCATGCTGATTTCATTGGTTCGACTACGGGCTTATTAAAATATGTGCAGAACAGCGATCGCCAAGAATTTATCGTGGTTACTGAGTCTGGCGTAATCCATCAGATGCAAAAGGCAGCACCCTCTAAAAAATTCATTCCTGCTCCCCCAGACAGTAATTGTGCATGTAATGAATGTCCTTATATGCGCCTGAATACTCTAGAGAAGGTCTATCTCGCCATGAAAAACAGTTCTCCTGAAATAATTCTCGATGAATCTATTCGTCAAGCCGCACTTAAGCCAATGCAACGGATGCTAGAAATGTCATAAAAGAGGAGCGGTGCTCTGCGCCGCTCCTCTTTTTATTGACTAATGATATGTAGAACACAGATGGTGAATCTTTTGCTGTTAGCTAAGAAGAGCAACCATGAGAGGATTTCCCCAGCCTGAATAATTAATGTTCTGAAGCAACTGTGCTTCAGCGCCAGATCGAAACCTCAACTATCGCAGAACTCTATCTGCGGAAGGTGATTTATTGATACAGCCCAAGGTTTTCTTTAATCGCGAACTGTTTATATTGTTGATGATTGATCATTAAGTCATCTAATAGTTGTTGAACTAAATTCCAATCAGCAAATCCATGTTTCGTTTCAGCGATAATCTGTTGGCGGAGAATTCTAATTCGTTCAAGATTAACTTGTGTCATATTCTCATCTCATTTGTCTCTGCAATTTCAAATTTACAGCTACAGATACCTAATGTTTGGTATCGCCGATATCAAAAAACAAGATAAGTCTGGAAATCATGATATAAAAACTAAAAAAGTTAGAGCTTTGCGCTGACTTTTTTAGTTTTTTTGCAAAACTAATATTCCCATCATGCCATTGGCGATCGCATAGTGAGTTGCCTGAGCAAATCCAGCAGCTCTGGCAAGTTTTACCTGTTCTGCCCCAATCGGAAATCTTGCCAGACTTGGTGCAATATAGGCATACTCCTCAGTCATCGCAAACCGATCAGCTAGTGGCACAACCACACGATCCAAATAAAAATCTTGAAAAGACTGCATCAAGTGATCGCTAGGACGATGGAAATCTAAAATTGCAGCAGTTGCACCATTTTTCAAAACACGATGTAATTCGGTTAAGCATTGAGGAATATTTGCGACATTTCGTAAACCATAGGCTAAGGTCGCGCCATCAAAAGTATTGTCCGTAAAAGGTAGGCTCAAAACATTGCCCTCTTGCCATGTCAGACATTTCTGGATTTTCGGCAAATAGTTTTTGGCTTTATCGGCAGCGATCGCTAATAGTTCTTTAGAGAAATCAACGCCAATCGCTTTGCCAGTAGGCGCAACTTTTTGAGCAACTAAAGCCGTCATATCTCCAGAGCCACAGCAAAGATCAAGCCATTTTTCACCTTGTTGTGGTTCACACCAACGCAATGCCATTTTCTTCCAGATCCGATGCTGACCTAAACTCAAGAGATCATTGAAGCGATCGTAAACTGGAGCAATGCGATCGAAAATCTGTTGAATATCAGTTTCCGAAGGTTGAGACATGGTGTTACCTAAAATCTAAAACTGAGCAATGGTAGATGTGGGCGCAACGCGCCCACATCTACCATTGTAAGCATAATCGCTGAGTGGATTGGTATGCACGAGTTTTATCATCATGCAACAATGTAATACTAGTAGTACTAGATATTGGCAGTAAAATATTTGCCCTAACTATGCAAAAACTTTGGTCTAGTAAAAGCAAGCGATCGCAGCCATTGCCCCCAGAAGGCGAAGATGATACTTCACCAGCAGTAGAGGCAGAGATCTTAGATCATGAAGCCTCCACTTCTTCGGATGGCGGTTTGAAATATTTCTCAAAATTGCTGAAGAAACCTTTTAAATTGTCAATCTCTGCATCTTGGTTGTTTTTTGCTTTGGGAGTAGGTGGAGTCACTATTGTGACAATAATTGGATTGCAGTATCTTACAGCTCCTGAATCAAACCCAGATAGTAACCTTGCCTGTAAATCAAAAATTAATGGAGATTGGCAAACCCCCTTTGGTAAGTTGACTTTGCAAGAACAGAGCGAAAATCTAGTTTCAGGGAAATACGAATATGCAAATTTTGAACGCGGCAAAATTGCGGGTGAGTTCACAGGTAAATTGACTAACAATGTGATTTCCTTTGACTGGAAAGAGACTCCCAAACAGCAACCACAACAACAAGGGAAAGGCGTTCTCGTTTTTGGTGAAGGCTGTAAAGAGTTTTATGGTAGCTATGGGACTGGGGAAAGCACCAACAATTTTGGTAACTGGCAAGGCTCTCGTTTGACAAAATAATCTTTTCTTGATCAGTTTGATGGCGCAAAGATGCGCCGTCAAACACATAATTTTCATGTTTTTGCTATGTCTAATTCTCCTTACCTATTGCTGGTCGAAACTAGCGCCATTATTCAGACCAATCCAAATACTTGGCAGGCGATCGCAAAATTAGGGGAATGCCTTTTGCCAGAAGTTGTGGCGATTGAAATTAAAAATATAGCTAATGGTAAAGCTGAAGGTAACGAGTCAACGGCAAAACAATTTCAAAATTCGTCAGACTTAAATTGGCAAATTACAACCCTAACAGCCAAACATGCTGACTTAGTGATTAGAACTACTCAAAATCTCAGTCGTCAGGCAAGGTTGATGATCAATGTTGCTCAAAGTGCTGTTGGGGTAGCGAATGCTCATCCAAAACAATGCGTAGTTTTAATTTCTGATGAAATATCATTGCGCGATCGCATTGCTAAACTAGACTTCAAGAACCTATGTGCGATTCCCTCCGCTGTCGCCCGACAATGGTCTAGAACCGAGCAAGCACCACCCATTGTGTATCAGTCAATTAAATATTTACAAAAACAAATATCTGAACCAGCTAATCAATTTCCACGTCAAACAGATACTATATATCTAAGTACTTTTAACTCAAGAGCTAAAGCTGAGCAAAAAACAAAAGATAAGCTAAAAGACAAAATAAACTATAGACAAATTGCGATAAGTCTTGTGAAATTTGGGCTGACAACAATATTTTTCGTTGCGATCGTATTACTTGGATGGCGGCTAACTCAGCCACAACAATTTCAACAGTTCTGGAAAAAGAATAGTTTGCCGCCTTTACCAAAAGTTTTGGATCAACCCAATCAACCCAAGAAAAATTAACAAATTTATTCCCTCATATCATTTCCCCAAAAAGACGCTGTTGACAAATAGGGATGCAAACTAAGGACATGGGCGACACTAAAACAGAATCCTTTGAGTTAATCGAAAAGCTAAATGAGATCGGCATTGCGCTCTCGGCAGAAAAAAATACGCCCAAATTGCTAGAGATGATTTTGAGAGGAGCAAAAACCATCTTAAATGCTGATGGTGGGACGCTATATCTAGCAACTGAGGATAAAAAGCATCTCCATTTTGAAATCATTATGAATGACTCACTGGGAATCATGATGGGAGCCAAGCTAGGAGAACCAATTCCTTTTCCTGCTTTGCCTCTCTATGATGACGAGGGTAATCCTAACAATACTATGGTGGCAGCCCATGCCGCCATACACAAAAAAACAATTAATATTCCTGATGCCTATGTTGCTGAGGGATTTGACTTTGCGGGAACGAGAGCTTTTGACACCCAAATGGGCTACCGATCAAAGTCATTTCTGACTCTACCCATGCTCAATCATGAAAATGAATTGATTGGAGTGATACAACTAATCAATGCCAAAGGGTCTAAAGACAATCAGATTATTGAATTTTCCAAGGTCTCTCAGCGCATCGGCGAATCTTTAGCATCCCAAGCCGCGATCGCCTTAACTAACAACAAATTGATCGGCCAATTCCGTGAATTATTTGAGTCATTTATTAACCTGATGTCAGAGGCGATCGACAAAAAATCGCCATATAACGGTGCTCACTGCCGTCGCGTCCCAACCCTAACGATGATGATCGCTGACGCTGCTTGCCAAGCTAATTATGGCATCTTTAAAGACTTTGAATTAGATGAGGATGAACGGTACGAACTGAGAATTGCGGGATTACTTCATGATTGTGGTAAGGTCACTACTCCAGTACATGTGATCGATAAAGCTACGAAGCTAGAAACAATTTTTGATCGTATTCACTTAATCAATACTCGCTTTGAAATATTGAAACGGGATGCCGAAATTCGTTTCCTCAATCAAAAAACTGCGGCGATCGAGTCCGCCAATCTCAGTGTCATTCCAGAGTTAGAAGAAGCATTTCAGCAAAAACTTGCCCAATATTCTAGCGATCAAGATTTTCTTCGTACTTGCAATATTGGTGGAGAATTTATGAGCGATGAATATAAAGAACGCTTGCAAATAATCGCGTCCTATCGCTGGATTGATCCTAAAGGGGTAGAGGTAAATTTCTTGACTGAGGATGAAGTATACAACCTAAATATTTCAAGAGGAACACTTACTGCTGAAGAGCGCAAAACTATCAATGATCACATTGTGGTCACAATAGAAATGCTTGAGAAACTACCCTATCCGCGCAATCTCCGTCGTGTGCCAGAATATGCTGGCGGACACCATGAACGTATGGACGGTAAAGGCTATCCGAAAGGACTAACCCGCGAACAAATGTCTTTACCTGCAAGAATGATGGGAATAGCAGATATTTTTGAAGCACTTAGCGCTAAAGATCGTCCCTATAAAAAAGGCAAAACTTTGACTGAATGCCTTCAAATACTAGGTAATATGAGGATAAATAATCATATTGATCCTGATCTATTTGATCTATTTGTCAGCGAAAAAGTTTATCTGCGCTATGCCAACGAATATCTTGATCCTGATCAGATTGATGATGTAGATGAAAATAAGATCCCTGGTTACACCCCACCTTTTGCCTACTTTTTTGATACCTAGACGAAAAAACACAAAAGCTAGTGGCGGCGCTGAGCACCGCCACTAGCTTTTGCCTCAATAAGTTTGCTAGCTATACTGGCTAGAAAACTGCTATAAGATATTGTCTGTTTTGCAGATTATTTGCCAAAAAAAATTGATTTTGTACCTATTTATGTTCGCCCAGTTTCGATCTCAATATCCGCAAGGTCGTATCCAGACAGAGATGCTACCTAAAATAGATGGGCTTCATGCTTTTAGGGCAATCGTCTCTGAAGGAGATGCGATCATGGGCACTGCTACGGCTGTCGATAGTGATCTCGAAATAGCTGAAGATCGGGCAGTAAAGCGTGCCCTTGCGATCGCAGGACTTGCATTTGACAATAGTTTTGATAATAACTACGGCAATTATGGGGGGCGATCGCCTATGCTAACGCAGGTATCGCGGGAGTCATCGATCAACTCCCTTCCATCCGCTAACTTTAATGCTCTAGGGGCAGGGGGATCAGGTCCAATCGCTGAGCATAACGATTCTCTACACTTAATGCATTCGACACAGACTATTCAAGCTGAATCAGCCATAGACTATGCCACTGAATATGGAGGACATGATCATCTACCCGAAGCTGATGTAGCGTTAGCTTCTTTATCGCATCCGACGGAGACAATATCTACACCAAGCAAGTCCTCAGCACCCCAAATTTCACCTGAGCCTGTTGATCTATCAGATGCAATTTCTAAAATCGATGTGGAGATGGAGCGGCTAAGTTGGACAAAAACACAGGGTCGCGATTATTTGGTGAGGACTTTTGATAAAAAGTCACGTCAGCAATTAACCAATGATGAGCTGTTACAATTTCTCAGTCATTTAAAATCGCTACCAACACCACATCGACAGGTAGCAAATGACGATTTCTTCTAAAATTATTTATTAAAACCCGCTATAAAAACTCGCTCAGCGAGTTTTTGTAAATCCAAGGCATCTGTGCATGAAATCTCTCAATTTCAAAGAAGAACTTAGTCTGCTGATCCGCGCTAAATGTCCGATTATTTATATCGTGACATGGGAAGAAGAACGTGCTGAAAAGGCGATCGCCCAAGTTGCGCAGGAATGTGGGCCACCCCGTCAGATGCTCTATTACGATCTCGTGCGTGGTTTTGAGCATAATCAAGAAGGCAAAAATAATCTGCTGCAAGCCTTGCAAATTGTTGAAAATAGCAATCGACAAACAGCTACTATTTATGTGTTTCGAGATTTGCATCGACGCTTAGCCTCGCAACGACTAGATGAGATTTTAGTCCGCCAACTTCGCAATCTCTATCGGAATTTTCGCAATTCACGGAAGACTTTGATTTTGTTGAGTCCCTTGCTAGAGATGCCATCGGAACTCGAAGAACAGGTTGCGGTGCTTTATTTCCCATTACCTGAAAACACAGAAATTCGGAATATCATCGAACAGATGATTCCACCTGAACAGTTGCGAATGGAAGGGAACAGCCTTGAACAATTGATTAAAGCTTGTATGGGTATGACCCGCGATCGCATCTGCCATACTTTATCTAAATCAATTGTGCAGAAACATTTTCTCAATGAATCAGATATTGATCGGGTTTTAATTGAGAAGCAAAAACGGATTCGCCAAACGGAGTTTTTAGAATTTTTTACGCCAAATGAAACGCTAGATAGTATTGGGGGATTGGATAATTTCAAGCTGTGGCTGATGCAGCGTCAGCAAGCCTTTTCTGATGAAGCGAGAGCTTTTGGCTTACCGAATCCTCGCGGCGTTTTGCTACTAGGTATTCAAGGCACAGGTAAGAGTCTCTGTGCGAAGGCGATCGCTAATCTTTGGCGGTTGCCACTATTACGATTAGATGTGGGCCGCTTATTTGGTAGTTTGGTCGGACAGTCTGAAAGCCGTACCCGCCAAACGATTCAGCTAGCTGAAGCCCTTGCACCTTGCATTCTCTGGATTGATGAAATCGATAAGGCTTTTGGAGGTATCTCTAATAGCACAGGCGATTCGGGAACCAGTCAGCGTGTATTGGGAACGCTACTAACATGGATGCAGGAAAAATCTAGTCCCGTATTTGTCGTTGCTACAGCAAATAATATCCATGCTTTGCCACCTGAATTATTGCGGAAAGGGCGATTTGATGAATTGTTCTTTATCAATTTACCCACCTATGAGGAACGCAAAGAAATATTCTTGCTCCATTTGAAACGGTTTCGTCCAACGGAATTACATAATTTCGACATTGATCAAATGTCCGCAATTTCTAAGGAGTTTAGTGGTGCAGAAATCGAACAGGCGATTGTGGAAGGTATGTACCGCGCTTTCCATCAGCAGCGCGATGTTAATACCGAGGATATTTTAGGTGCGATCGCAGAAACTTATCCTTTAGCTAGTACAGCTAGGGAGCAGATTAGTTTCATGCAAGCATGGGCAACTCAAGGAAGAGCGCGGAGTGCTTCACGGGGTGAAGTAATTGATATACCAAATGATAAATTAAGCGTGAAATTAGGCGATATTACTTTGATGGACAATGCAACTAAAGCTATAGCCGACAAGTCAAGAAGTAAACATCGTCCTTTACCTTTACCTCCTTTACCTCAAATTAAATCCAGTTCTGACTCATGACCTCCAATCCTGTGCCATCCTTTGAAAATCCAGATTTGCCTCAGTTGCAGGCAATCAAGGCGCATTTGGATTTAGTGCTGCTTGCCCTAGAGTCATTGACGGGACTTGGTTCTGATGAGATGTTGGCGGTTGCCGAAAAGTTGGGATTTGAAGAGATTTTAAGCGATCGCATTACACTTTGGCGCTTGCGACAGGCTAGCCCATTACGCAAGGGCAAAGGGCGCAAAAAGCTAGATGTTGATGAAGCAAGGGCTATGACTTTAATTAGTTGTACATTAGCAGCACAGCAACAATTTGCGATTCGCAATGCAGTTGCTCAGTTAGAGAAATGTACGGCTCTAAAGCGTGCACCCCACCGCGAACCAATTTTGGGTGATTATCTTGATCGCTTTAATAGTCTGTATCAAGAGCGGATGGCTGAGGACGAGCAAGCTAAACCTGAGGAGATCCAACGTTTAGCCTTAAAACTATTAATCGATCTATTGTTTTACAGCTCCCAAATTGGCTCTCGTCGCTTGTGGGTGGCTTTGTTTGAGCGATCGCACTAAGAGTTTTTTGTAGTGCCTTAAGGTGAATTCAAAAAAGTCGCAATCGGTTATAGTGATACTCAAGTTACAAATATTAATTTTAAAAGAAACTGGAGAGGTATTAATGACCATTTCTATGTATCAGGTTGCAGTTCCTTCCCTAGTGCGATCGCTGAATAATCTAGTCGCCATTTTAGAAAAGGGAGCGGCTCATGCTGAAGCAAAAAAAATTGATCCCTCTGTACTCATAGCGAGTCGTTTGTATCCTGATATGTTACCGCTCAGCCGTCAAGTGCAAATTGCTTCGGATATTGCTAGACGCGGTGTAGCAAGGTTGGCTGGTGCAGAAGCACCTGCATTAGAAGATAAAGAAACTACGTTTGCGGAACTATGCGATCGGCTTAAGAATGTACTTGCATTCATTGAGTCTTTCACTCCCGAACAGATTGATGGCTCGGAAGAGAAAGTAATTACTTTGCCTATTGGTAAAGAAACAATGACTTTTGCGGGACAAGCCTATTTACTGTTCTTCATTTTGCCAAATGTCTATTTCCATGTGGCAACTGCCTATGACATTCTCAGGCATTGCGGTGTTGAGCTAGGCAAACTTGATTTCTTGGGCGCTCGTAAGTAATAGACCTATCTGACACCGATAGTATTAGATAGTTTTTTTGTCATTGCCCAAACCCAGTAATGGCGGTGCTTCTCGCTGCCATTACTGGGTAAGGGTTTTATACCAAAACACAAAATGGCTGCGCCACTTTGTGTTTTGGTATAAAACCCTTACAGGGTTTGGTTTTTAATTCACAGAAGTGTTGTCACACTTTTGTGAATTGGTATTAAATTAATTTTTGGTCAAACCAACCACAATAAACTTTTTAAAAACGTTGCGAAGCACCATTTTAAAAAAGTTTATTGCTTCAGAATAGTGGTTGCTAATAAGACGATTGATAGAAGTCTTCTTCACGAATATTGATCTTCATTAGCGCAAAATTCCTTGTAGACTCGCAACAATCCGATCTTGCTCTTTCTCTTTCAATCCATAATATAAAGGGATACTAATTGCGCTTTCATAATACATCTCTGATTTTGGGAAATCACCCCAACAAAAACCTAGATTTTGATAATAGGGATGAGTATGTACGGGAATATAATGTAGATTTACTCCAATTCCTGCTTCGCGGAGTTGCTCAAATACTTGACAATGAGTTGTGCTGATTTTGTCAAGATTTAAACGAATTACATATAGATGCCAACTAGATTCGGTATCTATATTTTGGTAGGGCAAAGTAAGCGGTAAATTTTGCAATAAATGATTATAACGTTGGGCTAAAAATCGCCGTCTAGTTACAAACTCACTCAATCGTTGGATCTGACTTGCCCCTAATGCGGCTTGAATATCTGTCATGCGGTAATTAAACCCCAGTTCTAATTGCTGATAATACCAAGCACCGTGAACTTCACCTTGCATTAAATCTGGATTGCGCGTAATGCCATGCGATCGCAAACGAATCAACTTTTCATACAAATCATCGCGATTAGTTAACACCATTCCTCCTTCTCCAGTAGTGATAATCTTCACTGGATGAAAGCTAAACACAGTCAGGTCGGAAAACTCACAACAGCCGATCGCTTTGTTCTGATATCTGCCCCCGATCGCATGGGAAGCATCTTCTATCACCTTAAATCCATATTGCTGAGATAGAGATAAAATCTTTTCCATCTCACAGGATTGACCTGCAAAATGTACGGGTACTAAAACTTTGGGTAAACATCTTAACTGAGCCGCCTTAGATAATTTTTGCTCTAATTGATCGATACTCAAGTTATAAGTGTTTGGGTCAATATCAACAAAATCAACCTTTGCCCCGCAATACAATCCACAATTCGCTGAAGCCACAAAAGTATTTGGTGAAGTCCAGAGATAATCATGCTCGCCTAAGCCAAGCGCTAAACAAGCAATATGTAGAGCAGCCGTAGCACTAGAAACTGCGATCGCATACTTAGCCCCACAATATTCAGCTACGGCTTGCTCAAATCGAACAGTAGCCGAACCTTGAGTTAGCCAGTCTGACTGTAAAACCTCAATCACACTTTGAATGTCGGCAGCATTAATATCCTGTCGCCCGTAGGGAATAAAAGCTGTCATACCGCAAAACTCGGATCAACATAAGTCTTAATTAACATACGCAACTCATCAACAGTCAAAAAATATTTATTTTGACCAGAATTGTAGCTAAAGCCACTCTCTACCATTTTTGCTCCCATCTCAAGATACCGCTCTATATGACCGCCATGAACTGGCAAGATCGCATAATATTCACCGCAATCAACCGTAGTAAAAGCGTCTGAAGTCGTAATCATTTCTTCATGAACTTTTTCCCCTGACCGAATCCCTACAATGCGCTGTTCACATTGTGGTGCGATCGCTGTAGCAACATCAGTAATTCGATAGGACGGAATTCGGGGCACAAAAATTTCACCTCCCCAAGCATTTTCGATCGCCCACAGCACCATTTGTACGCCTTCTTCTAAAGTGATATTAAAGCGAGTCATTTGCGGATCGGTAATTGGTAAGACTCCTTCATGACGCTTTTGTAAGAAAAAAGGAATCACAGACCCTCGTGAACCCATGACATTGCCATAACGCACCACACTAAAATGCAAATCTCGCGATCCTTTGATGTTATTAGCCGCAACAAATAACTTATCCGCACATAGTTTTGTCGCACCATACAAGTTAATGGGAGCTGCCGCCTTATCGGTAGATAGAGCCACAACTCTCTTTACGCCACTATCTAAAGCCGCTTCAATAACATTTTCCGAACCCAAAACATTGGTACGAATAAACTCAATGGGATTGTACTCTGCGGCAGGAACTTGCTTTAAAGCTGCGGCATGAACCACAATATCAATACCTTCACAGGCACGAGTTAGTCGTCGCACATCGCGAATATCACCAATAAAATAACGCAATCCTGGATATTGGTGATCAGAAAACTGCTGTGCCATTTCAAACTGTTTTAATTCATCGCGTGAATAAATTACTAGTCTATGGATGTTCGGAAACCTTTTTAGTATGAGTTCAACAAATTTTTTACCGAAAGAACCTGTACCACCTGTCACTAGGATTGAGCTTTTTTCATTAATTCGCATAGAGATTATTCTTTGTGAAAGCCATTCTTCAACAATAGTTTTGCAAATAGTTATTTATTAAAACTCTAACCCATACGCTCAAGCGTTAAGATATTGATTGGTTCGTAGATGCGGTTTCGGGGTATCCCAAATCAATGGCTGTTAAACTTGCGCTGGATGATAAACAAGAAATACTTCGCCTCTATCGTGAGTCTGATGCGACCACGACTCAGTTGGCGAAGCAGTTTGGCATTAGTACGAGTACAGTCCTGCGACTGCTACAAGAGCTAATTCCTGCTGAGGAGTATCGACAATTGGTAGGTCAAAAAAAGGCTGACGGGAAAAGAGGATCGCGGATAAATTACGGTATCGGTGGTTTTCAGGTAAATCAGCTTGCATTAATTCCTGACGATTTGTCACTGACAACTGAGTCCAGTAACTATATTTATGATCAAGATGATGAAACTGATCAAGGTGATGAAACGGCGATCGCGATGAATGACATAGATATAAAGCTAGATATGGCGGATGGTGAAATCGATGATGATGAGCTAGACGAAGAAGACGAAGACGATTTGGTTGATGAGGATAATCTTGAGCTTGATGAAGATGAGCTAGACGATGAAGATGCTGATGATTCTGGCTTATCGATGTTTGAGGATCTTCGAGGAAGTCATAACACCAGCGATCGCCTTGAGATTCTGCCCCTAGATAGGGCTGACTTGCCACTAATTTGCTATATCGTCGTTGATCGCATTGCTGAGATTATTACTCGACCCCTTAAAGATTTTAAGGATCTTGGGGAAATTCCTGCTGAAGAGTCACTGTCAAAAACAATTCCAATTTTTGATAATCATCGTGTGGCAAGGCGTTTTTCTCATCATAATCAGCGTGTGATTAAATTTCCTAGCGATTTAATTCATATTACTCGCCCAAAACTTGTCCAAAAGGGGATCACTCGTATTTTGTTTAGTGGACAGGTGTATACATTAAATTAAAAAAAGGTAACGATGTACCGTGCTTTGCGCGGTGCATCATTTTACCAGTTGAGTAAAAAGGCAAAAGTAAAAAGGCGAATATCGTGTTAACGCTTTCCCCAGCGCGGCAAAAGTTTTGGCAAATTGCCCATATGCCAGACCATGACATGTCCATTGACCATCTGCTCGAAGGGGCTTTGGCGATCGCATGGGAAGAATATCCGCGCATGGATCTTGGGCATTATCGGGCGATTTTAGATCATATGGTTGAGGATTTACAACCAAGGCTAGCCAAGATTCATTACCCACTCAAGGTGGTAAAAGAGATTAATCACTACCTGTTTGTCGAGCAAGGTTTTTGCGGTAATGATCGCGATTATTACGACCCGCTTAATAGCTTTATCACTGATGTGCTAGAAAGACGATTAGGTATTCCCCTATCGCTATCACTGGTTTATATGGTGATTAGCGATCGCCTTGGTTTTCCGATGGATGGGATTAGTTTCCCAGCGCATTTTATTATTCGTCCTCGTCATCCTGATCTAGAGATTTTCATTGATCCCTACAATAAAGGCGAAATTTTATTTCCCGAAGATTGCGCAGCGAAGCTGACACAACTATATGGCTATGACATCCCCCTTCAGCCTGAATATCTCGAACCCGTTAGCATTCGGCGCATCTTAGATCGGTTGCTGAATAATCTCAAACTCATCTATCTGCGCCGCCGTGAGCCTACTAAAGCATTGGCCGCAATTGAGCGATCGCTAATGCTAAATCCTGGTGTGCCAACCCAATGGCGCGATCGCGGTTTAATTTGTTATCAACTTGATCGTCATACCGAAGCAAGGATCGATTTAGAGAACTATTTGCAACAGGTTCCTTATGCGGATGACAGTCGCATTATCCTGCAATTAATCGAAGAAATGAAATAATAAAAAAATCAGTCAGCCCAATATGCGGGCTGACTGATTTTTTTTAGCATCATCGCCAATTTACCTTTGTTTTGCCAACCTGTATAAGCACTATAAACACAGCGATCGCCCACACTGACAAACACATGCATAACTTGTAAGGCATTTGTCCAAACCCAGAGCTTTGTGTCATCTGAGCCCGTGTAGATTAATTTTGCCTTTGCAAAATTTTGATTATCGGTTTCGGTCAGGTCAAGCGATCGCAATTTCTCGATTAACTGTGAGGCGGGATCGGTTTGAATCGTTGCAATTACAGGATTTCCCCAAAACTGACGCACAGCGATGGCAACTCTCGGATGATTTTTGAGAGGAGCATGACGGATGCCATCTAGTCGCACAAAAGTGGCTCTGGCAACTTGTGAACATCCCACAGGCACAGTGCCATCGGTATTGTTGCCAAGATCACCAACGACGGTAATCGTTGGGATTTTTGAGGCGATCGCTTCGGCAATTGCGCGGCGATTTTTGCCCAAGTCACGAGCCATTAGGGGAAACCAACGAAATGGATCGAATAGTCTTCCCAAATCAGAACCACCGACAGGAGAGGCAACTAAAGCAAAGCTATGAATTTTAGGTAGCCATTCAGGATGACGATCTAAAACTTCTAACCAGATTAAAGCCCCCATTGAATGCGCGACAATTCGCCATGGTAACTCTGGATGTTTGGCGATCGCCTCGGTTACGATATTTTCGACCTTACTTATTAAGGGAGCGATCTCTAGCCATGTATTAAGCCAGCCCAAATCTGGTGTATAAATGATCGTGTTTGAGTAGGCTAGGGATTTGGCTAATTGAGCAATATCGTGAAAAGTATCCGCCCAGCCATGCTGTGCAAACAATATAAAGGCTTGTTCTTCTTGCGGTTGGGACTGGTTGGACATTTTTTGAGAATTATAGCGATCGCCACTCAAGTTATAGCAAGAAAAAAGACGGTGCAACGCACCGTCTTTTTTCTTGAATCAATTCTAATTACTAAAATCGGTTTTGCTGAAATTAGCGCCTAATCCTTACCCCACGATACATAACTACCTCACCATCATCAGATTTCTGGTTGGGTTTAGGGTTGTTTTTGATTTCAGATTTTAAATTTGCTTTAGACCCATTGATATCTGGTGTAGTTATTAACTCGCTTTCTCTGACTTTGCTAGACCCACTACTTGCACCAAAACTTCTAGCTATTTTTTCCAACGGATGCGAAATTAATGAACAGCCAATTAAGGCTGTAACTCTGGCAACTTCAGCCATTAAATTTTCGGGTGATAAGCGTGGGAGTACATCAGATGCCCCACGACGAATCGCCCAACTATGCTCAATATCTTTGATCTTTTCCTGTCTAGGATTAAATAAGACAACTTTTGTAGGAGCCTTCTGTTTGGTTAGCCATTGACAAACCGATGATGATTGCAAAGTTTCCGAACTGGGACTCTTGATTGCCATATCCATGATTAACAGATCTGGGAGTTCATGGCGATCGCATTTTTCTAGATACTGAACTAAATCTAAGGAAATATTTTCCCAAATCACATCCAATTGCTGAGTTGCCAAAGCTGTCTGCCACAATTCACCTTGTGCTTGATCTGTGTGCATCATTAAAACAGCTTTTTTTATTTCAGCCATTGCTTTATCTGGCTCCCCCATCGAGATGAGTCATTAATGTTAAGTTTTGATTATGAAAGTAGGCTAACCCATCTGTCTGTTTCATTTTGTACCCTAATTAACTAAACTTCAAAGAGTTGATAAGTACTTGTGCAGAATAAATTACCTAAACCCGTAAGGTTACTTCCTTTTGGAGCGAAACCTTACGGGTTTGGGTTTGTAATTAATTATGCTCATCTACTTATAAACTGTGGCAGATCTCATTGTGAAAACTGATTTTGTGGTAAGCATTGCTGCAAGAGCTGACAGATATTCTTTATGGGCATTAAGTCGCTGGGTAAAAATATAACCCAAAATGCAAATCGCCTGCCTAAAAGCTATTTGCATTTTGGGTTATAAAGCAACGTAATACCAAAACACAAAGTGGCACAGCCATTTTGTGTTTTTAAAGCCCTTACAGGGTTTGGTTTTTAATTCACAGAAGTGTTGTCACACTTTTGTGAATTGGTATAAGAGATAGCGAGGACAAATCAAAACCCTAAAGATGAGTGGCGGCGCTTTGCGCCGCCACTCATCTTTAGGGTTTTATGTCCTAAGCAAACCTTACGTTGCTATATTTTGATAGTTGACATACCTTGTTGCCAATTTGCAGGACAAACTTCATTTTCATGAATCTGGGTATGTTGAATTGCTTTAAGAGTGCGAAGAGTCTCGTCAATGCTTCTACCAAAGGCTAGATTATTAATGGTGGCATGTTGGACAATACCTTCTCTGTCAATAATAAATAAACCACGCAAAGCGATACCTAATAAGGGATCAAGAACATTAAAAGCTGTGGCGATCGCTTTAGTCAGATCAGAAACAAGTGGGCATTTAATATCGCCACCTAGTCCTCCATCAGCAAGTGATGTTTGAATCCAAGCTAGATGTGCGTATTGACTATCCACAGAAATACCAATGACTTCAGTGTTTAATTTGGCAAATTCGGCGTAGCGATCGCTGAACGCAATCACTTCAGTGGGACAGACAAAAGTAAAGTCGAGCGGATAAAAAAATAGGACAACATATTTATTTTTTTGGTAGCTAGAAAGCTTAATTTTTGTAAATTCCTGATCAACTACAGCATCAGCTTCAAAGTCTGGAGCTGGATTCCCAACTCTTAAGAATTCCGCCATAGCGAGCTCAACCCAATTTAAAGTTATTGAGGGCACAAAGCGCCCTCAATAACTTTAACAAAAGAATTCAAAAAAGAGTGAGTGGTACTTCCTACCCCCTCAAGCTTTTTGGGTTTATACCTTAATTTATTTGATCATTTATTTGATCAGTGGCGATTATTGGGCTTGATGCTATTCTAAGAATCAATCAGCTTTCTAAATTGCAGTTATGTCACCAGTAAAAGAAGCTCCTTCAGCATTAGCTAGCATTGCAAATATCAGTGGAGAATCATTAAATACTCATGGACCAACTGTAGAACGTCCTTGGGGATCATTCACTACTCTTGAAGAAGGGCGAGGCTACAAGATCAAGCGCATTGAAGTCAAATCAGGACATCGCCTCAGTCTGCAAATGCACCACCACCGCAGCGAACATTGGATTGTGGTTTCGGGAACTGCCAAGGTGACCTGCGGCGATAAAGAAACAATGATTAGTACCAACCAATCCACTTATGTACCTAAATGTACAGCGCATCGACTAGAAAATCCTGGGATAATCCCTTTGATCTTAATCGAGGTGCAGAACGGCGAGTATTTGGGCGAAGATGATATTATTCGCTTTCAAGACGACTATGCTCGTCACGAAAAGAAATAATACCAAAGCACAAAATGGCGTAGCACTTTTGAATTGTTATAATTACGGTGCTTTGCTCTCAAACCCAAACCACAAAGTTTTTAAAAACTGTTGCTTTGCAACGCTTTTTAAAAACTTTGTGCGGCTAATTTACTCGGAAATTACTGAAAAACAAGGGATGCGATGCGCCCTTTGTTTTTTTTGATAACAAGCAATGACGATCGCGTTTAAAATGGTTGAGGCAATCTAGAATCGTTTCAACGTGAATAAAATTCCTCCCTTTGATGCATCGCTGCAATATCAACAAATTGGCGATCGCCTCAATAAAGCTGCATTAGACGTACTAGCATCGGGGCAATACATTGGTGGACAAACCGTAAGTCAGTTTGAGGCTAAGTTTGCTAATTATATTGGCTCAGCTACTGACTCTAACTATGGTATTGCTTGCAACTCAGGTACTGATGCTCTGTATTTAGCAATGAGAGCTTTAGATATTGGGGAGGGCGATGAAGTCATTACTTCGCCATTTACATTTTTTGCTAGTGCGGAAACGATTAGTATGACGGGGGCAAAACCAGTATTTGTCGATATTGAAGCGCATAGCTTCAATATGAATATCCAACTAATCGAAGCTGCCATCACTAGTCGGACTAAGGCGATCATGCCCGTACATTTGTTTGGTCGATCAGCTGATATGACTGGTTTGATGGCGATCGCACAAAAGCATAATCTCTATGTGATCGAAGACTGCGCTCAGGCGACAGGTGCAATTTTTGATGGGCAGAAGGTGGGAAATATTGGCGATGTGGGCTGTTTTAGCTTTTATCCGACCAAAAATCTGGGCGGCTGTGGCGATGGTGGGATGATGACCACCAAAAATGCTGAAGTTGCTGATAAATTGCGGATTTTGCGTGAACATGGAAGCCCCAAGCGCTATTATCACGAATATATCGGTATGAATTCGCGTCTTGATGCGTTGCAAGCGGCTTTATTACAAGTGAAATTGCCCTACCTCGACAAATGGAATGCTCAACGACGCGAAATTAGCGATCGCTACACGGATCTTCTGAAGGAGGCACATATTCCTCATCTTGTATCACCTCACCATTGTTCTGGTAGTGTCTGGAATCAGTACACAGTATGCATCGGTGATGGCAAACGCGATTATGTGCAAGCTCAACTGCGCGAACAAAATATTATTACGATGATTTACTATCCTTTGCCCTTGCATTTGCAATCGGTATATAGCAGCCTTGGCTATAAAAAGGGTGATTTTCCTGTCACGGAGGATATTTGCGATCGCGTTTTATCTTTGCCAATGTTTCCAGAACTCAGCGAAGATCAGCAAGATCGAGTCGTCAATACTTTAAAAAATATTCTCAAATAGTATTTGCGCTTGTTTACCCGCCAAAGGCGGGTAAACAAGCCACTCCAAAGCGGCGCATCGCATCGCTTTTTATTGCCCAAATGCTAAAACTTGTTCAACTGTCAGAGCAAAGCCATCTACTACTGTCGATAAAATTGGCATATCACCTGTATAGATCTTGTCCTCATACTGCCCATCTACCCATAGACATATGGTTATCTGTCGCATTTCTGGATCAATAATCCAATATTCATTAATTCCTCTGGCTGCATACTCTGTGCGTTTATAGCGATAGTCGCGATCTCGATTTTCTTGCCCAGGGGAAACTACTTCAGCAACCAAAATAGGCGCTGGCATCTCTTGGGTAATTGTATTACTGCGCTGACCAGTCATAGCCGTAAGACCATCTTCACTGAGTACAACTAAATCAGGCAGTCTTACCTTAGCCCTTCTACCACTAACTATAATCTCAATGTCCTTATGGCAAATTAGTACCATTGGAAAATGTTTGGCAAATTCAAACATTAGCAGTTTTGCAATTTGACAATTTAGCGGAGATTCGGTAGGCACTTTGACTAATTCTCCGTTTACAAGCTCATAGCGATCATCTGTACCATCGTCATAACTGAGATACTCTTCAATGGTCATCAGTTTAGAGGGGCTAGCAGTAGCTAAAGTCATAATTCAGATCCTCTATTACGCATGACAGAATTGTATCAAATCCAATTTAGTAAATATTGCGACCTGCTTTCGGCAGGACACTATATTTATTAAATTGCCCATCCTTATAACTGTTGTATGCGATCGCTAGAAAGTAAAGGCTATGCAAAGCGTCGCCTTTACTTATAATAATCACATCTGCATTCGGGAAAGTCATGGGCATTCTTAACTCAATGTTTGCCAAGCGCTATCTATACCTGTGTTCCTAAGTCCCAAAATTAAACTATGGCCAAATTTGATTTTCTATCGGATACTCAAAAACCTTGGCACTACATGGATGTAGAGCAAGTATTGACGGCTTTAGAGTCTTCGGTGGAAGGTTTGTCCTATGTGAATGCTCGACAAAGGTTGCGGCATTTGGGAGCCAATAAATTGCCGCGATCGCGTCCAATTGGCAAAGTCCTTTTACAGCCTTTAATTAATCCTTTAACTTATCTTTTATTGGGATCAGCAGTCTATTTGCAATGGAATGGAGCTGAAGGATGGGTGCTAATTTCTGTGGGTGTACTGCATAGTGCGATCGGTATTTGTATTTCGGTATGGTCAATTAAAACGAAGGAGAAAGTTAGTCGAGATCGCCCTCAACGTCGCCAAAATGAACCTTCTAGTTCAGTAGTAGTATTTCGCGATCGCGAAGAAATGGAAGTACCATCGCGTGACTTGGTGTTAGGTGATTTGTTGGTGTTGCGAGAAGGCGATCGTCCTAATGTCGATCTACGAGTACTAGAGACATCAGAGGATTTACAGGTAAATCAAACCAACTTAGGCGGAGAAGCAATTTGTTTTAAGAGAGCTGATCTTACCTTTGAGGAGAAAACGCCGCCTCTTGAATGCAGCAACATGATCTATGCGGGAACTGAAATTTCCGCAGGAAGCGCGAAGGGTATCGTGATTGCCACAAGTCGTTATACTCAAGAACAGTCTGCGCTCATCAAAGACAAGCCATTTTCAGTTATCCATTCCGAATTGCGTCAACTACGTCAAGTTTGGATCGGACTGTTGCTATTAGTGACGACTACCGCGATCGGCTTTGCTTGGCAACGTGGAATTACAATCAATGCCATGACTGCTGCCGCCCTGATCGTTAGCACCTATCCCCAAAATTTATTGCGTATTGCTACTCAGGTACAATTATTTGGGATGCGCGATCTTGCTAAACAGCGAATATGGACGAGATTTCCTTCTGTATTAGATGCGATCGCGAGAGTAACAACGATTGTACCGATTGTCGAGTCGGATGTGGTACTGAGCTTTGATAATTTGAGTCGTGCTGGTATTGAATGGCAAGGATTAATAAGGGCTTCAGAAGAGGACGCAGTGGCATTTAGTGAGGTGATTGGTATTGAGACCCATAGTTATTTTGATGCTCCTCAAGAGAAAATTCGTCAATGGAAAGACGACCAGCAAAAAACTCGCCAAAAATCTTTAAATGCAGTTGCCGTAATTGGGAATGATATCGAAGATATTCCCCTACTGAGAGCAGCCGACGTGGGAATCTGCGATCGCACCTGCCGTAAAGAATTGCAAGATAGTTCAGGGCTGATTTTGCCGAAAGATGACTTCCATTATTTGCCGATCGCTATTCTCGAAGGAAGAGCCACATTTGATCGGTTGCAACGTACAGCCCTGCTCACTGCCACTAGTTCCTTCACTTTAGCAGTGCTAACCCTTATGGATACTGCCGCAGGATTCTCAATGCCACCATTGCAGATAATCTGGGTCGGGGCGATCGCCACACCAATAGTTGCTTTTCCCTTAATCCTTGAGCCAACTCATGGGAGCCTTTTAACTCAACCAGCGTATCGTTTTCAAACCATGTTGCGCTCTAGCAATTACCTTCGCATTTTGCTATCTGTCACTGCCACAATTACGGCTATTTCCGTAGTTTTCTGGCTAAAGTATCAAGGTCAAGCCTCGATGTTTTCTCAGGCGAGATCGATGGCATTTGTTACTCTTGGGTTTAGTCAGGTTTTTCATGCCTGTGCGATAGCTCGCCATAGTATATTAAGTAATCTGCCTCTGATGCTGAGCATATTTTTTATCGCTATTTGTCAACTTGCCTTTGTGCAAGTCCCTTGGTTTGGCGATTTAATGTCAACAGTTCCTTTAAACGGGATTGAATGGGCGATCGCAATTCTCAGCGCCACAGCAGTATTTTGGGTGCAAGAACTAATCAAAACTGGATAGTTGCCTTAAGTAGATGGACATGATTTATTGCAAACCCAAACCTGTAAGGTTGTGCCCCGCAGATGCGCAACCTTACAGGTTTGGATAATCTATTCTGCACAGGTACTTAATTGTGATTTCGATTTGAACAAATTTAATTGAGGTTACTTAATGAGCGATCACATTCCTACAGTATCCATAATCATGCCAGCCTACAATGCGGCAAGCTTTATTGATCAAACAATTGAGTCGGTTCTTCAACAAACATTTATAGATTTTGAGCTATTGATTGTTGACGATGGCTCGACGGATCGCACATTAGCAATCGCGAATGAATATGCTCAACACGATCACCGTATCCAAGTTTTATCGCAACCTAACCAAGGCGTATCAGCTACACGTAATCATGGCGTGCAATTAGCAAAGGGAAATTTGATCGCTTTTCTTGACGCTGACGATCTTTGGTTTTCCGACAAGTTAGCTGCACATATCGAACATTTTGAGACTAATCCTAACTTAGCTGTAAGCTTCGCTCGTGTTGAATTCATGACTCTAGAAGGTGAACCAACGGGGCAAATTTCTACATCTCGCCTCATCAATCTCAAGCCTGAAGATTTTCTCTACGAGAATCCTACCACCACGATGTCTAATCCGATCGCAAGGACTGAGGTGTTCTCTCAAGTTGGAGGTTTCGCCGAAGACATGAGTTATTCTGAAGATCTTGAATGGTTATTTCGCGTGATGTGTCATAACAGCAAAGATAATGCGCCTTGGCAAATTGAAGGACTTGATCGGATATTGATATATTATCGGGCAAGTCCTTCTGGGCTCTCGGCATCGCTGTATCGGATGGAGGCAGGTTGGGATTTACTCATTGATAGAGCAAGAGAATACGCGCCCGATCTCGTAAAAAAACATTATTCCCTTGCTAGAGCAATCCATTTACGCTACTTAGCACGTCGTGCTTTTCGCCTAGATTTACCGCCTAAAGTTGGCTTAAACTTTATTAATCGGGCGATCGCATCCGACTGGCGGATTTTCTTTCGTGAACCCCACCGCACTTTACTAACGTTATTAGCAACCTACGGACGATTTTTACTCAGTTTTTTCAAATAGAAGGTAGGACTTACTCGGTGAGCAGATTTAGGAAGGGCAAAACCCTAACCAAATCTACTCAAGCCCTAGTAAATTCGTTGACATTGCGTAAGTCCTGCGAAGACTTAAATTAAATTGTTTGGTAAATTATTTGGAGTTTATTATGCCAAAAGTTTCTGTAATCATGCCCGTTTATAACGTTGAGAAATATATTGCGGAAACCATTAGTTCTGTTTTAGCGCAGACTTTTACGGACTTTGAATTGCTTGTGATTGATGATGAATCGAAGGATAGAAGTATCGAAATCTGCGAAAGTTTTACCGATCAGCGCATCAACATAATCCACCAAAAGAATCGAGGACTGGCGGGAGCGAGAAATACAGGCATTCGTCATGCCCAAGGAGAGTATTTAGCATTTTTAGACTCCGATGATGTCTGGCTATCGTCAAAGCTAGAAAAGCATGTACTACATTTAGACTCAAATCCTATTGTTGGCGTGAGCTTTTGTAGTTCCGAATTTATCGATGATGATAGCCGCCCCCTTGGTAATTTCCAAATTCCTCAAACCAAAAATATTACGCCCGAACTTGTACTTTGTCGCAATCCCATCAGTAATGGCTCAGTTCCTGTAATTCGCAAAGCCGTATTTGCAGATATCGAATTCACCGCTAATTTTTATGGCAATGATGAAAAATTCTATTTTGACGATCGCTTTCGCCAGTCTGAAGATATTGAATGCTGGATTCGGATTGCGCTAACGACAAAATGGCAAATTGAAGGAATTCCCGATGCCCTAACTCTCTATCGAGTCAATTCGGGGGGGCTATCGGCAAACATGATGAAGCAGTTGGATTCTTGGGAAAGGGTGATCGCGAAAACTCGTGAATATGCTCCTGATTTCATGGCAAAATGGGAATCCTTAGCTAGAGCCTATCAATTACGCTATCTCTCTCGTCGGGCAGTTCGTAATAAAGATGGCAAAGCGGCAGTGCAACTTGTAAATCGCGCCTTAGCAAGCAATTGGAAAATCTTAATTTATGAACCAATGCGATCGCTACTAACGATTTTTGCGGCTTATCTAATCTGGATCTTGCCTCGTGGTTTGTATAACAGTATAGAAAATTTTGCGTTAAAACGAACAGGCGACAGGCAAAGAAAGGCGATCGCCAAAAGTAATAAGTAGCTTAAAGTTAAAACCCAAAAGAGAGTTGCGGCGCGAAGCGCCGCAACTCTCTTTTGGGTTTTAGGACAGTACAAATCCCATGACAGTCCATAGGCTTTCTGTAAATTTTCAGAAAATCGGCGATGATAAAGCTGTATATTGGCTAGAGTGACAATTTTATCGATACAAAATTTAGAAAACCTTGATTGCAACTCCCATTAAACCAACTGTAACGACAAGACGACCTGTATTTCCTTTCACCGCCGTGATCGGACAGGAAGAAATGAAGCTCGCCCTGTTGCTCAACGTCATCGATCCTAAAATCGGTGGAGTGATGGTCATGGGCGATCGCGGTACGGGCAAATCCACCACCGTTCGCGCCCTTGCCGACCTCTTACCTGAAATCGAAGTTGTTGCTGACGATCCCTTTAGCAGCCATCCCACCGACGGAGACTTGCAAAGCGAAGAAGTGCGCCGCCGTGTTGCCAATGGCGAAACTCTGCCAGTCACCACCAAACAAGTAATCATGGTGGACTTGCCCCTTGGTGCAACCGAAGATCGTGTTTGCGGCACAATCGATATTGAGAAAGCTTTATCGGAAGGGGTGAAAGCCTTTGAATTAGGATTACTAGCGAAAGCAAATCGCGGCATTCTCTACATTGATGAAGTCAACCTTCTAGACGATCACTTAGTTGATGTGCTGTTAGATTCCGCTGCTTCGGGATGGAATACTGTTGAACGAGAAGGAATTTCCATTCGTCACCCCGCCCGATTTGTATTAGTCGGCTCTGGCAATCCTGAAGAAGGTGAATTGCGTCCCCAATTGCTCGATCGCTTTGGCATGTACGCCGAAATTCGTACTGTACGCGAACCAGAATTGCGAGTGCGCGTAGTAGAAGAACGCACTAATTTTGATGGAAATCCTCATAGCTTTCTTAAAGACTACTCAGATCGCCAAGAAGAACTCCAAGCTAAAATCGTGAGAGCACAAACTCTTCTCAGTGAGGTGGAAATCCCTCAAGATCTGCGCTTGAATATCTCCAGAGTTTGCTCTGAGCTTAATGTTGATGGTTTGCGAGGCGATATTGTCAGCAATCGTGCTGCTAGAGCGATCGCAGCTTTTGAGGGGCGCAAGGAAGTGGAAGTGGATGACATTAAACGAGTAATCGGTCTATGTCTGCGTCACCGTCTTCGCAAAGATCCTCTTGAGTCGATTGATACTGGTTACAAAGTTCTTAAAACCTTCAATCAAATTTTTGGTATTGAAGAAGAATAGAATCTGTAGAAGGTAGGGTGGGCATTGCCCACCCTACCAATTAGCAAAATATTTTGCCCTTAAACTTTCTCGACTGGGAACTGAATCTCGGTAATGTAAGACTCATTATCAAGTTCTGCTCCACCTTCAATGTAAAACTCACGGTTTGCACCGATACAGCGATAGCCATTATTCTCAATCCAAGTTAGCAGGTGTTGATAACCCTTATTAAGAGTGCTATAGCTGCCATGATGAACCACACAGGCGATCGCATCATATCCCTGAAGCTCATAGACCTTAATGCGATCGTTCCCTTTTACCGAAGAAGGCACAGACACAACCGCCTCACTATCAACATCGCTTTCCTTGTAGCCATTGTCATGCCAGATGCCAGCATCATAATCGAACTTGGTAAGCCCTTGCTGAGCTAGATATTGATATAGTTCTTGAAAGAGCTTTGCGATCGCAAAATAATTAGGCAAGATTTCGCGAATTGAAGCAACTGTGATTGGTTCAATTTTTTTAATTACAACTTCATAATCAGACATAACGTTCTCCTGTTCGATTTGTTTGAGTCGGGCTGCCACTCTCATCAATCTCCCTTGCTCCTCCTCAATCTGCTGTTGCAAATCAGCTTGCTTCAGTCGCAACATTCCGCGTATCTGTTCTGGAGATACCTCTTCATTTAGTAATTGAGCAATTTGCTCTAAAGAGAATCCCAAATCTTTGAAAGCGAGAATGCGATTGAGCCGAGGTAATTGGCTAGCAGTGTAAAACCGATATCCTGAAGATCGATCTACGGAGATTGGTTTGAGTAATCCCATTTCGTCGTAGAGGCGCAGAGCCTTGATGGACACCTGACTGAGTTTAGAAAAATCTCCGATTTTGAGCATTTCATTGACCTCATGAACCTCTGATTGTGATTACACAGTATCCCCTTAAGGGAGAGTCAAGAAAATTTTTTATTGCTATATCAATGTAATTCCAAAACACAAAGTGGCATAGCCATTTTGTGTTCTTAAAACCCTTACAGGGTTTGGTTTTTAATTCACAAAAGTGTGCCGACACTTCTGTGAATTGGTATAATACCAAAGCACAAAGTGGCTACGCCACTTTGTGCTTTGAAAACCCTTACAGGGTTTGCTTTTTAATTCACAGAAGTGTCAGCACACTTTTGTGAATTGGTATATAGAGATATCTAGGACAAATCAAAATCCAAATAAAGGCGGCACAAAGTGCCGCCTTTATTTGGATTTTGATCTTAAAACTTGCATTGCTATAAATGGCGATCGCTCAAAACTTCTAACACCAAGACTGCTCATCAGCAGGATTGTGCAACAACTCCCGAATATTCGCATCAATCACCCGATAACCGACGTTGCCATTCAACCTTTGTCGTCCCTCATTAAAAATTAATGTTGGACTGACATTTACCGTATGCTCCTTCACCAAATCAAAATCCTTCGATAGCAACGCATATGCCTCGCCGCTATCAATTTGGGCTTGGATCACTTTTCTTTTTAGTCCCAGTTCTTTAGCGATCGCAAACTGCACCTTGCGATCGCTAATATCAGCAAGCTGCGTAAAAAATGCTTCTCGAAAAGCACGGACTGCCTTTTCAAAGATCCGCTCTGATTTAGGAATGATCCCTTTGATTTCTAGAAGTTGAATTGCATGGAGAAACAAATGCGAGGACATCGATGAGGATGGTGTTGCGATCGCCCAAATATCAGGATGAACAGTAATGTGATCGAACTTTTTGGCAACCTCGTGCACATGATTGCTATAACCTCGTAAACCACCCTTATCGCGCCAACGAGTTTCTAACTTTTCATGGGCATTCCCAAAGATTGAGACAAAATGATAATCGATCGCAACTTGGTCAGGGAAGTTGGCGGCTAGCTCGTCAAGGCGGATTTGCGCGATATAAGCCCAAACACAGAGAACATCAGAATAGTAGGAGATACGAATGGGTTCCATTGTTTTTTTGTGGTGAGTGTAAAAGGGACGGGAATTTTCTTCTTCCCCCTTTACAAGGGGGATTGAGGGGGATATCTTAAATGTTTTTTAGATCTCAAAACTGGCGATCGCCGTTTCTCGAACTTCTTCAACAGATTCTAGAATCGGTGGTTTCTTATTCCGCCAGAGTTTGTAATATAAAATGGGAACCGCCGATCGCGAAAGTAGCAAAGAAGCGACTTCACCAGCCATCAGCGAAATTGCTAACCCTTGGAAAATCGGGTCAGCAAGAATAATTGCCGAGCCAACAATTACCGCCGCCGCCGTCAGTAACATCGGACGAAAACGCACGGCTCCCGCATCGATCACTGCTTCTTCGAGGGGCATTCCTTCTTTTAATCTTAACTCGATAAAATCTACAAGAATAATCGAATTTCGCACGACAATTCCAGCACCCGCAATGAAGCCAATCATTGAAGTTGCCGTAAAGAAGGAACCCATCAGCCAATGAGCGGGCATAATGCCAATTAGCGAAAAAGGAATTGCGGTCATAATTGCCAAAGGCGTTGTGAAGGATTGGAACCAGCCTACGACTAGGGCATAGATTAAGATCATCACCACTGCAAAGGCAATACTCAGATCTCGGAAGACCTCATAGGTGACTTGCCATTCACCATCCCATTTCATCGAATAAGTTTCCGTAGTTGGTGGTTGTTCGGTGAGATAGGTCTTGATTTTTGCACCTGTTGGCGGGGTCAATTTATCGATCTGCGGTTGTAGCGCCAGCATCGCATAAACTGAACTCTCCACCCGACCCGATACATCACCCAAGACATAGACTACGGGCTGAAGATTTTTGTGATAAATACTGGTATCGACGGTAGCTGTTTCCGTTTTCATAAGAGAACTTAAGGTCACGAGATTCCCATTTGCTCCTTTGACATTGAGAGCCTTGAGATCGTCTAGACTAGTGCGGCTAGATTGACTAAAGCGGAGATTAATCGTCACATCTTCGCGAGCATTTTCATCATGGAGCAGCCCGACATTTTGCCCAGAGACTGCCATTTGTAAAACTTGGGCAATTTGGTTGGGACTAATGCCATTTAAAGTTGCTTTTTCGCGATCGATTACCAAGTGATAATCGGTCTGCGGCGCTTCCACATACCAATCCACATCGACTACGCCATCAGTGGACTTGTACAACTGATAAATCTGTTTGGCAAGATCGATTTGTCCTTGATAATCTGGTCCATAGACTTCAGTAACTAAATTTTGCAGCACTGGGGGACCTGGAGGGATTTCGGCGACTTGAATCCGCGCACTGTAGCGATCGCCGATTTCCTTGAGTTTAGGACGAATTGCTTTAGCGATATCATGGCTCTGACGTTTCCGTTCTTCCCTTGGCAAGAAGTTAACTTGAATATCGGCAACATTAGAACCCGATCGCAAGAAGTAGTGACGCACTAAACCGTTGAAGTTATAGGGAGAAGCAGTTCCCACATAACTCTGATAGTTCAGCACTTCAGGCACAGAAGCCAGATACTGCCCCATTTCTCTGGTCGCCTTAGCAGTTTGTTCGAGGGTTGTACCTTCAGGCATATTCACTACTACCTGCAATTCGCTTTTGTTGTCAAAGGGCAGCATTTTCAGGATCACTAATTTAAATCCAGCTAGTCCGACTACGATAACGACTAGGGCGAGTGAGGTGGCAATCAGAAAAGTCGTACCTCTTTTGGGATAATGGATCAGAGGATACATCAAGCGCCGATATAGCTTGGTGAGAGCATCTTCCTCTCCTTCTTGATGTCCGCCATGACTGCCCCCCGTGAAGACTTGCATCGTTGTCCAAGGCACGACGATGAAGGCTACTAATGCCGAGAAGATCATCGCTGCGGAAGCACCCAAGGGAATCGGGCGCATATAAGGTCCCATCAAGCCACCTACAAAAGCCATCGGTAAAATTGCGGCAATTACAGCTATGGTTGCCAAAATCGTCGGATTACCCACCTCATCAACGGCTTCGAGGACAATCTGTCTTAAAGTGCGCTGACGATTGGGAGAATATTTTAAACGGGTTTTATTTTCGGGAAGTTCCAAATGGCGACCGACATTTTCCACTACCACGATCGCATCATCGACGAGAATCCCAATCGAGAAGATCAGCGCGAAAAAAGTGACCCGATTGAGCGAAAATCCGTAAAAGACAAAACTGGCGAGGGTCAGAGCTAAAGTAACGGGAATTGACACCGCAACCACCATCGCCTCTTTACGACCCATCGCAAACCACATCAGTAACGTTACCGAACCGACTGCAATTAGCATATGAAATAGCAGTTCGTTGGAACGTTCGGCGGCGGTTTCGCCATAGTCGCGGGTGACGGTCAAATTGACATTTTTGGGAAGATAATTATGCTTAATCTCCTCTAATTTATTTAAAACTCGATGCGATACTTGAATCGCATTTGCGCCACCACGTTTAGCGATCGCAATCGTTACAGCCTCAGTTTCACCAGTATGTTTAGTAAGTTTCTCTTCTTTTTTGGCAGCTTTAGTACCATGTTCTTGCGCGACATCGCCATAGCCGAACAATACATAACTGGCAGGTTCTTCTGCACCATCGGTAACTGTGGCGACATCCCGCAAATATACGGGCTGATTATTAGCCACGGCAACGACTAGTCCTTTCGCATCTTCAGGCGATCGCATAAAGCTTTGAGTTCTCACCAAAAAGGATTGATTATTTTGACTCAAAGCACCGCCAGCTAATTCAGAATTTTGGGATTGAAATGCTTGCGAAATTTCTAGCGGAGTTAATCCATAAGCCTTTAAGCGTGTGGGATCGAGTTCTACGCGCAGTTGGCGCTTTTGACCGCCAATAATCGTCGTTTCCGAAACATCAGGAACTTGCTTAATTTGTTCATCTAATTGCGCCGCAATTTGTCGTAACTCCGTGCCCGTGCTACCATCTCCCGATAGTGTCACCGCCAGAATGGGAACATCATCGATCGCCCGCGATTTAATTAACGGCTGAGAAGCACCAGAAGGGATCTTGTCAAAATTGGCATAAAGCTTGTTATAAAGCTGCACGATCGCATCTTCCGTCTTCCTACCAACTAAAAACCTGACAATCACTAAAGACGAACCAGGGCGCGAAGTGGAGTAAACATATTCTACCCCTGGCACTTCCTTAATCAACTTTTCCATCGGTGTCGAGACGCGCTGTTCGACCTCTTTAGCTGAAGCCCCTGGCATTTGCACAAATACATCGGCGATCGGCACGGTGATTTGTGGTTCTTCTTCGCGAGGCAACATCAAGGTTGCGCCAATCCCCAACAGGAGCGCTACAATTATAATTAATGGTGTCAGTTTGGAGTCAATGAATTGTTTAGCCAATTGACCAACAAAACCTAACTTGTGGCGATGCGGCGGTGGCGATTGAAAACCATTTTGACTATTCGGGTTTTGACCATTCGGTGAATCTTGCATGATTTCCTCCTATTACCGCGCTGTAACGGCTTGTCCGTCACTAAGTTGGGCGATGTTGCTGGTAACGATGCGATCGCCTGCCTTTAAACCTGACACGATCTCAACCTGTCCATCTTGAGTTTTACCTGTTTTCACCCAACGCATCATGGCGATTAATGGGGCGATCGTTTTCTCGCCAGCAGTTTCCAGCACATAAACTCCCTGTAATTGTCCGCGTTGGATGAGAGCAGTGGTGGGAATGAGTAGCGTCTCTTTGGTCGCCCCAATAGGTAAGGCAATTCTCCCAAACATTCCAGAGATTAATTTACCCGAATTGGTCAGAGGAATTTTGACTAAAAAGCTGCGAGATTGGGCATTTGAGGCTGGTACAATTTGTTGAATCGTTGCACTGAGTGATTGATTAACTGCATCAAACTGAACTTTGACCGATTGACCAACCCGCACAAAGCGCAAATTCTCTTCAGGCACTGAGATCTCTAGCTCAAGTTTATTGGGATTCTCCACTTTTAGTAATGGTGTTCCAGGAGCCGCCATTTCTCCTTCATAAGCCAGCTTTTGGACAACAACGCCATCAAAAGGAGCGAAGATCGTGCCATAGCTTTCGCTGACATCTGAAGAGATGACACTCAGTTCGGCGCGACTCACCGCCGCTTGGGTTTGGGCGATCGCAGCCTGTGACTGACGAATACCCGCTTCTGACTGCGCGACCCTAGCTCTAGCCTGTTCGAGCGCCGTATTCGCATCATCCAATACCGATTGCGAAACTGCGCCTTCTGCTTGCAGTCGTGACATCCGCGATTGTGTCACTTGAGCTAATCGCAAAGCCGACTGCGCCTCTAATTTTTGCGATTCTAATTGATTGAGACTAGCTTGAGAGCGAAATACTTCTGCTTGGGCTTGGGCAACGCCTAATTGCGCTTGACCAGTTTGAGCAGTAATATCCATGACATCGATGCGCGTGAGGATATCACCTTTGCGGAAGCGATCGCCTGATTCTAGTGATAATTGTGTAATCCGTCCCATCACCCTTGTGGACAGCGTGGCTTGCTCTACAGGGCGAATTGAACCAGAAAGCTTTAAGGTATTTGCCACGGATTGAGAACGTACAGTTAAGGTGTCAACGCTAAGAGCAGAGGTACTTGCGATTTTCGAAGGTTGGGGCGGTTTGTTAAGTGATAGCAGAAACCAAGTTCCTCCTGTCAACAATAAAACACCACCCAATAATAGTCCCCACATCTTCCAAGTTTTTTTTGGAGAGGGTGTTTGTTTCTGCTCATGTTCATCTGCTTGATCAATTGGGCGATCGAGCGATTCATAAAGAGATTCTTCTGATGTAGTGTGAGTCATAAAATTTAGCCTTTCTTCTTAGAAGTAATTTAGCCCCCCTTTTTAAGGGGGGAAGGGGGGATCAATTAGCCATTTACACTAAATGGAACTTCTCAAATTTCTTAAATTTATTATTCTTAAGGTTGAGTACCACGGCTTACCGCATAGCCAGCACTTTGCCAAGCCAATAAACCTCCTTTTAAGCTATGGACTTTGCTGTAGCCCTGAGCAACTAGCCATTGCGCCGCCATATCGCTGCGATGTCCAGAAAGACAAGTAATCGCGATCGCTCGATCCTTAGGAATCTCTTTGAGAATGCGATCGCGGCTCATTTTCTTTGCGCCTGTGATATGCCCGATCAAATATTCCAACCAGCCCCGCACATCAACTACGATTAATTGATTCTGACGTGACTTCAATTGAGAGGGAGAGAGAGGAGCAGGATTCATGGATTGTTTTTGAGCTTGCTTGTTAGTTGATTTAGCTTTCATTGTATTTTCCCTTTTAAACTTGACTCGATTTGCCTTGCTTAAACCTTACTCATTACCGCAAATGATTTAATAAATGGAGATGCCATCCGAGGGTCTTTAATCATGGCAGTGTAATCACCAACACGGAATTGTAACTTGCGACTTATATACGCCATGCTCAATCCCATCATGTTCAAGCCTTTTGTTTTCCATTTCTCCCAATGGGTGCGATCGGCGCGTAAATCCCAATTCAGCTTCTGACCTTCATAGGCTCCCGCAGAGACAACTTTTCCTTCTTCAATCATGAGAACACCTATAGGATTTGGATCACGCTCAAACCCATAACCGATTACAGAGTTAAAATGAATCTTCGCAAGAGCATCAGCTAGATCGGGTTCTGCATTCCATTGTTCGCCAAAAGATTGCATCCATGCAGGGGAAAATAAATCTGTCATTGTTAACTCCAAAAATAATTTAATTTTGATTTTGATTAGCCCCTCATAACCTTTGGGAGCTACCGAGTATACACAAGTCTCATAACCCCCTTTAATTCCCCCTTGCAAAGGGGGAAGACTAGAAATCTTGTCCCCTCTCCTTAGCAAGGGGAGAGCTAGGGAGGGGTTAAGGAGGGGGATGAGGGCTTTAGTAATTAGCCACAGTTTGCCATTCTGCAACTAGCGAAGATGGAACCGATAGGCTAATTGCTTCACCTTTCAGAGTTGGCAAAGAAATCTTTAAAGGAATCTCTGCTTGCAACTCCGATAACAAAGGTTGCAGGTCGTACTGTCCGACATTCGGCTGCGATCCCTCCTTGAAAATATTGCTAGAAGTATCAGCAGCAGTAAGGGTTTTTCCCAACGAGTTAGTTAAAGTCAGAGGTTGGGAATGATCGATCGCTACCAAATTAGGAAAACCCACTAAGCGCAACTCAAAACTACTATTGCCATCAGGACGAACCCTTTTAAAAGCAACAGTTTGCCAAGTGTTGCCATGTTGATCCTTCAGAGATTGACGAACCTGATACACCATCTGATTTGGCGCTTCTTCCAGTTGTCTTATCGCCGCCGATGCACTAGGAGTGTCAAGAATTCCTAATCCGATCAGAGCAAAAATCGTAATTGCACCAATCAGCAATAACCAAGAGAAAAATTTGCGAATTTGACAGCTCATAACGTTATGTATCCTAATTAAAAGAGTTGGGGGTTAGGATATGTAGCGCAAAGCGAAACATATCCTAAATTAAGAATTATTTTGAGATTTACGGTTAGAACTGCACAGTGACAGTAGCTCTGTATCAATGACTCGATAAAATCGCCACACACTCTCTCGCCGACAGGCAACCACTCCCGCATCCTTCATCAATCGCAAATGCTTGGATACATTGCCTTGATGGAGTCCAGTGCGATCGCAGATATCCTGTACACTTCGCTCTTGGTTACAAATTGCCATCAGGATTTGCAGACGGGTTGGGTCTGACAAGGCTCGAAATCGATTTGCCAGAATTTCCAATTCAGTAGGATTGAGAGTGGTTTCCATGTCTGCTCCGATCATTCAAAATTAAGGTGTTACCCATTCCTGCCTAAGCTCTAACTCGAACTACGTCAGGTTCTGAACTAGGAATAATTGGTTCTACCAATGGCAACCCGATCACTCGAAACCCAAGCTTCTCAAACCAAGGAATCGTCCAACCAAAGCGCATTTTTGTGAGAAAATACTTCTCAAATCCAGCTTTCATCCAAGACACCCAGATCCCGTGATAGATTAGGGCGCGTTTGCGATCGCCTGCCGCATCAGGCAAAAGCGGATCGGCGAGAAACAATGCTCCAGTATTACCAAAATCCGCGAAGCAAACTGCTTGTAGGGTTGGTCTCAATTGATTGCCAGAAGTAACTCCTAGCTCTAAGGCAATATTCTGGGCAACTGCTAACGCCATTTCTTCAGACATCAATCCCACTTTAGGAGCGCCCGTAGGAATTGGAGTTTGTTCCACTGGCTTCAGTTGTGTGACCACACCCACAGAGTAAATCGATTCAAAGGATGGATGACGGTAAGTAGACAAAACTGGGATGAATCCCTTGGCATCAGTTAGCCCTTCTGCTTCACGGAGGAATTTAGGTCCACGGAAAGGAGGTAATACCATCGTAAATTTAGAAGAAATTACACGCCCATCGACTAAATGCACAGCATCACGTTCAAAATGAGAAATGGCAGTATTTTCCATCAGTTCAATTTCCCGCTCAGCCATAAATTTACGCATCAGCCATTGTGAGCTTGCCATTCCGCCAATACCTAGATGTCCTGCATAGGGTTCTGAAGTAATGAAGGTGATCGGCACTTGCGATCGCAGTCCTCTTCTCTTCAAATCATCATGGATCAAAAAAGCAAATTCATAGGCAGGACCAAAACAACTCGCTCCTGGTGATGCACCCACCACGATTGGTCCTGGATTAGCTAGGAATTTCTGCCATGCTTCATCAGCCAAGAGTGCATGGTGTGGATTGCAAATCGATTGAGTATAACCGCCTTCGGCCCCTAAGCCCTTCAAAGCGTCCATCGCCAGTTCAGGCCCAGTCGCAATCACCGCATAGTCATAGTCCAAAATGCGATCGCTCTGGCATTGCGAATCAATCTCTCTCATCCTGATTTGCCGCGACTTCGGATCGATCGCTGTAACCGCCGCATGGATAAACTCAATGTCATGCTTAGGGACTGTTTTGGCTAAATCCAATTGAATACTAGCCAGAGTTTTTAATCCCAATGCTACCCAAGGTAGGGAAGGAACAAAGGTAAATTTTGGTTGATTGGAAATAATTGTAATCTTGTGTTCGCGGGGCAAGACATGTCTCAATTCATAGGCGGCAGGTAATCCGCCTAATCCAGCACCAATCACAACAATACGAGCCATAATAGCGACTCCAAAAAAATAAATGTTTATTAAAAATTTTTATTAAATGCTCCTAGTGTGGGGATGGTACAAAGCACTATCCTCACACCTTCACTCTCTCACTCCTAGTTTTTGCAGTACCACAATCAACGGACACCATTTAGTAAAAGCAGATTGCAGCAAGTTTAGTCCAACAAATGCAGTCAGAAATAGCCAGTTGACATTAATCAGCGATAGGGACAAGCTGATTAAAACCATACTGCCTGCGACTAAGCGCAACCACTGCGATTGATTCCAAGATCGGTTACTACTAATCATCGGTTTCTGCATTGTGCTTTTAAAATTAATAAAATGATTATATCACTATAAAGTAATTTAGTTAATAAATTGAAATATTTTGAAACTTATTAGTTTTTTGAATTAAATGTAGTAATTAAGTAGGATGGATTAGCGATCGCGTAACCCATCATTTTGCTAATGAATGCGTTAGTGCAAGGTAACTAATCCATTAGCAAAAATGGCTGTAACTTGTTAATTTCATTTACATCCGCACTTACCTTTGTGGTCATCTTCTCCACCATGTGTATGTTCCACCTCATGATCGCGATCGCGTTCCTCTTGAGTCTTCACAATTAACGAACCCGCAAGGTAAGCAGTTACGGCAGTATCGGGATCGGTTTCGGAAGTGACAAATGGTTTGATATCTTTGGCTTCCAGTCGGCAAAATAATTCATTTCCCATACTGCCGCTAATCAGTACCTGCACAAGATCCAATGGATGGGTTTCTTTAGGAGAGCTTTCATGGAAGCTTTCGGCTTTAGTGAGTTGTAACAGTTGTTTATCTTGAATAAATGTGTCGTCCACATCATAGATCCAGAATTTCTGGCAATGTCCGAGATGCCCTGTTACATTGGTTTGGTTTTGGCTAGATACGGCAATTTTCATGAGTTAGTTTCTTTGCTTTTTCAGTAAGAAGGTGTTGCCGTTTTCAGTTTTCCGTAGGCAAACTGAAAACTATGATGGAGACAGAAGTGCTAATTGTTTAGAGCGTGGTTTGAGAAGTCTTTTACCCCCCTCTAATTCCCACTCCTTGCAAAGGGGGATGATTCAAGTTTCCCCTCTTTGCAAGGCGGGGGGATGGGGGGTAAAAGCAGAAATTTATGCTAGTTAGGAGACTTCTCAAACACGCTCTTAGGCAGAAATCTCAGGAGATGTGAGTGCTAATGGGATTGGAAAGTTATGTCCATTAGGCGATCGCATAACCTCAATCCCAAGATTTGCTCGATTTAGCAGATCGGCCTGAGTCCGAATTGGATGACCAGAATCATCTAAAATCGATTGCTGGAAATTAAATCCATTGAGATTAAAACTCATTGCGCCGATACCTAATGCGGCAAACCAAATACCGATCGTTGGTAATGCGGCTAAGAGAAAGTGTGTAGTCCGACTATTCCTCAGAGACAGGGTTGGGATCAACAATCTGCCTAGGTAACCACTGTGGCTAGCAAGCAGGTTATAGGTAGTTTCCTCTTGACCAAATTTATAGCCGAGGTTAGCCGATTCAATCTCTGTCGTCTCGCGAATTAGGCTAGAGGTAACGAGAGAGCCGTGGAGTGAACTCAAAAGCGCACCACCAAAAATTCCAGCTACTCCAATCATATGGAACGGATGCATCAAGACGTTATGCTTTGCTTGAAGCGAGAGCATGAAATAGAATGTACCCGAAATTCCCAAAGGCATTCCTTCAGAAAAGCTTCCCTGTCCGATTGGGTAGATAAACAGTACAGCTGTGGCTGCGGCTACAGGAGCAGAAAAGGCTACGGCAATCCACGGACGCATTCCTAGTCGGTAGCTCAATTCCCATTGCCGACCGAGATAAGCCCAGATGCCAATCAGAAAATGAAACACGATCATCTGATAAGGCCCGCCATTATATAGCCATTCATCGATCGAGTCTGCTTCCCACAAGGGATAAAAGTGGAGTCCGATCGCTGCTGAAGTTGGTACTACAGCAGCAGTAATCATGTTGTTATGCGCCATCAGCGATCCTGCAATGGGGGCGCGAATACCCTCCATATCAACGGATGGAGCATTGGCGATCGCTAGTACAAAAACAATCGCAGCCACGAGCAATGTGGGGATTGCGAGAATACCAAACCAGCCGATATATAAACGGTTGTTGGTACTTGTGATCCAGTCAGAAAAGACTTGCCAAGAGTTTGCTGGATCAAGCTTTGACTGTTTTGGGAAGATATAAGTTGTCATGATTATTACTCTTTTTCAATACAATTCAATACAAAAGTGAATAGAATGTAACTGAACTGAGAAGTTTAAACAGGTTGAGATTGCCGTTCTAGATAATTAGTCTTTCTATACCCACCAAGGCTTTTGACCAGTGCGAGGATCGTTTTCTGTCCAAGGTGCTAACAAAATTTTGTTGTCAACGACTGCAACTTTGACAATCTTGAGTGGTAGAGGCGCGGGTCCACGCACAACGGTTCCATCAGGAGCATAGCGAGAACCATGACAGGGACATTGAAACTGTTGATCCATCGGGTTCCAAGGGAAAGTGCAACCGAGATGAGTACAGTTATCGACAATGCCGATGTTGTCAAGAGTGCTATCGGCTGTAACAATCAGATAAGTGGGTTCTCCTGCTAATCCTGCAACTAGAGCGCGAGTTTCTGCTGGTTCAGCCAAGATTTGTGAGGCGGGAATTATTTTGCCAAATACATCCTTAGCAAGAATAGCTCCACCTTCGCCAACGGCTTCTGATGGCGGAACAAAGAAATTACCAAAGGGATAGAGAGCAGAACCTGCGGTTACTGCGATCGCCGATCCAGTAATGAAGTTTAGTAATTTCCGCCTTGATAGAGACGGGCTTTCGAGAGGAAGACTATTTTCCATGAAGAGACTCTGTAAGAAATGACATTAATGTCAAACAAATTGCAAAAAATTGCAGCAATAGAGGAAGACGTAATTCTTGAAGTATTGCAATGTTTTTTGTAACCTATCCTAATATAACTTATTAGTAATATGATTGAACAAGATTAATCTTAAGCCTAAGTTAAGTTTATTGTCTATACGACTCTAACCTTATACTAGATATAGATTTTAGCTTTTTCACAAGTCATGAGTAGTTAGTAGCTTCATCGTAAAGAACTATATGGTTTTAGGACAACTCATATAATTTATACGGGATGTTATACGTCAGAATGTCATGCTGATTTTTGTTCCTATTACTTTTCCATAGGTTAGACTTAGGTATAGAGTTTTACCGATTTTCTAGCTTTATTTAATGGATGGGAAGTAGAAAAGATATTCAACCACTTTATATGCGATCGCGCTAGAGATAATCGTTATGAATTCAGAAACTTTATCGGCTCTCAAACCCTATCTCAGTTTTTTTCATCCAATTATGATGTGGGTATTGCTGGGTATTACTATCTATGCGATGTATCTGGGTGTGCAAGTTCGTCGCACCAGACTAGCAGAAGGTGATATTAAGAAAGAAATGATCAAAGGTAAATTCGCGATTCGTCATCACCAAATTGGTTCTATCGTTCTAGCCATAATGGTATTGGGAGCGATCGGTGGAATTGTGGCGACATATATAAGTAGTGGCAAGATTTTCATTAACGCCCATTTGTTTGCTGGTTTAGGAATGGTGGGTGCGATCGCAATTTCGGCAGCACTAGTTCCATTTATGCAAAAACATAACTGGGTTCGCAAAGTTCATGTGGCGATCAATATGGTCGTGATGGGACTGTTTGGTTGGCAAGCTTTAACAGGTGTGCAAATCGTCCAGAAGATTTTGGCTTCGATGAATGCACCTGCTGCTGGGTAATTTATATCCAAAACAATTTTAAAACAATATAAATGAGAAACTGATGTTTATACCTCGTGGTTTTGGCGAACGTTGGATCGTGACCAAACTCGGCAGGATGGTCTATTACACGGCTCAAGGAGAACCATGGAATGAACATACTCCAACAGCAGCATTAGTCTTCCTGCACGGCTTTGGCGGTGGTTCCTCCGCCTACGAATGGTCAAAAGTATATCCAGCTTTTGCCGCAGATTATCAAGTCTTGGCTCCTGATTTGATTGGTTGGGGGCGATCAGAGCATCCCCCTCGCAGCTACCAAGCCGAAGATTACATCGGAATTATTATAGAATTCATGGAGCAGACCTGTTCCGTTCCTACAACGGTAATTGCCTCGTCATTGACAGCAGCGTTTACGATTCGGGCAGCGATCGAACGCCCAGAGTTATTCAAGTCATTGATTGTCACGACAGCTTCTGGTTTAGGTGAGTTTGGCAAAGACTATCGCCGTAGCGGTTTCGCCCAGTTTGCTCAGGTTGCTAATATCCCACTTCTCAATCAACTGCTTTACGGTACGGGCGTGGCAAACAGCTTTGGCATTCGCAGCTTTTTGGAGCAACGCCAGTTTGCTAATGCAGCGCGAGTTTACCCTGAAATTGTCGAGGCGTATCTGCAATCAGCTCAACGTGACAATGCGGAGTATGCAGCCCTCTCCTTCGTTCGGGGTGATTTATGCTTTGATTTATCTTCATACATCACAAAATTGACGGTTCCAACCGCCATGATTTGGGGCAAGGGTTCTGAGTTCACAAACCCTAATGTCGGTCGTCAGCTCGCTGCGATGAATCCTCAAGCCATTCGTCGCTTTTACTATCTGGATGATGTCGGATTTACACCCCAACTAGAACAACCTGCGGTCACGATCGGACTAATTCGCCAGATTTTGCCATTGCTTGAGTAGATTTTTAAGTAGATTTTTATAAAGAGATTTAGGAGTAGACCATGCAAAAATCATATCAGTTCGTTCTCAATCTCTTTCTAGTAGTTGGGATCAGTTTGTTTGCGATCGCATGGAGTCCTGCGATCGCATCAGCACCAATAGATAAACCTAATATGCTGTCAGGTATTCAAGGATATCCTCGACTGGAAATGGCTTTGGATAAATATCTCATGGCAATTCCATCGGGATACTACACGATCGCAAATATCGAAGAATTAAAAAGTCTCATGGCTGACCATCAAGCCCTATTAGTCGATGTGCGCGAGCCATCGGAATATCAATCGAGGCATATCCCCAGCGCTATCAATATTCCACTGCGGACGATATCGCGCAATTTAAACAAAATTCCTAGCGATCGCCCTGTAATTTTATACTGTTCCACTGGCTATCGATCTGCGATGGGCGTAATGACCTTGCATCTGCTGAATTATGACAATGCAAAAGGCTTTCCGCCAAGCTTAGTTGGTTGGGAAAAGGCTGGTGAAGCGATCGCTAAAAGTTAGATATTCGTCTGTAATGTTCTACAGGCTTAATTTGTGGCGTATTATGAGAAAGTTTATCTCCATCCCATTCACCATGCTGGATATTATCTAGGCGCGAAACCGACGATCGCTAGTCGTTCAATATCTTTTTGCTGATTACCGCTCCATCGATATCAAGTTCATAGGCGATCGGTATGCCTGTTGCTAGCTCTAACTCTGTCACTTGCGATGGATTGAGGCGATCGAGCATCATGATGATCGATCGCAGAGAGTTCCCGTGAGCAGTAATCAGGACATTATCGCCTTGTAGAAGATGTGGCAGAATACGGCTCTTGAAATAAGCATTTACCCGCTTTTGGGTATCTTCTAAACTTTCTCCCCCTGGTGGTCGGATATTGTAAGATCGCCGCCACGCATAAACCTGTTCGCTGCCATACTTCTCAGCAGTATCCGCTTTGTTTAAGCCCTGCAAATCGCCATAAAATCGCTCATTGAGAGCTTCATTCGTAAAAATAGGGAGTTCTTCCTCTGGGTTGCCATCATAGCTATTCCATCCATGCCAAACTTGGTCAGATTTTTCATGCTTAATAATCGGGATTTTGCCACCACAAATATCATCACGTTCCGTCAAACAGATCATTGCTGTTTCGATCGCCCGAATTAATCTACTGGTGAAACAAACATTTACTCGATAATCGCTGAGCCGACAAGATGCGATCGTTGCTTCTGCACGACCACGTTCGTTGAGAGGAACATCGACCCATCCTGTAAATTTATTGAGAGCATTCCAAAGGCTTTGTCCGTGACGAATCAATATGAGTTGAGCCATGATTATTCTCTTTTTAAAATTAGTTGCTAATCAGCCTGAATGGAAGCTCGAAGCGAAACTTACGTAACCTGTAATTTAATCCCACCATAAAAATAATTCTTTGGTCGAGATAAGCGATCGCTTCAAAATTTCTAAGCCAAAGTTTTCATCGTCAAAATTAATTCCTTCAATCATTTCCTGTAATTCTGCTGGAATCTCTTGCTGAGATTCTTGGAGCATATTGATCATGTCATCGGTACAGCCAAACCCTTGATCAATTGTATCAGGACAAAATTCGTAAATCTCTAGGGCAAGCTCGGTTAGATCGTCAGGCAAATTGCTAAAGGTCACTATTAATTGATCGGACTCTACCTCAGTCAGTTCTATACCATATTTGGCATCCCAAACTTGAAGCTTTTGGATAATATCCGCAGTATCAAGATCATAGTTACAGCCATTCGTTCCCTTTTCTAGAAGCTTTTGATACTTGTCCATAATTTTCTGCCGATTCAAACATGAAATGTGACGGATTTAGGAATCATATAACGATTTTTAACAGGTACGATAGCCAAGATATTTTTCGTTATACAGCAATGAAAGTTCTGATGGCAAAGCCATGCAATTTAAAGCTAAAACTTTAGAAGCAATCAATAATAGTATTGAGAATCCTAACTACCAACCCAATACTCAAAGCAGTCAAGTCCAAGACCAATCTCGTGGGTTAACGAAAGATGTAGAATCTCAAATTCGGGAAGATTGGCACTAAAGCAGCAAGAGTCCCACACGCTAACAGTTAAAAGTTGGTAAGTAGCTAGGCTCAATTAAATATAAAGACCCAAAAGCTGTATTTTTTAATTATGCCTACTCCTTGCCCACAGAAGAATAAGCGTTATAAAGTGAATAATTAGTGGTGCGCGGCGGAGCCGCGCACCATTAATTACTCATTGTCACATCAGTTAATTTCTAGACCTTAATAAATCCAAGGAATTAATTTTTTAACTTGCGATCGATATTGATCATAATCAGAGAATTTACTACTCAGCCATGATTCTTCTTTTCTAGCTTTGATGTCAAAAAATAGTAGTAGAATTATTGCGCCGATCGCATGAACGAAACTCAACAGCCAAAAGCTATAGGCGATCGCCAAGAAAATCACCCCACTATAAATGGGATGTCTGACCATTCCATAAACGCCACTAGTTATCAGTTCTCCATCATGTTTGGGATGAGGTAAAGGAGTAAGGTTACTTCCTAATTCGAGACTTCCTGAAAGCAATAACAAGACAGCAATTAGCCCGAAAATCCCTGTCAATCCCCAACCCGAATATTTCCATATTGGCGGTAAATTATCTAAAATGCTCATTGGATAGGTGGGCAAAAGCACAAACCCAACGGAGAGAATTATTTGCACGATTACCCAATACTCGCCCTTTTCACCACGCCACCATTGATCTGAAAATCCCCATTCTTTAAATTGGTTCATAACTTCCTATGATTTTCTGTGTAATTATATTGTAAGCATTCTAAGCAACTAACTCTGCCATCAGTTCCGCAACGGGGATAATCCGTTCAGCCCGCCCAGCGTTACTACCTGAAAAAATAAGCCCATTATCAATATCACCTCGCGCCGCTTTGTCTAACACCTGAATAATGCAGTAATATTTCTGTTCATCGCGGCATTTACAGTTATGTAAACAACTCGCCAAACATTGTTTGTTCAAATCAGGAGAACCTGCCATCGCCTTTTCGACAAAAGTATTTCTTAATGCGCGTCCTGGCATTCCTACAGGGCTAGAGATAATTACCACATCTTCAGGTTGAGCGTGAAGATGAAATTCCTTATACCGAATATCAGCATCACATTCATCGGTAGTAATAAAGCGCGTCCCAATCTGCACGCCATTAGCACCTAACGCCAACATGCGATCGATATCGCCCCGATCCCATACCCCACCTGCGGCAATCACAGGAATTGATCGACCAAGTTCCTGTTGTAGATATGTCACTAGTTCTGGAATTACCTGCTCTGCATCCAAAGCGCGATCGCCTAACTCCTCTAATTTAGCGCCCAAATGTCCACCTGCGGAATTAGGATTTTCCACGATAAAAGCATCGGGTACTCGTCCATAATTGCGTTCCCACTTACGGCACATAATTCTAGCTGCACGAGTGCTGGATACAATCGGCACTAGGGCTACTTCTGGATAATCGGCAGTAAATTCTGGCAATTGCATTGGTAATCCTGCACCAGAAATAATTAGATTTATGCCTTGTTCGACTGATGTGCGAACTAGCGTTTCATAATCTTGAGCAGCAACCATGACATTGACACCCAGAATACCATTAGGGCTTAGTTTACGGGCTTCTTTGATTTCATCAATTAGCGCCAGTCGATTTGCCTCAAAAAAACGTTCTCTTCGCTTACCAACATTAGTCTGGGCAATATCAAAGTAAGGTGAGTTCAATCCTAAAGCGACAGCCGATATCACACCAATACCGCCCGCATTAGCAACAGCCGCCGCCAAATGTGCTCCAGAGATACGAATACCCATACCTCCTTGGATGATGGGATATCGGGCAAGATGATGACCAATTTGCAGAGGGGGTAATGTTAGCATCTTCAGAAACAGACTAGGGTTTAGTATGTCTAGTATACCCTAAATAATAACTATATAGTTGTAAAGCGATTAAATACCAGCAGTTCTCATTATGAAACCGATTTTTAAAACTCTTAGGACTTACACATCTGCCCTGCAATAAATTGCGGGCTAAAAGCTTAAAACTGTTGAAACAGGTTGGTTTGAGGCTTTCTTTAGTCAGTTTTGACTGACTTGAGCTTTGAGCCAAGAACTTTAGTTCTTGGTTGATTTGCGTAAGTCCTAACTCTAATCAAAGATTAGAGTTTTAAGGATTAACTATTGATTGCTGGAGATCTCATAATGTTGCGAACTTCCCGCCCATTAATCCACTCAACATCAATATTGATTTAGTAATACCCACTCCAGCAAGACAGCACGGCATTGTAGACAAGTAATCTCCTTAAGTAAGTTCTGAACTCCATCTGAAGTTGTAGGATAAGTAGCTGTAACTAATTCAGGGCTTAGTTTTACCTTGGGTTCTATATGAGCAACAAATCCATAAAGTTTTTGATTGGAGAAAGAACTATTTACAGCCCAACCTTCAATGTTTAAAGGAATTAATTGCGCGATCGCAGATACTTCTATCCCTAACTCACGCTTTAATGTAGCGATCGCGGCAAGTTGAGGACTCTCTCCTGCTGTTACTCGCCCGCCAGCGAAGTCTAAAGTTACCTGTCCAATACCAACACGATAACTTGGCTTAGGCAGCAAGATGCGATCGCTTTGAATTGGCAAAACTATCACCGAATCTGCTTTCTCAATCCGCCAATACTCCAAAATTTCGCCGCGATCATCTTGCAGATGTTCGCCAATTAAGGTTACCCAACGCGAATGCATTTTTAGGAAGCAATCTTGAACTTGCCAAATTTGTTGAGCGTCATCAAGCTGCATTTTATCCATGACTCACTCCAATGGTTTGCCCATGCTAAAGTCTTCAAGCGTAACTTTTGGCTTTGACTTTAGCGTTCTTTTGACTAGACTTGATAGGTTCAGATCGCCGCAATCCTTCCAGTTGCTTGAGTTGTTGCGACTGTTCTTCCAATCGAATAGAAAGGCGATCGCCTACCAATTCACATAAATCAAAAATGAACGATTCCACGATCGCATAATAGACACTCACCCCTTGAGGAGTTCTTGAAACAATCCCTGCCTGTGCTAATATTTTCAGATGTTTAGAAACATTTGCTTGACCCAACCCCGTTTCTTCCATGATTTCTGTGACATTCTTCGAGCCAGACTTTAGGGAACACAACACTTGCAATCGGCTGAGTTCAGACAATACTTTAAAGTAATCGGCAACTTGAGTCAGGGCAGCAGAATTTAAGGTCATATTAAAATAGTGAAAGAAAGTAATTCTTAATTGTATACTCTAAGATACAGCATATTGCCATATAGTGATATGGCTAGGACGAAAAATTAGGTTTGTAAAAAGCCTACAAGGTAAGACTTTTAAGGTTAGCAAAAGTGTTAGATCGATTAGAGGAACAAAGGGTTTATCAAGAACATCTATATAAGATAAGTACCTAAATTAAGTACCTAAATTAAGTACCTAAACATAAATAAACAGAGCTAGAATCTGCACTGTCTGCTGCGCAAGCGGTACAGATTTTTTAGAAGAATATGGGACAGGTATAAAAATTCATATTCTGTTTTTGTCCTCTTTATCCACTTATGTGATGTACTACCATGCGCCACAAATACTTAGACTGGAGAATTAGTGCTTGGGGAATGAGCATTGGTTTGCTATTGGCATTAACCCCTAGCGCGTTTGCTGTAACACCTGCATCAGTTAGCCAAGATGCTGATGTGTCTTGGTCAAGTGTTGTTGAAAATCCTTTCGACGGTAAACTAGTTTACGATAAGCACTTCACTGATGATTTTGCCTTTGTTTCCAGTTGGTCAAGGCAAGGAATTAAAGCAACATATACTGAATATTGGTCAGATGTGGTCGGTTATCGCCATTCTTGGAAAAGCCGTCGCGTCTGGCGACATGATCGCTATATTGATGAACGCTATAGAAATCCCGAACCTATTTATGAAAAAAGATCGCGATCACGATCGCCAAAATCCCTATTATTTAGCGCTCAAGGCAAGATTTATACCTATACTGGTGGAGAGGTTGACGCTGAGCTATCTGCTGCTTTAGCAAGTTTACCCGCAGGTAATACGACTATTAGGGCTGTTTGGAGCGACGATCAGACTACGGACTTTCCCATCGGAGCAAGTACGGTGGAAGCGTGGAAAACTATCTTTAAAGTCGCGCCACCACCTTCTCGTTTTGGGAATTAGCCAACCAATCGCAAATATATAGCTGTTGCCAAGCGTACTAGGACAAATCAAAACCCAAGAATTGATTGGCGGTGCTTCGCACCGCCAATCAATTCTTGGGTTTTGATTTGTCCTAAGACAAGTGACTGCAACTATAGCAATGCAAGTTTAGCGATTGGTAATAAAAAAGCACCCAAAGGGTGCTTTTTTATTAGAGAGTTTGATCGCTGTTAGGGCGTGGGCGGACGCGACTCGGAGTCGTATCTGGCTCAGGGAGGGGCGTATATTGATTGCCCGTAAAGTCTTTGCTGACTCGCAAGCGTTGGCTAGTGATCGTAATGCCCGACTCGCGAACCAACACTACGGATATCCAGCGATCGCCTGAAGAAAAAGGAGCTTGACCAATTTTGAACAACCCTCCTGCACGCAAGGGACGCAGATCGATCATATTTTCATTCAAATAATTTTTAGCTTCTACAGGTTCTTCGATCGCAGCACCTAGTAATAAACTTGTGCCAAGTGGTTCCGTAACGATCGCATCAAGGACATACTGACGACCCACACCGATCAGTTCAGGGATTTTGAGCTTAACAGGAGGAGGTGCATCTCCAGTACTCAGCGAAGAATTTTCGGCTAACACTTGTTGAGAAACAACTTGTAATTGACCATTGGTGCTTTTGTAGGTCTGAGTGGAAATCAGTCTGGCATCCAATTTAAAGTTATCATTCTCAGCTCCCCGCATTCCTTGGATCATCGTTACTGTTTCCGCAGTAATTAAGTCACCCTTTTTTTCCCATTTTGAGATTTCAGTACGATAGGAAATATTTTTATATCGTTGCCAGAGTTGGCTCAATAACTGTTTGTAGCGATCGCGGTTTAGCCCATCGGAATGATTGAAAGTCGGAGCATAATATTTCATCACCGTTTCGATATCTTGCTTGCTGGCAGCTTTGTCCAAAGCAAATACGATATTTTCCAACTCGGCTGGAGCGGGCTTAGATGATTGGGCTGCAAGTGTGGGATTGGCGAGCGGTGCAAGCGTGGCAACAGCCGCAGAGACAAGTAGCAAACTAATTCTTTTGAACATGCGTAACTCTAATCAATAACCTGTAAGGATGGGATTGTGAGTGTGGGTTTGTCTACGACAAACTCGCACTCACGGTATTTAAGAATGCGACAAAACAACAAATTGTTCCTCAGTTATACGCCCTGATTGGTATAGTGTCTCATTTATTTCCGAGATTTTTAACACCGCGTGGGGTAAATATCCATTTTCTTGGATGCGATCGCATACTCCCGACTCATGATCGATAAATACGACGATATCACGAACCTTTAATCCACAGCTTTCAATTTTTTGTGCCCCTTCGATCGCACTCTTGCCAGAAATCAAGATGTCATCAACAACAACAATGGTTTCTCCTGCTTCATAATTGCCCTCGATCAAACGTCTGGCTCCATAGGCTTTCACCTCCTTGCGCGGAAAAATTAATGGGAAATTTAAACGCAATGCTAAGCCTGAAGCCGTGGGTAACGAGCCGTAGGGAATCCCTGCAATGCGATCAAATTTAAGATTTTGTAAGATCTCGGCATAAGTACCAACTACTGCATCAAATACTTGAGGATTGGAGATAATCCGCCGTAAATCAATGTAATAGGGAAAAATTTGACCAGATGCTTGCACAGTTTCTTCAAAGGTAATGCAACCAATATCAAACAATTGCAAGATGAGATTGGCATGGGGATGTCCTGCTTGATCGAGTAAACAAACATTTGGCATCCACAAATCGCAGGTGGGGCGATCGTGAGGGGTTGCCGCGATCGCCTGATTGACTTCATCCCTTAGCGATCGCACTAATTGTGCTGGTTCCCCGATCGCTAGAGCATCCTGATTCACAGGCAAAATCAGCCCGCCACCATTGGCATCTAACCCCGCATTGAGAATTTCTGCTAAGTTTTCTATACTCTGATTATTAGCCTGACCACTACCTTGGCTATTTGCCCAGATACTTCTCGCTAAGATTAAGCGCTCAGGAGCTAGCGATCGCACCTTTGCCAGAGCATCAGGATTTGCCGCACCAATCTCTAGTGCTAAACTTTCCATGCCCGCCCAAGATTGGCAATTTTGCACTACATTTAGATACAAAGGCTTCTCGCGGTTGGGATATTCTTGAAAAGCTTGAGCAGTTGTATTTGACGAATAGCAACTCACAAAAATCGCCTTGTCGGGGTACATCAAAAATCGCGCCGCCAAATCTTGTCCAATATAGGGACTTAAGGTAATCGCATCCACACCCCACTGCTCAAAGGCTGTCTTTGCCATGACACTGCTGCTATTGAGATCCGCGTGCTTAGCATCCAGAATGATCGGAATTTCTGGGGGAATTGCGGCTAAGGTTTTGGCTAATAGCTCCAAACCTCCCGCACCCAAAGCCGTATAAAAGCCCAAAGTCGGCTTGTAAGCACAGACCAGATCGGCAGTGGACTGAATAATAAAATTCATCCATTCCCATAGGTACGCCACAGTGCGATCGGGATATGCTCCAGTATTCATCTCAGAGTCATATTTGGCTTTGTACTTAGCAGGCATCACTTCAGGATTTGGATCAAGTCCCAAACACAAAATGCTCTGATTCGTCGCGATCGCAGTCCTGAGTTTCGAGGCAAAGCTCATAATTTAACAACTTATGATTGAGGAGATTTTTTGAGATTGCAACAAATATACTGCTTAGAAATTCATTATTTAGGGTTCGGCAATATTTTTGATGGCGCGGCGTAGCCGCGCCATCAAAGACTGGTTCTCTTGAGCGGAGACTGCAATAAAAAGTTGTTTTTACGGACAAGCACTTGTCCGTAAAAACAACTTTTTATCTGGATAATAATCGCGAGTTGTCATATTTCATCAAAATTGATGTAGAATCTCCCTCGTTCCTGTTACGCAAATCTTCAGAGCATTATCCCTAGCCTTCTACAAGTCTTATCACAAGACTTTTTGTGCATTTTTGTACGGCTTGTAGCTTGCTCTCAACCGTCCTACAGCGCAACGTTCCCATGCAAAACCTTATGTCTCGCTCCCACCAATTTAATTTATTGACCAATCACAAATTAGCCAATAAATCCAAATCCCTGAACCTGCGTCTGCTATCACTAGCTCTGTGTGGCTTGACTAGTAGTTTAGCGATCGCTACACCCACGGCTCACGCAAATCGTCTCGAAACCTTTGTCTATGATTTGACGGATAGCAGGATTGAGTTTTCCGTCAAGAATGACATTGAGCCGAAGGGAACTGTCATTAGCAACCCCACCCGCATCGTGATTGACTTACCAGGGATTGTCTATCAGGGACCAACGGTAAGACGACGTGTAGGAAAAGGCGTGCAAGCAGTACGAGTTGGACAGGTTGATGCGAATACCACCAGAATGGTCGTGGAGTTTTCGCCTGAAGTTAAGCTTAATCCGCAGGATTTACGTCTCAAGTCCAGACAACCAGGACGCTGGACAATGCAGCTTCCCCAAAATATTTCAGCGATCGACCTCAATAGTGTTTCTAACTTTACTTTGCCTATAACTGGTGCAGCAATTAGTTCTGGATTCGGATGGCGAGTGCATCCCATCACGGGCGAGAGGAAATTGCATAAAGGTGTGGATTTTGCCGCTCCCACAGGTACGCCAATTTTTGCGGCAGCAGATGGCGTAGTCACTTATTCAGGATGGACAGATGATGGCTATGGCAATGTTGTCGAGTTGCGTCATGAGAATGGCGAATTGACGCTTTATGCACATACCAACAAGGTGTATGTATCCAAGGGACAGGTTATTAATAAGGGACAGGCGATCGCAGAAGTCGGTTCAACAGGACGGAGTACTGGGCCACATCTACATTTTGAAATCCAACCCGATGGCAGAACTGCTGTAGATCCTATGGATTATTTACAGCTTCGCCAAGTAACGCTCGATTTGGCTTCTAATAGTTTTAAAGATTAAAAAAAGAGATGATGTGTTGAGTCTTGCGCAACACATCATCTCTTTTTTGTAGGAAAGAAAACACTCCAAAGAAGTTCTTTCTTTTTAATCATTCTGCATCTAGCTTCTGAATGTATGTGCCTAATTGAGTAAAAGTGCCAGCATAGGTAACCGTAGGAGTCGCGTAACCTTTAAGCTCCACAGAATATTGCTTTAGGGGTAGTAAAACCGCAGCATAAGGTGTATGACCGTAAGTCATAGAACCGATCGCTACATCTAGCCCTAATTGCTTAGTTGATGACTCCAATCGGAAAGCGGCATTAACCGTATCACCAAGGGCAGTGTAGTCTGGATGCTCACTAGTTCCCATTTGCCCAACCATCGCATATCCCGTGTTTACACCTGCTCCAACGCGCAATTGGAATGGTAATTCAAACTGTTGATTAAGTGCATTGCTCATTTCATACAGCTCATGCAGAGCGCGATAGACTTTGAGCATATCTTGTGTTGCCACAGTCTCTGAACCGATGCCAGCATCGTGAATCCAGACGGTCATGACCGCATCGCCAATATATTTATCTACCCAACTGCCATGACGATCGATGATCTCTCCAGCGCGACGGAACCATGTCCCGATCGCCTCTGAAAGAATCTGCTCATCCATTTGTTGAGTTAGTTTCGTAAAGTCCCGAATATCAACTACTAACACCGTAATTAGTTGCCGCTTATGGAGCATTGCCGTCGCTACTGCATCGGTGGTCTCGTCAGCTTGTGAAGAGCTAGTGTCGGGGGAAGTAATAATTTCTGGGCAGTAAAATTCTAACTTTGTTTCGCCTAGGATAATGCGATCGCCATTTTTTAAGTTCACAGGAAAGGTTACTCGCTTGCCATTCACAAACGAACCATTGCGACTACCAAGATCGATCAGAAAATAACTGCTTTCTCCAACAATTTGAAACATTGCATGGTTGCGCGATGCACATTTGTCAGACAGGGGGATATCATTTTCTGAGCCTCGCCCCAATGTCCAAGAATAAGCATTCACAAGAGGAATCTGCATCGTATCGTCAGATCTGTGAAGTACGATATGTGGTTTTTCATCCCAAATTGTGGCAGGCTGACTCACAAGGTTATTAACCCTCAAATATAAATTTACGAGTGGATCTAAGAATTTTTGCGTCTCTTTGAGTCTATGCTTTTGCTAATATACCGTTTTTTTGATGGTTGCAAGTAATCGGTCAAAAACCTAGCAATCCTAATTATGAAACCAATTTTGGGTTTTCCAGTGACTGCGGTGCAGGAAAACCCATTTTTTAAAATGAGAATTGCTGTCAAAACCCAAAACCCAAATAATAACGGTAGCGCGAAGCGCTACCGTTATTATTTGGGTTTTGGTCGCGATAATTTTGTGGCAATGATGCTGAGGGGCTGATTGACTGACAGATCTCTATAGGGGCAGGTTTAGTAGATCCGTGATTGGTTTACAGCAAAGCTTTTAGCAAAACCTGCCTCTACGGTTAAATGCGGATTTCAGCAGTTTTGTCAGTCAATCAGGCTGAGGGGTGATGCAAAATAAACGCTAATACCATAACTTATTTATAAGTAGCTAGCAGCCTGTCGGGAAAACCCAAAATCCTTGTTGTCGTACTGCCTAAAGTAGTCAAAGGTTAGAGTGTGTTATACCAAAACACAAAGTGGCGCAGCCATTTTGTGTTTTAAAACCCTTACAGGGTTTGGTTTTTAATTCACAAAAGTGTTGTCACACTTTTGTGAATTGGTATTAACGCACTGTCAAAGATAGGGTGGGTTACGCTGCGCTAACACGCCCTACAGTAAACTTATTCAGCAGAAATCTGCTTCTCTGACAGACTGCTAGCTACTTATAAATTTAATTTCACATACTGTCAGCTTTGGTCAGGCTTAATCTCGATGCAAACTACTGTTACCCCAAAACAAGAAAATAATAAGCCCAAAAGTCTTTGGAAAAAGCCTTGGTTAGTCGTAGTTTTAATCGTTGTTCTGCTAGGTGGAGGATTTATTCTCTTTCGTGCCTTAGCTGGTAAAGATCAAAGCTCAACTACGGTCAATGATAAAACTGAACAAGTTGAGTCTAAGTCTTTAGCAATCAAAATTAAATCTAGTGGCTCCGTTGTCCCGATTGAAACTGTTAACCTTAGTCCAAAACAGGCTGGGAAACTAATGGAGCTATTAGTTGAGCAAGGGGCGCGGGTAAATCGGGGACAGGTGATTGCCAGAATGGACAACAGTAACTTGATTCCGCAACTTTATCAAGCTCAAGCTAGTGCTGCTGCCAGTGAAGCTAATTTAGCAAGACTACGCAATGGTAGCCGTCCTGAAGATATTGCGGCGGCTCAGGCTAGGGTTGAGTCAGCTCGCGGTCGTTTAGATGCAGCCCGATCGCGTTTAGCTTTAACCAGTATGAAAACGTCTCGCTTTCGGGGCTTACAAACTGAGGGCGCAATTTCTAGCGATCGCTTTGATGAAGTTGTAACTGATGATCGCAGTGCTCAGGCTGACTTGCAGACGGCTCAAGCGAATCTGGTTGAGGCTACTCGTTTATTAGAAGAAACACGCAATGGCAGCCGTGTTGAAGATGTTGCTCAAGCGGAAGCACAACTTGCTCAAGCGATCGCTGGTATCAGAATCATCGAAGTCCAGATCGAAGATACGATTATTCGCGCTCCGTTTGCGGGGATTATCACCCAAAAATATGCCAATGCAGGAGCATTTGTCACGCCGACGACGACAGCTTCGGCAAGCAATTCTTCCTCATCGACTTCAATTGTGGCAATCGCTAATGGTTTAGAGATTATTGCTAAGGTTCCTGAAGTGGATATTTCGCAAATTAAAATCGGTCAAGAAGTGGAAATTGTTGCTGATGCTTTTTCATCTGAGGTTTTCAAAGGAAAAGTACGGTTGATTGCGCCTGAAGCGATCATTGAGCAGAATGTCACGTCATTTCAAGTGCGTGTAACTTTAGAGACTGGCAAAGATAAGTTGCAATCGGGGATGAATACGGATTTGCGCTTTATTGGCAAGCAAATTGATGGTGCGCTGGTTGTGCCGACGGTAGCGATCGTCACGCAAGAAGGCAAAACTGGTCTATTAATTGCGGATGAAAAGGGGCAGCCCAAGTTCCAACCTGTGACGATTGGTACAACGGTAGACAATCAGACTCAGATTTTGAGTGGTGCAAAAGTAGGCGATCGCGTGTTTGTGAAATCGCCAGCAACAAAACCATAAAAAGCTGTCTTGTCAGCCTTGCAAATCTTTTTTTGTTTGCGATCGCCTATTTTAAAAGTGATGATCATCACTTTTAAAATAGGCGATCATGCTTAATACCAATTCACAGAAGTGTTGTTACACTTTTGTAAATTGGTATAACGTCAACAAATAAGAGAAATAAGAGTTTTAGCTAATAAAAATCCTTAAAAATAGTTAAATGACATTTTATCTTATTAATAAGAAGCAAGGTTTTACCAATATATAAACGATATAAAGATGAGGTTAAATTTTTTAACGGTCATATCTTATTGATTTTACTGGGTTGAACAATTACAACTGTAAGAGCTGTAGCATACGCTACAGCTCTTTATTCTGGTTCTTAACTACCTAGCTACTCAATATCAGAATTTATAGTACTCTATATACTTAGCTATAAAGATTCTCAATATGGAAACCGTATGAAATTCTTGATCGAAGCATTAAAGAGGGGGGTAATCATAGCGATTGCCGTTGTCACAATCCAGATCGCCAGCAAAGCCCCAGCCAAGGCAGAAGGGATCGTACCCGCAGCAGACGGAACGGGGACATTAGTCTTGCCCAATGGGAAAACGATAGACATAACAGGGGGAACGCAAGCAGGAGCAAACCTCTTTCAAAGCTTCCAAGAATTCGGCTTAAGCCAAGGACAAATCGCCAACTTTATCAGTCAACCGAGCGTCCAAAATATCCTAAGTCGAGTCGTGGGAGGGAACCCATCGATAATTAACGGATTAATCCAAGTAACTGGGGGGAATGCGAACTTATATATCATTAACCCATCGGGCATTGTCTTCGGAGCAAACGCGAGTCTAAACGTCCCCGCCGCCTTCACCGCCAGCACTGCCACAGGGATTCAGGTTGGGAATGGATGGTTTGGGATTAATAGCAGCCTCGCAGAGATCAAAACTCTTGTTGGCGCACCCAACGCCTTCGCCTTTACGGGTAGCTCTACCGCAATTCCCACGGGAGAGACAAAAGGCGCGATCGTCAATCAAGGGAACCTCACCGTAGGGAATGGGAACAGTATCACCCTCGCGGGCGGAATCGTAATTAACACAGGAACGATAGAGGCTCCTAACGGCAAAATCAACATCACCGCTACTCCCGATGGAAAATACGTAAAGATCTCCCCCGAAGGAAGTTTATTAAGTCTGGATCTACCCATCGCAGACCAACAAGCCGTAGGGAATAGTAGACCGATTGAAGGACTAGACCTATCGCAATTGCTAACAGGGAGTGCCAATACTCCAACCCAAGCAGGAAGCGCCGTAATTAGTGGAAACCTAAGCGCCAAAGGCGTAGACCTACTCGCCGATCGCTATGACAGCAGCCAAGCGAACCTAAACGCCCCCAATATCCAACAGGGATGGAACGTAGTATTTATCGATAGCGCTGTCAAAGACTACCAAACCCTGATCGATGGAACCAAAGGCGGAAGCAGAATCAGCGTCATCGCCAGCAGTCAGGGCATCCAGCAAGTGACGGATACCCTTGCCAGCATCACGGGAGCGAATAGCCTGCATATCGTATCGGAAGGAAACGCAGGGAACTTTTGGCTCGGCAAAGACTTTGTGAGCAGCAGCGACATCGCCAACTATGCCGCTGAACTACAATCATGGGGCAAAGCGCTCTCGCCATCAGCGATCGTTTTGCTCTATGCCTGTAACCTTGCCAAAGGACAGGATGGAGCCGCTTTTGTGCAGTCGATTAAAGGATTGACAGGGCATGAGGTTGCCGCCTCGACCGATCGCACAGGAAGTGTTGCCTCAGGCGGTAACTGGACTTTGGAATATCAGACAGGTGGAAGTCCCGCTGCGATCGCCTTTGATAGTAAGGCAACAAATGCATACCAATATGCGTTGGCAACAAACACAGTAACGAATGTGAGCGATAGCGGCACGGGATCGCTACGTGATGCGATTACGACTGCCTTGAATGGCGACACGATCGCCTTTGCACCTAACATCAATGGACAGATCATTTACCTGACCAGCGGCGGGCTTAACATTGCTAACAGCCTCGCGATTAATGGAAATGGCAAGACAAATACGGTTATTGATGGGAGTTTAAATGGAAACACTGGAATTTTCTACATCACTGGTTCGCCTACCATCTCCTTCAACGATTTGACTATTCAGAATGGCAACTATGGTGGAGGTGCTGCTATTTTCAACAATAGCAGTGGTACGATAAATATTAGCAACAGTAACCTGTCTGGCAATTTTTCATCAGGTGGTGGGGCTATTTACAGCAGTGGAGGCACGGTAAATATTAGCAACAGCAATCTGTCTGGCAATAATGCCTCTTTTGGCGGTGCTATTTTCGGCATTAACACCATACTAAATATTGACAACAGCATCCTGTCTGGCAATACTGCTGCTGTGGGTGGTGCGATTGTTGCTCAAGGTGGTGCGCTAAATATTAGCAATAGCACCCTGTCTGGTAATTATGGTCAATCTGGTGGTGGGGCTATTTACGCCATTGCCCCAATATCCATCAGCAATAGTACCCTATCTGGCAATTCTACGGATGCTTATGGTGGGGCTATTTACCAAAATGGTTCCACCTTGGATATTACTAACAGTACCCTGTCTGGCAATTCTGCTGTTTTTTATGGTGGGGCTATTTTTAATTATGGCATCACATTATCAATAAGCAATAGCACCCTGTCTGGCAATTCTGCTGTGGGTGGCGGTGCTATCTTTAATGCTTACGGTGCGGTAACAGTTAACAGCAGCACGATTAGCAATAACTCAGCCGATTCATCATCAACTGCCATACCTTACAATACAGGTGGTGGTATCTTCAACTTCTTTGGCACGGTCAGCCTTGCCAATACGATCATCGCCGCCAACTTTGATACCAAAAATAATTCAGGAACGGGAACGCTTAGCCCCGATGTATGGGGCGCGTTTGTCGATAATGGCAACAATCTCATCGGTGATACTACGGGCAGTACGGGCTTCACGACTAGCACACTCTTAGGCAATGCCAGCAACCGCCTCGATCCGCAACTTTCCCCCCTCGGCAACTATGGCGGTCGTACGCAAACCCATTTGCCCAAGCCCACTAGCCCCGTCATCAATGCGGGAAATAATGTAACCGCAAGCGTAGATCAAAGAGGCTACAGCCGCATCGTGGGAGGAGTGGTTGACATCGGAGCTGTGGAAGTTCAGGGCTATACTATTTCGCCTGTAAACGGCAACAATGGCTTTCAGCTTACGGAAAACAATTCCAATACGCCAATTCCGAACATTCCCATCACGGTTACCGTTACTTCTTCTTCAGGAGAAACGACATCCTACACCACCACTACCGATGCCTCAGGTATCGCAAGTTTGCAATCCTTGCCAACTAGTCTAGGCACTTTTACGATTAGCGGCGCGATCTCAACCAAGGCTCCCGTTACATCTAATTCCATCACGATTACTAATGCTTCTGTGTCAAATAACGCTTTCTTGCCAACTAACACTTACAAATCACCAAGGCAAGATGCCGCAGATAAGGAAGTTGATGGTCATCATACTGATTGCTCGCAAAATTCGAGTGGAATTCTCGATCAAAAATGTCTCACCACTATCTCTAAATAATGGCGAGCTAACTTGCGATCGACCGCGAATGAATTGCAACCAATTCCCATCGCCTTCAAATAAAGACATTCTTAAAACCCATTTAAGAATTGTCTAGATCCCCCAGCCCCCCTTAAAAAGGCTACCTTGTACAAACAAGTCGGACTTACCCCCTTTAATTCCCCCTTGCAAAGGGGGAAGACTAGAAATCTTGTTCCCTCCCCTTTGCAAGGGGAGGGTTAGGGTGGGGTAATTTCTTTTTAATTTAGAAAATCAAATAGAAAATCGAAATGAATAGCCCGAACGCCTTCATCCCCTTTGTTGTTACATTGTCGAGTTTTTCGATCCTTGCCACTATTGCTTGCAACTCGCGCCTCATGGAAGCATCGGCATTAGAACAGAAAGATATCCATTTCCTTAATGCTCCCAAAAGTTCTAAGTTAGTAGGGAATGAAATCGCGCCAGCGCCCACCTCACCCTTATTAGTCGCAGAGGCGATCGCTATCAAAAAGGTTAATGTCATCGGCAGCAGCCTATCAGACAATGCCGACTTCAGCAGCGCGATCGCCAAAATATCCGCAACCCTTGAAGGCAAACAAGTATCCGCCGCAGAAATCCAAAAAGCCGCACGATCGATATCCCAACTTTATGCCGATCGCGGCTATACAACATCTCGCGCCGAAGTTGATTCCAATCAAATTGTCGATGGAGTTGTCACCATTCGCGTAATTGAAGGCAGAATTGAAAAGATCGAAATTCAAGGCTTAAACAATACCAATCCCGATTATGTGCGATCGCGCCTTGAGTTAGGTATCGGTATTCCCGCCAATACCACCAAAATCGAAGACCAGTTGCGATTGCTGCGAGCAGACCCAATTTTTAAGAATGTCGAAGCCAGCCTGAAAGCAGGGAGCCAGACCGATAGCAGCATTCTCTCCGTAAAATTAGAAGAATCCAATCAATTTGGTGGATTTGGCAGTTTTGATAACTACTCTCCCCCTGCGGTAGGTGCGGAACGCTTGGGCGCGGGACTACTCTATCGCAATGTCACGGGCAATGGTGATACCCTCTCGGCGGCCTATTACAGAACTACCACGGGAGGCTCAAATCAATATAGCTTTTCCTATAATTTGCCGCTCAATCCCATGAATGGAACTCTGACGCTGCAATATTCGCCCAGTAATTTCCGCATCACCCAAACTCCTTTTGATGCATTTAACATCAATGGTAATAACGCTCAGTACGATGTCAGTTTTCGACAACCGTTAGTGCGATCGAGCATCGAAGAATTTGCGCTGACCTTGGGCTATAACTATCAAAACGGGCAAACATTTTCCTTTAACGATCTCGCCACGCCCTTTGGTACTGGACCCGATGCTAATGGCGTTAGCAAAACCAGCGTACTTCGCTTCGGGCAGGACTATACCCTGCGCGATCTTTCGGGTACTTGGGCTTTGCGATCGCAGTTCAATCTCGGTACAGGGCTATTCGGTTCGACCTATGTCACTACTCCTAGCGGCTCGTTTTTTAGCTGGCTCGGACAGGTGCAGCGCTTGCAGTCCTTAGGTACGGACTCTTTGCTGATCGCTTCTTTGGATGCCCAACTATCTGCCGATCCCTTGCTGCCTTCGCAACAGTTTATTATTGGGGGCGGTCAGTCTCTGCGTGGGTTTCGTCAAAATGCCCGATCTGGCGATAATGGTATTCGATTTTCGCTAGAAAATCGCAATACAATCGCTCGTAACGAGAAAGGTGCGTCAGTCCTGCAAATTATCCCCTTTCTAGATGCTGGTGGCGTGTGGAATAACTCTAAAAATCCCAATACCTTGCCTGCTCAAAATTTCTTGGCTGGTGGTGGTGTCGGGTTTCTATACACGCCAGTGGAGCGCCTAAATTTGCGTTTGGATTTCGCTATTCCCTTTGTCAACCTCAGCGATCGCGGTACTAACGTGCAGGAGCAGTCATTATATTTCAACCTCAGCTATCAATTCTAGGTTCTCTTTCTCCATACCCAGTGCGATCGGTTCTCAATCTATAAAATTGAGAACTGATACCTTAGAAACTATTTAAGAATTACTTTCTGCGGTCAAAAACTCTAAGAGATCCCCCTCAATCCCCCTTAAAAAGGGGGAAGAATTTAATTCTCCCCCCTTTTAAGCTACCGTGTACACACAAGTCAACTGTCTTCGTTTCGATGGATCTAAGCCCCCTAAATCCCCAATTCTGGGGGACTTTGAAAGAAATTTTATTTTCTTGTCCCCCCAGAATTGGGGGCTAGGGGGCGATTAATTGTTGACTTGACTGGATTTTATGACTTGTGTGTACACGGTAGCTTTTTAAGGGGGGCTGGGGGGGATCTAGCTCAATTCTTAAATGGTTTCTAAGAGATAGCTAGGACAAAATAAAACCCAAATTAATAAAGGCGGAGCGAAGCTCCGCCTTTATTAATTTGGGTTTTATTTCCTACGCAAAGCTTACATTGCTATATTTGGGACAAGTTTATGGAGGGCTGTTTCAGTTGATTCAAAGCAATTTTCACGTCCAATTTCGGCGAGCAATCCACTGCGGTCTAAAAGCTGCTCGACTTCTGGTCGCAGAGCGCTCAAAATCAATTGACAATCATGACGTTTTAGATCGTGAAAAATCTCTTCTAGTGCTACTAAGCCAGTAGTATCCATACTTGGAACATAGCGCATTCTTAAAATTAGATACCTGACCTCAGGGGCATCTCGCAAGAAAGTGACAAATTGCTCCGCCGCACCGAAGAACATCGGACCATCGATCCGATACACCGCAATATGCTTACCAAAACCTATGGGAACTCCAGAGGGAAACACGCTATCTTCTGGCATTTTTACGAGACTCAGCTCACTCATGCGCTTAATAAATAGAATTCCCGCTGCAATCAGTCCCACTTCCACAGCCAGTACCAAGTCAAAACAGACCGTAACCAGCCATGTAAGCATCATGACGCTGAAATCAGCGTAAGTTGTATGTAGCAGCAAGCCGATCGCTTCCCATTCCATCATTCTGATACTGGTAATCATCAGAATCCCCGCAAGGGCTGCCAAGGGAATTTGTGAGGCTAAAGGTGCGAAGACAAGTACAATGAGTGCTAAAGCAATACCATGAACGATTCCCGATAAGCGAGTTTTGCCACCAGCACGAACGTTAACAGCAGTACGTGCGATTGCTCCAGTTGCAGGAATCCCGCCAAAGAATGGCACGATCATATTTGCTAACCCTTGCCCAATTAGTTCTTGATCGCTATTGTGCCGATCGCTAACGCTCATACCATCAGCAACAACAGCAGCTAGCAAAGATTCAATGCTACCGAGTGCAGCTAGGGCGATCGCAGGATCGATCAACTGGCGAACTAGACTAAAATCATTCCAATGGGGAATTGTTTGCGGCATTGGTAAAGACTGGGGAATGATCCCAATCGTTGGCACTTCGAGATTCCATAGCGATTTGGCAATTACTGCTGCGATCGTGGCGACTACTAAACCAACTAAAGAGCCAGGCACGGATTGATTAACCCGATTCCATAATAGTTTGGAACCGATAGTCAGTAATGCTAAAGCGATCGCTAACCAGTTATAGCCTTCTAGATGGGTGAGAGTTTGCCAGAGAGACTGTAAGAAGTGCTCCTGATTTGGTAGATGTAAACCGAAGAAGTTATTTAACTGTCCGCAAAAAATAATTACCGCGATCCCATTGGTAAATCCTGCGGTAACAGGGTAGGGCATATACTTTACCAAACGCCCTAACTTGGCTACACCAAGCGCAATTTGGATCATCCCCGCCATTACACCAGCAATCCAAACTTTCTCAATGCCATATTTAGCAACGATTCCGACCAAAACCACTGCCATCGCCCCTGTTGGGCCAGTAATCTGCACTGGCGATCCGCCAAATATAGCGGCGACAATGCCCGCCACAATAGCTGTATAAAGCCCAGCTTTGGGCTCGACACCACTTGCCACTGCAAAGGCTAGAGCCAATGGCAATGCTACAACTGCGGCGGTTAGTCCTCCTGTCAAGTCCCCACGAAAGTTATTAAAAAATCCCTTGAAACGTGAATTTTTAGGATCTCCATCTAGATTATGATCTAATCTTCCTGTTTGTGTCATGAGATTCTAATTACTCCAATTTTTGCAGCGATTTCAGCATTTCAACCCCATGATTATTCAGACCTACGCTTATCGATGGAGTGAATAATAATCAATTCGCTGCCCGTAGTTTTGAGCATGGATTTGAGCGTTGATTGCGGCAGGTGTGACACCAACAATCATTACAGTTGTTATGCCTGAAATAAAGCTAGTAGAAGATGAGAACTTATCAAAAAAATTATTTAGGTTCATATATTTTTTTCTAAAGCTTGTAGCTTTACATGAATTATCTTCACATATATAAGTTCTAATTTGTGCTTGAAATAAATGGTAATTGTATAACTTGTTTAAGAAGTATTTAAATCATTACATTGATATAAATGCAAGCTTTATGTCTTAGCTATCTCTTATACCAATCCACAGAAGTGTGACAACACTTCTGTGGATTAAAAGCAAACCCTGTAAGGTTTTAAAAACACAAAGCGGCGTAGCCGCTTTGTGTTTTGGTATTGTATTTCCATATTAGAAATTATTTTTTGAAAATCCATTACAATGCTTTCTTAATTGAGTTATTAATTTTTGATGCATTTTTATACTGGTTATACAACTCAAACATTTATATATACATTATTTCAAACATGCTTATGGCATATTTAAGTTTAGCTATAATTTTGACTTGCTTAAACTTAGATTGAAGTTAAAATTTTAAATCTAATTTTTCAAGTTATATTTTATTTGCTTTCTCGGTAAATCACTTTACTCCTAATTCCAAAAATCATCCAACATTAATATTTTATTTAATCGAGCCAAAAAATACTAAATTAGTAACCCATAGCTCCATGCAAAAATTAGAAGTATTACCCCAAACTGCTACCTTAAAACATAAGGAGACTATTAAGCCAAAGTCAAAAACAAAGCCTTGGCTATTTGGGTTATTTATATTGATCCCCATGATGGGAGTTGGATATTTTGCGTATAACCAACTAGTGATAGTTCCCCAACAGCAGGCGAAGAATAAAATTCAAACAGCGCCCGTTGAGCGTAGTAACCTCACAATTTTGGTTTCAGCAAATGGAACTGTGCAACCACAGCAATCTGTAAATGTGAGTCCAAAGACTTCAGGAATCTTGAAGCAATTACTGGTTAAAGAAGGTGATGTCGTCAAAGCTGGACAGATTCTTGCTTATATGGATGATACGAATCTTCAAGGTCAATTGCTTCAATCACGGGGAAATCTGGCGGCGGCGGAAGCTAATCTGCAAAAGGTAATCGGTGGCAATCGTCAACAAGCGACGGCTCAAGCGAATGCTAAATTACAGGATTCTGAATTTGCCCTGCGCTTAGCTGAGAATGATTTACAGCGCAATCAATCGCTAAATCGGGAAGGAGCTATTTCTAAACAGGCTTACGATACGGCGCTAACAACTCGCGATCGCGCTCAAGCACAGGTCAAACAAGACCTCGAAGCTCTCGATCTTTCACAAGCGGGATCGCAACAGGAAGACATCGATGAGGCTAGCGCTCAAGTAATGGCAGCGCAAGGATCGTTGCAAGTTATCCAAGCAAATATCGATGATATGGTGCTAAGAGCGCCCTTTAGCGGCACGATTGGGCGTAAATTTGCCGATCCTGGAGCCTTCGTAACTCCGACTACTTCGGGTAGTGCGGTTACTTCGGCAACCTCATCTTCTATTTTGTCTCTCGCGTCAGCAAATCAAATCGTAGCTCAGGTCGCTGAAGCGAATATTTCCCAAATCCGTCTGGACTTAGAGGCGACAATTCAAGTAGATGCCTATTCGGGTAAAACCTTTACAGGAAAAGTCACTCAAATTGCTACTCAGTCCGATGTGACACAGAATGTGACCAGCTTTCAAGTAAAAACATCAGTTCCCGATCCTGAAGGATTGTTGCGATCGGGCATGAATGTAAACGTGCAGTTTAAGGCTGGAGAGCTAACGAATGTGTTGGTAGTTCCTACGGGAGCGATCGTCGAGCAGAATGGCGCTCAGGGAGTGTTTGTTGCTAATGATAAAGGTGGTTCGGCTTTTGTGCCAATTACAGTCGGGACAACGGTGAACGATAAAACCGAAGTGAAATCTGGGCTAACTGGAACCGAACGAGTTTTACTCAGCTTTCCATCAGGAACTCGCAAGGTTTCGACCCCTAATGGCGGTTAAGGAGCCTTCTCACTATGCAAAAATCTCAATCAAATTCTCAATCCTCCAAGCGATCACTTCACAAACGTAAAGTCTCTTTTAGTCAAATTCTGATCATGTCCGTCGAAACCCTTTGGGGTAACAAACTGCGGACTGGTTTAACCATGTTGGGCGTGATTATTGGTATTTCTTCCGTGATTGCCATTACTTCCATCGGACAAGGGGTACAGAAACAAACTGAACTCACAATTCAGGAACTCGGAACCAATGTAATGCTAGTCCAAGCAGGAGCGGCGAGAACAGGGGGGATTAGTCAAGGTGATGGTTCGGCTAGTACGCTGACATGGGAAGATGCGAAAGCGATCGCCAAGCAAGTCCCAGCAGCTAAATCAGTTACGGCATATTTACAGCGTGGCGCTATTCAGGTAGTGCGAGGCAATATCAATATTTCTACCATCCTAGTTGGAGCAGATTTGAACCTTCCAGCGATCAGAAACATTCAAGTTCAAGAGGGACTCTATTTTAATCAGTCAGATTTGGAAGCCGCTAAGCCTGTGGCGTTCCTTGGTTCCACGGTGAGAGATAAATTATTTAAATCTGGTGAAAAGGTAATTGGCGCAGATTTGCGGATTAGAGGCAAGCGTTACACCGTAGTCGGAGTAGCCGAATCAAAGGGAACGATGGGTGGGCAAAGCATGGACGATGTAATCTATATTCCTTTGACCAATATGTCAGCCCAAATTGTCGGCAACAATGCTTTAACGGGTGTGGCAATCAATGGATTTTGGGTAGAAGCCAGCGATCCCGATCAACTCAATTCGGCTCAGTTTCAGGTAACAAATATTTTACGGCTGCGACATCGCATTCGTCCACCGATCCTTGATGATTTTGTGATTACAAATTTGGTGGATATTATTAGCACCTTCGGCAGTGTGATGGGTTATTTAACTTTGATGGTGGGAGCGATCGCAGGTATTTCTCTGGTAGTGGGAGGCATTGGTATAGCTAATATCATGCTGGTCTCGGTGATGGAACGAACGCGAGAAATCGGGATTCGTAAAGCTGTAGGCGCAACTGGTAGAGACATTTTGAGGCAGTTTTTGACTGAATCAATTCTCATCTCCACAATCGGCGGTGTAATTGGCGTAGGGTTTGGCGTGGGATTGGCTTTGGTCGCGGCAGCCATATTCAACTTTCCGTTTATTGTACCGTTGTGGTCAGTTGGTACGGGGTTCACACTCTCGCTAATCGTTGGTATTTTGGCAGGTGGAATCCCCGCAAGGAATGCAGCGAAATTAGACCCGATCGCTGCCCTTCACAATGAGTAATTACGATAGAAGTAAATCACTATGGCAACTATGATCGCGATCGAAGACATTACCAAGACCTTTCACTTGGGAGAACTAGATGTACCAGTGCTTAAGGGAATTAATTTTTCTGTAGAAAATGGCGAATATGTTGCTATTATGGGCGCTTCAGGTTCAGGAAAATCGACCCTGATGAATATCATTGGCTGTTTAGATCGCCCCACTAGCGGATCGTATATTCTAGACGATAGAGACCTGACTACCCTAGATGATGATGAGCTTGCCGATATTCGCAATCAGTATATTGGCTTCGTGTTTCAACAATTCAACCTCTTACCAAGGTTGACCGCCTTAGAGAATGTAATGTTGCCAATGATTTATGCCGATGTATCAAGAACAGAAAGAATAGAATCGGCAACAGAAGCTTTAGAGAAAATGGGATTAGGCGATCGCTTAACTAATCGTCCTAGCCAACTGTCGGGAGGACAACAACAACGAGTGGCGATCGCAAGGGCATTAGTAAATCATCCTGCCTTGGTCTTGGCTGATGAACCAACAGGAGCATTAGATTCTAAGACTTCCCGCGAAATTATGAAATTGCTAACGGAACTAAATCAACAGGGAACCACGATCGCGATCGTTACCCATGATGCCTCAGTTGCAGAACAGACCAAGCGAATCATTAATATGCAGGATGGTGTCATTGTGGAGACAACGTAAGTCCTGATAGAGTGTGGCGGCGCTTAGCGCCGCCACACTCTATCAGGACTTACGTAAAACGACTTGAAAACCTTATTCATTGGTAGGGGCAATTCATGAATTGCCCCTACCAATTGTGGTTAGTGCGTAAATCCTATCTATGATTCAATTACGTTTTAAGTCGTAATCAATCAAATCATTCAAGAAACCAATCATTGACCTATCAAAGTATCTAGAGAACCCACTTCTCAATTGTTTTGAAATGAACAAGAGATAGTTAGGTAGGGATTTACAAATGAAAAGATTGTTGAAAGGTTTTATGATTGGTGATGCATTATGAAAACCGATTACTTGATAGTTGGTAGTGGTCTGTCAGCCTTGACCTTTGGTGCTTTGATGGCACACTCAGGCAAAACTGTCCAAATCCTTGAAGCCCATGAACATGCTGGTGGATTTGGGCATACATTTACGATGGCAAAAAAATATAAGTTTAATGCCCAGTTTCATTATGTCTGGGACTGTGGCGAAGGACAAACGGTGAATCGGGTACTAAAAAAATTAGGATTAGAGAAAGAAGTTACCTTTGAAAGTTACGATCCTCAAGGCTTTGACCATATGAGGATGCCAGACTATGCCATCGATATTCCTTCAGATCCAGAGGAACTAATTCAGCGCTTATCTTTGCTATTTCCCGAATCTTGCGATCGCCTCCGCCAATTTGTCAACGCAGTAGAACAGACAGGGCAAGGCTTAAAAAAATTATCACCGCCACTTAATCCCATAGAATTACTAAAACATCCAATTGAGGTATTTTCTACGGTGCAATATCTCAATAGCACTCTGCAAGATGTATTTGACAAGTTTCAACTTCCCCAAGCTGCTCAAACTTTACTAGCTCTCCAATGGCTAGATTTTTTACTACCGCCCAATCAACTCTCTTTCTATGCATGGGTGGTGTTATTTCGAGGCTACCAAGCAGGAGCCTATTATCCAACCCAGCATTTTGAGCATGTGATCAACTCGTTGGTTAAGGTGATTGAATCTAACGGAGGGCAAGTACTCCTAAATCATGAAGTCACAAACTTTAGAGTAACAAATAGAACTGTGACAGGAGTTCAGGCGATGAATCTGCTGAGCCATCAAACCGATGAGTTTGTTGGTGATACAGTGATTTGCAATATTGACCCTAAAAAAGCCGCCAAGATGATTGGCGAAGCACAATTCTCTAAAACAGTGCGTCGAAAACTCGACTATGAATATTCGGTATCTAACTACATGGCTTATTGTGTGGTTAAAGATATTGACCTGCGCGACTATGGCTTTGGCAAATGGAATCTCTTCCATACGGGACATCAAAATCTCAATGAAGCCTTTGCTCAAATGTACGATCGCCATGATTTTTCTAATCCTAGTTTTGCGATCACTACTCCCACTTTACTTACCGAATCAGGTGAAGACTGCCCCGAAGACAGTCAGATTGTCGAATTTCTCACGGTGGCGAATTATGACTACTTCAAGCAATTACTGGAGTGCGATCGCCAAGCTTATAAACTCAAAAAGCAGGAGATTTTCGATTCCATTCTTGATGTGGTCGAAGACAAATATGTACCGAACTTTAGAAAGCATATGGTTTTTCACATTACGGGTAGCCCGACAACCAATGAGAGATTTTGCTGGTGTCCCAATGGTAATTCCTATGGTTCTAGTTTGACCCCTCGGAATATGGGGTTAGGTCGCTTAAATCACGAAACTTCACTCAATCATTTCTATTTCTGTAATGCTTCATCTGGCTACCCTGGGTTTGCTCCTACGATTTGGACTGGTGCATTGCTATATCAGCGATTATCAGGTGATGTGATTTTAGGCGATCTTCCAAATCCCAAAAGCCATTAAAAATGTTGCTTTGCAACATTTTTAATGGCTTTTGGGATTCTTTATCCATTTTATTGACTTATTGATTAACTGAGAATTCCATTATGAAAATCGCGATTATTGGCGGTGGCGCTAGTGGCATGGCTACAGCCTACCTCCTCGATAAGCAGGGACATCAAGTTACAGTTTTTGAGCGACAAGCAAGTTTAGGTGGACATATTCGGACATTGAACAAGAATGTGCAACCAAACCAATCAGACTGCCAAGAGATTTTGGAATGTGGGGTAATCGAATTTCCCGCTACATTTCATCACTTCTTAGGGCTAATGCAGGAGTTAGAAGTAGAACTAGAACCTGTTGACATTGGCTCGGCAATGTTTTTTAAAAATGGAAGTCATTATCTATCAAAAGTCACAATTCAGAATAACTTTACAGGCTTTCGTCGTCTTATCGAATATTTACGCATTGATACTCTCTATGCACGTTCCGCAAAATTATGGCTAAGGATAAGATTTGCGACTGCAAAAGATTTCTATAATCAGCCATTATCCCAATATTTGAAACGTCCTTGTACTCGCAATACTTGGCTAAAGTTGCTAGTTATGTATAGTTATTCTATGCCTTTGGAGATGATTGATGATTTCCCAGCAGAATTAGCGATTCCTGTTTTACGAGATGATGTTGCGGTCAAATGGCTCAGAATTCAAGGTGGAGTTTATTCCTATATTGAGAAAATCTTGGCGAAATTTAAGGGAAAGATTTTGCTAAATGTGGAAGTCGATCGCATTGTCAGAAGCTCAAATATTATAAAAATTATTCAATCTACAGGTGAAATTGAGGAATTTGATAAAGTGGTATTCGCCACACCGCCCGACCAAGTTACTGCCCTATTAGCCAATCCAACTACATCAGAAATCAAACGATTTTCCCATTGGCAGCCTAATTATGTAGATAGCGTAGTCCATAAAGATGCTTCCATTTACGATCGCTATGGCATCAAGCAACCTTCAGAATTTGATTTCTTTCAAACAGATACTCGCTGGGGCTATAACAGTTATCTGAATCAGCTTTGCAATATTTCATCTCCTCAAAAATATTTCCTGTCTTACCAACTAGAAGAGATAATTGCTCGCGATCGCTATATTCATATCCAAAAGCATCATACTCCTTTGTATACTACAGAATCTTTTCGATACCGAGATGAAGTAGTAGCCACTAATGGTGAGAATAATACTTACCACGCGGGAGCTTATCTCGGTGATGGTTTGCATGAAGGTGCGATCGCCTCAGCCTATCGAGTCGCTGAACTGATTGGCGTAGAACAATTTGAGGTTTTGTTATGTAGCTAAGAACCTAGACAAGCGTACCGCCCGCTACGCGGGCGGTACGCTCTCTAGTTAATGACCGCCACCAGAAGTATCTGAGACTCGCACCTTCTTAAAAAATAAGACCGCCACTCCACTCAACAACAATGCAAAGCCGACAAAATAGAAACAATCATTAAAAGCCATCACATAGGACTCACGACTCACCGTACTCGCGATCGCTTGAAAAGCCTGAGACTGGGCTGTATTAAAATCTGCCCCCTTACTCACAAACAACTGTGTCAAAGTATCTACTCGTTGCTGAGTTTCAGGATTATACAGAGAGATCGCATCACCCAAACGATTAGAATGGAACTTTTCGCGCTGGGTTAGCAAAGTCGCCAAAGCCGCAATCCCAAAAGAGCCGCCTAAATTACGCATCATATTAAATAATCCACTAGCCGAACCCGCTTGTGACTTTGGTAAACCAGCAGTAGCGACAGCCGACAGAGGAACCATAATTAGCGGTTGACCCATTGCTTTGACTAATTGTGACCAGCGTAACTGATCGATGCCACTGAGATTGGTGAGATCGGAGTTCATAAAACAGCTAATTGAGAACACAATTACGCCCACTCCAATTATCAAACGGCTATCCAAAAGCTTAATTAACTTTGGTACAAAAGGAATCAAAAATAATTGTGGAATTCCAGCCCACATTAATACTTCACCAATTTGCAAGGCATTATATTTCTGGATTTGGACTAGATATAGAGGCAAAAGATAAATGGAACCATATAGCCCTACTCCCAGCGAGATGTTGACGATACTTGCCAGACCAAAATTGCGATCGCGTAGTAGCCGTAAATTAATAAATGGCTGTTTGCGCGTTAATTCGATCCAGAAAAATAGGGCTAGGAATGTAGCTGCGATCGCACCGAGAGTGATAATCAATGATGAGCTAAACCAATCCTTGCGCGAACCTTCTTCTAAAACCACTTGCAAAGAAGCTAAACCGATCGCCATCGAAATAATTCCCCACCAGTCGCCTTGCTTGAGCAATTCTGGTTTCGGTGCTTGCTGCTTGATGCCATACCAAACACCTGCAAGGAGTAATAATCCGGGGATAACATTCAAATAGAAGATATAGTGCCAGCTATAATTATTGGTCAGCCATCCGCCCAAGGTGGGACCAATCGAAGGCGCAAATGTGGCGGTAATTCCGAATAGTGCCATGCCCACAGGCTGTTTGGATGGTGGCAAGGTTACTAACATATTTGTAAATGCCATCGGGATTAAAATCCCTCCTGTTGCTCCTTGAAGGGCGCGAAAGACAATCATCGATGACAAGTCCCAAGCGGAAGCACAGCAAATCGAAAAGAAGATAAATAAGGCGGCATTCACCAAGATGTAACGACGGATCGAGAATACCTGCGATAACCAACCTGTCAAGGGAATCACCACAATCTCAGCGACAAGATAAGCGGTAGAAATCCAAGAACCTTCTTCTAGAGTTGCACCTAAGGCGGCTTGGATATCTTGGAGTGAGGAGTTGGTAATTTGAATATCCAATACTGCCATGAATGCGCCCAACATACTGGCGGCAACTCCTATCCAGATTCTTAAGGGCACATAATCTAGTGGGAGCGTAGATTTTGGGCGTTGATTGGTAATTGCATTGATGTTCGGCAAGGTATTGACTAGTCTTATCTATATACCGTACTTTGACCGACTAACACTTGATTTGCTGTATGAATTGATTGATTACGATATAAGTTGTAATCATTGCGATCGCCACTTGTTAACTGCGATAAAACTTAGGATCTTTTTCTAAGGGAAGTAACGATAAAAATTCTTTGCGGTGTAATGTGCGGATCTTTTAAAAATGATTGGCGATACTTTACTTCCATTTTAGTCTTCCAATCTAATCCTCTAAAAAGGCTAGAGCTTCGGCATGGGAGTAAAGAAGAGTGTTTTTACCTTCATCTATTGCTTTATTGAGACAATAATCTTCTATTGCTTCGCTAAGGTCTTCTAGAGAGGCGTTATCAATTGGTAGGAGTTGTCTCCAAATTGCGATGGGGATGACAACGGCGGTGGGTTGTCCTTCTTTGTTAGTGAGATATTCAAGGTTTAGCATGATTGACTCTTGATGGGTTTGCGTAAGTTTCTTTTATTTTATAACTTTAGCTAAGGGCGATCACTTGATTTTATTCAATATTGGTATGATGCAAATTTTCTAAGTATTTCAAAAGTTCAGGAATGTTTTCTGTGATGACTGTCCAAATTTCGGTTAGGTCAATTTCATCATAGTCATGGGTAATTACATCTCGCATTCCTGCTATTTTCTTCCAAGGAATAGCGGGATGATTTTGCCTGAATTCTTGTGATAGTCGTTTAGTTGCTTCACCAATGATGGTAACACGCCGCAAAATAGCGTCTTGCTTTTCATAATTGACTGCAAGTGCCTCTTGATCTATTCCTGTCATATACTGCAAAATCAGTTTAATAGATTCTGTTATATCAATAATTGCTTCTTGATCACGCGACATAAATTACCTCGGCAGAGTCAAGGATATTTTTGCGCCTTAGCCAGTTAAGACTTTTGTTAATGGCTTGTTTGCTAACTAGGTCAACTTTACGATTTAGCATTATTTCGAGTTCTTCTTTCATAGTCATTTTTTCAAATAGACCGCGTTTAGCATTAGGTTGATAGGAAACTAATAAATCTATATCGCTATCTTCCCGAAAGTCGTCTCGTAGGATTGAGCCAAATAATGCTAGTTCAGCAACTTTCCATTTTTGACAAAATTGAGTAAGTTGTTGGCTAGAAATACCAAGACGATTATAGATTTTAGGGTTTGATATTTGGCTATACATTTTATTACTCCTTACCCAAATGGGAAGCCTCCATGTTTGGTAATGATTTGATCAATATCGTTCATAATCTCGATGGTTTCGCCTAAGATGGAGATGATGTTTTGATAATGAACGAGGTCGTCAAAGCTGAGTTCGCGTCCTTTGCGGTCTTTGAGCCATTTCTGACAGACCTGATAGCCGCCGATGTGGAAGTTCCAAATGTGGTTGGGGATGTTGGCGAAATACTGCTGGTCGTTAATCCAGATTTGTTGTTGGATTTCGTTGTATTTGACTTGCTCGACAAGGTTAGAGCCATCGATGGGATAGTTGCTAATTTCTGCCCCTGTTTCTTTCATCAGGTGAAGTTGTACGAGTTTGTCGCCTTTGGTGGCTAGTTCCCAAAATAGTTGTTTGTTGCTGGTGAGGGGTACTCGCGGAAAGTCAATTTTCAGAAATTCGGCGTAACGTTGGCGATAGGTTGGGGAGTGGAAGGTGGCATAAATATAGTTAAAGATGTCTTCTGGTGCAAAGGTTTTGACTTGATCGCCTTTGCCATCGGTCAAAAATTCTAAGCTGAGTTTTTGAGAAAGTTCGTTGATAAATTCTGGTGCTAGGTTTGGGCGGCGACCATTTGGGGAGTTAGTTGGTTCGGCTTCAAATAGGGTTGGAGTGTTGGTTGGGTAGAGATAAAGAGGGAAAACTTGATTTGCTTCTCGGCTTGTTGTTGAGATCACACAATCGTTAGCAGGTTCGTTAGATACCCAACAATGTCTATAACCTAAATTTGCTTGCTGTCTTGAAGATAGTAAACATAAATTATCCTTTTTAAAAACATGATCGATTAATTCTCGTCTAGGTCTATCCATTACCGCATCACTGTAATAACAGTAGCGCCAATCAAAAGGACGATATAAACAGCTAATTATTTTTTCTTTCCACTGATTATCGGAGCGAACACTCTGACGGACTTTATCTAAACGCCAATCTTTATTAGTTTTAAGTTCATATTTACCAATATAATCATTATCAGAAAGATCATTATTTCTTAATTCTTGAAATTTTTTAATAATACTTATCTCATCAAAATCAATCGCAAAATCATCGCGATGAGTCTGAAATCCTAAAACATTAGTATTCATGACCTCAGTAATTTTCCAGAATTTGTCATACTCTAATCTTTGATCAATATTCTGAGGCTTAAATAGATAAAATGGCGCATCTGGTTGTAGTTTGTTTACATCAGAAATCATTGAGCTAATATCACTTTCATCTAACCAATGATACTTACCCCCAACAAGTTGCTTATTTTCAAAAACCTCACGCTTACCCCATAAATCCGCATGATAAACCGTTGCTGATTTTTGCTGACTATTTTGATATTTAACAAAAATTCCAATCGCTACACCCTGCTGAATATCAAACACATTTTGATCGACAGAATCATCAGGACAAGTTTCTTTTTTCTTGCTATTACCATGCAAATCTAAAATATAAATCTCATCAAAAGTCTTTAACAAACTTTGACGCATTCCTCGAAAAGTTGGATTATCTAAATAACCATGATTAGTGACAAAAGCCAAAACTCCGTAACCCGTTTGATCGATTCTCCATTGACTAAAGCGAATAAACTTCACATAATCATCATTTAACCACTTAGGATTTTTCTCTCCCAAAGGCTTCCCATCAACCTCAAAATAACTATCAGTTTTTGTATTTGAGATAATATCCTTCCCATTGAGCAAACCTTTAATCCAATCTCCCGTATTTACTGAATGTCCAGAGTAAGGAGGATTACCAATAATCACCATGACAGGATGCTCTTGTTTAACCTCTTTCGCCGCCTCAGCTTCTTCTTTAATTCGAGAACCAAAACTAACCGCCTGATCTGCAATTTGAAAAGACTCTTGCAAAGTATTTGTTAAATAAATCCGTAAACGCTCCTCAGACTGAAAATCATAGCCCGTCTCTTTAAGCAGTAACCCCAACTTCATGTGCGCCACCGTATAAGGAGCCATCAGCAACTCAAACCCAAACAAACGCGGCAACAAATGCTGACTCACATAACCCGACCACATCCCTTTCTGATTCTTGAAACCCTCATAAATATGCTCAATCACCCGATGCATAAACGTCCCAGTCCCCACCGCAGGATCAAGGATTAGCACCTTATGCATATCTACCCTCACCCTAAATCCCTCTCCCAAAGAGGGAGAGGGACTTAAAGATTCTTTTTCTTGCTCCCCTTCTCCCGCCTTGGGAGAAGGGGCTGGGGGATGAGGGCTAGGAATCTTCGTACTATCCGCCAATCCCTTCTTAATCCCAAACTTCTCCTTGAGAATATAATCCACACTACGCACAATATAGCCAACCACAGGCTCAGGCGTATAGTAAACCCCTCGTGACTCGCGCATCTTCGGATCATATTCCGCTAGAAATGTCTCATAAAAATGCACCACAGGATCTTCACGGCGATCGCGCTTACCAAAATCGCTCAAAATTGCCGACATATCCGTTTGCTGCAAAATAGTCGCCAAAGTATCCACCGCCCAAACAATGCGATCGTCCAGTTCCGAACCCGCAATCTGATTAAAAATACCCCGCAAAAATGGATTCGTTTTTGGCAAGCGAAAACCTGCCGTCTCACGCGAAAAAGAACTTACTTGATCGGTATTGCAACGCGCCGCAAACAAACCATAGCAGATCGTCTGAGCATACATATCCGCAAACTGCTCACCCGTCAAATCGCGAATCAACACCAAGCGAAAAGACTCTAACTGTTGTCGCAACATCCCACCGCGATCGCTATCATTCAAAGCCGTATTAATGGCATCCCTAATCAACTGCGCCAAAGCCGCCATCCTTTTCGCTAAGGCTCTGGGAGTCGTGACTTGCACAACCTTAGTCAATAAAAACTGTCGCAAAAGCTGGTCAACCTGTGCAATCCCTTCAGGTTCAGGCTTAATTTTCTTCTGCTTATCAAAGGTAGCGATCGATGCCGCTAACCGTAACTCCCCACCCACATACCACCGAAATTCCAAATGATCAGTCAAAATCAAATTCCCCAAGGCATTAAAATAACGCTGCATTTGGTTCTTCTTTTCCAAACTCTTTAGCGAAATACCAATATCCTTAGCCTCAAGATGTCCAATTTCTAAAGCCCCCTGACCAATCCAAAAATCTGGCGCACCGCAAGCAATCCGCTTCGGCTCATTCACTGCCAAAATATTGTTGTCAAACGATTCAAGCAACTTCTTCAACGCAGGACGATAGGTATGCTCTGTCGCATTACCCTTTTGATAAATTTGCGTCACTTCTTGCAAATAAGCTTGAATTTGATTAGTCATCGTCTTTTGAGATTGGCTAATCTTAGGATAACAGATAAAATCCTGATATTTTTAGCCCATATATCTTTACTAATCTGGCAAATCCTTTGGCGGACAGGATTAGGATTAATGATGCTGACTGCGATCGCCTTATTTCTACAAGCTCTAAAAAACTAAAAATCGCTACAACTCATCATTCAGAATACGTTCAATGTCCTGAACACCCTGCAATACCCTCACAATTTCAATGGCTGATTCCTGAACTCGATAGAAGATCAGATGTTTTCTAAAACCTTTGACATACCACTTTCTCAACCCATTAAGGCGAGGATTATTGCTGGGATAATTACGCCCAATTTGAGGATTTCGAGCGATCTCTGCAAAACTATATCGAGTTGCATCAAAAAACTTCAACGCCACTTCAGAATTAAATTCGGATAAATACTCATAGTTATGCGTAATATCAGCACGAGCAGGAAGCGCGATAATAATACTATACATTAATTTTATTTCTTTAGAAGATTTGATTAATTGTTGATTAAGCGATCTCGCTCTTGTTCCCACCAATCATCAGTAGCGACAATTCCCTCACCCCGTTCCAAACTATCAACTCCTTCCATCAACAACGCTTCCAGTTTTTGCGCGGAATCGATAACATTAGGCGTTAAAAGCTGATCAATAAAATACAAAACTGTTTTTTGTTGATTGAGTGATAAAGCTTTTACTTTGTCAATCACAAGTTCTTGAATGTTGTTCATAAAAAACTCAATAAGCAAAATAACAACAGAATTACAGTTTAGCTTATCTCGATGTGATTGGGGAACAAATCTCTCCCTCATCTGGCAAATCCTTAGCTGGTGATGATTCCTTTGCGCTCGTATATCTTGTAAACAATCTTCTTTAATGCAGGTAATTGGCGGCTGAAGTAAATTGAACCTAAAATGCAAACGATTCCCGCAATGATTAAGGTGTCAGTAACGCCAATGCGATCGCCTAAAGTTCCGCCTAAGAGATTGCCGAAAGGAGTCATGCCTAAAAATGACATCGTGTATAGGCTCATGACGCGCCCACGCTTATCATCATCGACAATGGTTTGCAGAATGATGTTGCCTGCGGAGATTTGCAGAATTGTGCCTAAGCCGATCAGGAGCATCGCGAATAGAGAAAGTGGTAAAAAGCGGGATAGAGCAAAGATAATTAAGCCAATTCCTAAAATGCTAGGACTGATGACAATGAACTTCCCAAGTCCGATGACCGATCGCCTTGTGGCTAGATAAACGCCGCCAAAGATGGCTCCCACACCCGATGCTGCCATCAAAAAGCCCAATGTTTGAGCATCACCTTTGAGGATTTTGTCGGCAAAGACTGGCACGAGTACGGCGTATTGCATACCCATGAGGCTGACTAGCCCTGATAGCAGTAAAATGGAACGAATGGGTGGGCTACTAAAGGTATAGGCGAATCCTTCGATAATCTTTTGGAAATGATTACCTGTGATCGCGGTGATTTCCTTCGGTACAAAGCGCATCGCCAGTAAAGCCATAATTACGGCAATGTAGCTCAGTCCGTCAATGAGAAAGCAGTAAGCTTCACCAACTCTGGCAATCAGTAATCCACCGAGGGCTGGACCAATTAATCGCGCTCCGTTAAACATGGTGGAATTAATGGCGATCGCATTGGCTAAATCTTCTCTTTGTTCGACCAGTTCAAATACAAATACCTGTCGTGCTGGTGCATCGACAGCATTGATTATGCCTTGGAATAGACTTAAGGCAAGGACATGCCAGATTTGGATCACACCTGATAAGGCTAAGGCGGCAAGGGCTAAGGATTGCACCATCGCTAGAATTTGTGTACCGATCAAAATCCGATAACAAGGAAAGCGATCGACAAATGCACCACCAAAAGGAGCGAGAACAAAACTGGGAATTTGGCTCGTAAATCCCACGATTCCCAACATAAAAGCTGATTGAGTGAGGTGATACACCAGCCATACTGTGGCAATTTGGGTCATCCATGTGCCAATTAAAGATACGCCTTGCCCCGCAAAAAATAAGCGATAGTTTCGCGATCGCAATGCAGGAAATAAGGATCTGTTCTCAGTTGTTTGCATACAAAATTATTTGATTTCGACTGTAACTTCCGCAGACATCCCTGCCGTAATCCGTGATTCATAGCCCTTGAGACTTTGGGGATCTAAGGTGATTTTCACGGAAATACGCTGGACGATTTTGGTGAAGTTGCCTGTCGCGTTATCTGGTGGTAATAAAGAGAATTGAGAGCCAGAGGCGGGAGAAATGCTTTCGACACGACCAGTAAATGTGCGATCGGGAAAGGCATCAAGCTTAACTTCTACTAGCTGTCCAGTTTTGATTCTATTGAGCTGAGTCTCTTTGAAGTTAGCCACGATCCAGTAATTGTTCTCAACGATCGCCATTAGTGGCGCACCAACTTGGATGCGATTACCAACTTCCACATTTTTCTTGCCAATACGTCCTGCACTAGTGGCGAAGACATCGATATAGGAAAGCTGTAATTGTGCATCTTTGAGGGATGCTGCTGATTGCGCGATCGCTGATTGAGCCGCCTCATATTCGCTACGATTTACCGTTGTTTGCTGTCCGCTAGCCGCCGCCTGTTCCAATTCACCACCAGATGCAGCCAGTCTCGATTGAGCACTGACAATTCCTTCTTGGGCTTGGGCGAGTCTTGATTTAGCCTGTTGCACAACCTGAAGTGCTGAGTTCTTCTGAGCTTGAGCAACATCAAAATCAGCTTTTGCTGTATCTAATTGTTGATTAGTAATAGCTCCTTGCTTAAATAGAGTATTGTAGCGATTATAGTCAGTTTCAGCATGTTGCAAGCTAGCATTGGCTTGTTCGACTTGAGCTTCAGCTAAGGGAACTCCTGCTTGAGCTTCTTGCATCACGGCTTGAGCTGTAGCGATCGCGGATTGGGCAGTGTTTATATTTCCTTGGGCTTGAGTTGTCTTACCACTAGTAGTTTGGGATGCTAGGTCAATATTCGCTTGAGCTGCATTTGCGGTTCGCTTCGAGGATTCCAATGTAGCTTGAGCTTGTTGGACTTTATTCTCATAGTCTTTAGGATCGAGCTTTAACAGCAATTGCCCAGCTTGCACTTGCTGATTATCACCGACTAGGACATAGGTGACTGTTCCCGCGATTTTACTGCTAACTTGGTGAATATGCCCGACTACTGTGGCATTATCTGTCGATTGGTGAGTGGAGGCATATTGCCAATAGCGATACCCAAAAATACCTGCGACGACTGCGCCAACGCCTAATCCTGCTAAAACAAATGCGATTGGTTTAATACGCTTTGGTTCTGGCTTTTCTGGTTGCTCTGACAAAAGTACTATTGCTTCTTTCCCTCCATCTGCTGCTGTTGCTGGATGTGATTTGTTCGATAGATTATTAATATGCTCTTCAAATTTATCCTTATCCGTAATCACATCTACACTCCATAAGCGCATAATTAGAAAGCCTTAATTATTTGTAGGATTGCGTTAGTGCCAAAGTAACGCATCTATTGGCAAATTAGGTTCCTAACATTAATCTGACAGGTAGATGTTTTATTTGCTGCATGAATTGATTGAATACGATACAAATTGCAATCTGAAATGCTTTATTTTTTTCGTCAAGCTTTAATCGATACTTTTTCCATTTCTCTCATCCTAATTGTCACCTAAATCCTTGGTAGTCCCAGAAAGGAAAGAATTTAAATAGGTAAGGATGGGCGGCGCGAAGCGCCGCCCATCCTTACCTATTTAGCACTACCAAATCCTTACGTTAAAATAAAGGCTCAGTTTTAGTCATTGGTATACTATACGAGTGGTTTGGCAAACTTAATTCTATTGATTTTATGTGGCGATCGCATTTAGCTCGAAGTTTACATCAGCACCGCAACCAACCCGAAGCACGTTTTTTACAACTTGCTACGATTGACTTAGATCAGCGTCCGCGCAATCGCACAGTCGTATTTCGGGGATTCCTAGAAAATAGCGATCGCTTTCCAGATTGCCTAAAAATCGTTACAGACTCGCGCAGTCAGAAGATTGAGCAAATTAAGGCTAACCCTTTGGCAGAGGTGAGTTGGTATTTCACGAAAACGCGATCGCAATTTCGGATTTTAGGCAAACTCATATTAATTGATAGCGAATGTTCAGATTTAGAATTACAAACAGCGAGATCGGCTGCATGGCAAGCGCTGTCGGAACCAGCCAGAATGCAGTTTGCATGGGCGCATCCAAGGGAGCCGAGAGTTGATTTTCTAGAGATAGCGCCACCCGATCCAACTCAACCACTTACTTCTTTTTGTCTGCTATTGCTACAACCCATCGAAGTTGATCGCCTCGAATTACGCGGAACGCCCCAAAATCGCTGGATATATCTATGCGATGAGCAAGGAAATTGGAGCGAACAAGAAGTTAATCCATAACTTTAGTAGCCCTGCATTCAAGTAGCCCTGCACTCAAGTGCGGGCTAAAAGCTTAAACCCGTTGAAACGGGTTGCTTAGAAGTATTCTTTAGTCTGCTTCAGCAGACTTGAGCTTTTAGCCAGTACTTGAGTGCATGGCTAAGGTTGATAACTCATCCATTCTGGCTTAGGATGCGTATGTATAGTAACGAAGCTTATTCAATTTCCCTATGAAACTCTCCGAGCAAACCGATGTAGAAATACTGCAAGCTTGGCGATCGGGAAGCAGTCAAGCTTTTGGCATCTTTTACGATCGCTATGGTGAGTTGGTTTACCGCTTATCATTAAGGATCTTAGGTAGCCCCCAAGAGGCGGAAGACCTCACCCAAGAGATCTTCATTTTGCTTAGTCGCAATAGTACTTACGATAGTAAGCGCGGTTCGATCGCCACTTTTTTGACAGTCTTGACCCGATCGCGAGCGATTGACCGCATTCGTAAAACGCGATCGCAACAGCAGCATCTCCAAAAATGGGAACAGGGCATTTCTTCAGAACTTGACATCAGAACCTCATCGCTCATGGAAAATGCGTCACTTGCCGAACGTTCAGAAAAAGTAAAATTAGCCTTGGCAAAGTTGCCTGACAACCATCGCCAAGTATTAGAAATGGCTTATTTTGATGGTCTGAGCCAATCCGAAATTGCTAAAATGCTAGGTGCTCCGTTGGGGACGGTCAAGTCTTGGGCGCGAAATGGATTAATTCGATTGAGAGAAAGTTTGCAGGATACGTTGGAGTGATTATGACGACACCACAAAATAAATATCCCCATGAATGGGAAGAACTATTAGCAGGGTATGTATTGGGAGATCTCGATCCTGAAGAAGTTATCGAGATGCATAAAATTATCCTAGAGCATCCAGACATAGTCACAAAAATCGATCACTTTCAAGAAACGTTAGCCATGCTTCCTCTAGGCTTAAGCGAAACCTATCCAGCCAAAAATCTACGCGATCGCATTGCAGCACAGGCTATCCCGATCAACGTTGAGAATCTGTTAATAGATCCACTAGATCCATCAATAGACTCCTTAAGCGAGCCCTTAGCACCAATTATTAATCGATTGCCGCGTAGCCGAAATCTCTGGAAATTAGCCACGATTGGTTTAAGTAGCATTGGTGCGATCGCTCTAGTTACTCTTGGTTTTGACAATTACCAAATGCGCCAGCAGCTCGCTACTAATCAGATCGAGTTACAAAAACATCGCGAAACCATTGCGATGTTGCAAGGTTCTGACAATCGCATGATCTCGCTTAAAGGTATGGGGGCAATTCCTACGGCTTCGGGAAGTGTGATGATTGCGCCCACTGAAAAAACCGCCATGATCAGCATTCAGAATCTCATGCCCATTCCTCAAGAAAATAGTTATCGCCTTTGGGCGATCGTTGATGGAAAAAAGGTCGATTGCGCTCAGTTTCGTCCTGACGATCAAGGCAAGGTTTTCGTGAAAGTGCCACTAGGTAATGCCCTTAAGCAAACTACAACTTTAATTATCACGATTGAGCCAAACAAAGATATGTCTGAACCCACGGGCGAAATGGTCATGAAAGGCGAAGTGTAATTTTGAAGCACACGAAGCACACCTATGTGTGCTTCAAAATTAATTCATCCAATTTGCTAGCTCATTCGTATATCCAATAAGTAAACCTCGATAAGGATTACTCCACATCAATTTTTTGGAAATAGAGCTTACAACGATGAACTATAGATTTTTTGGACTTATTGCAGGCTTGGCTTTGACTGCTGGAATTGTTTCTTGTTCTGCTACCCCCACACCCGAAGCAACTCCTGCAACTCAATCCACTCCATCTGCCAAGCCTGCTGACGCGATGAAAGGCGATGCCATGAAAGATAAAACTGGCGATGCGATGAAGAATGATGCCAAGCCTGCTGATGCAATGAAGAATGACGCGATGAAAGGTGATGCCATGAAAGATGGCAAGCCTGCTGATGCGATGAAGAACGACGCGATGAAAAGCGATGCCATGAAAGATAAAACTGGCGACGCGATGAAGAATGATGGCAAGCCTGCTGATGCGATGAAGAACGACGCGATGAAAAGCGATGCCATGAAAGGTGATGCCATGAAAGATGGCAAACCTGCTGATGCGATGAAAAGCGATGCCATGAAAGGTGATGCCATGAAAGATGGCAAGCCTGCTGATGCTCCCAAACAATAGCCTACAGAGTTTTGCAAATGAGTATGTACTCATTTGCAAAACAAATACAGAACATACAACAATCACAGTATGGGTTTGGAGTTTTCATTTTGCCTGTAGCAAAATGAAAACTGTTCATGAATTGTCTAGAGGATAAATTATCAACATATCTATAAATTTATGAGTACAAAAAATTTAAGCCTGTCTACTATGGCAGTATTTTTAATATTGGGATGTGCTTCTATCCCAACAAACAGTCCAAAAACTTCTCAGGCAGAAGCGGTTTCTACACCAGTTGCTTCTGCTCCTCTAGAAACTAATACAAAAGCCAATACCAAATCGAGATCTGGAAGTTTTATTAGTGCAGAGCATACAACTAACGGCAAGGCTAAAATTGTTCAAGAGAATGGAACTTATTTCATTGAACTTGATGAAGCTTTTAAGACATCAGAAAATGGCCCAGATCTATTTGTGATTTTGCATCGATCGCCTAATATCCTGAATATATCCAAACCACCTGACTTTGCGATCGCAGAGAATGATTATGCATTAATTGCTCCGCTCAAAAGTTTCAATGGTAAGCAGCGCTACGAGATTCCCAACAATGTCCAACCAGATAGATTCAAGTCTGTAGCAATCTGGTGTCGTAAGTTTAACGCTACTTTTGGTTTTGCGCCCTTGACTGGAGTCTAAAGACATTCTAGAACTCATCTTGTTCTTAAGGGGAATCTAAGCAATTCCTCAATCAATTTTAATGTTGGCAATGTATATATAGTTTAGCAATCATCAATAGTTGAATTTGGAGACCATATTGTGAATGTAGGATTGCTGCGTCGTCGTCGTTTTTTAACTTATTTAGGTTTGGGAGCTTTAGGAATTGGGAGTACTGCATGTGCTGCTCAAGTTGGCTCGACAAGCCCATCTATAGCTATCACTTCCAAAACATCTGTGGGGTCAACTTCAACAGCTGATACTACTAAACCAAATAGTTCTGAAGTTAATACAGTGGATGAAAAATCTAAAGCTAGTAGTCAAAAATTACCAGAGTTTCAAGGTATTTCTCAATGGTTAAATTCTAATCCCTTGACTACTCAGGAACTAAAGGGAAATGTCGTCTTGATTCAGTTTTGGACTTTTAGCTGCATCAACTGCCAGCGCACATTACCCTATGTCACCAAATGGCACGATCGCTATGCTTCCAAAGGATTAAAAATTATTGGCGTGCATACTCCAGAGTTTGCCTTTGAACGCGATGCAAACAATATCAAAGATGCTATGCAAAAACACGGTATCCTTTATCCAGTTCCGATTGACAACGAGTTTAAGACTTGGAAAGCCTATGGGAATGAATATTGGCCGCATCTTTATTTAGCCGATCGCCAAGGCAATCTCGTCTATGACCACATTGGCGAAGGAGCTTACGATCGCACCGAGCAAACCATCAAGCAATTACTAGGCTAGGATTTAAGCGCATGTCGCTCTCACTTTCTCCACTATCCATCGGTTTAGCAATATTAGGTGGTTTGTTAACTGCTTTCTCACCATGTATTTTGCCAATTTTGCCGATTGTTGTTGGGAGGTCATTGCAAACTCATCGCTATGGGCCATTGGCTTTAGTAGCTGGATTAATTAGCGGATTTGCGATCGCAGGTAGTTTGTTAGGAATTGCGAGTAACTGGCTCACAGATTTAAGCAATATTATTCGGAACTTCGCGATTTTCTTTTTGCTAGCGTTGGGCTTACTATCGATTTTCCCGAAATTTAGCTATCTCTTAATTAGCAAAGTTTCTAGCAAATTCCCTGCATTTAAAGTCAAAGAGCCGACTAAGGTTAACTTAGGAGGAGAATTTTGGTTGGGCGCACAATTGGGCTTGTTATGGACACCTTGCGCTGGGCCAGTACTCGGCAGCATTTTAATCCTTGCAGCCGCAGACAATGAGATCTTCACCGCTTTTATTTTGCTACTTGTCTATGGATTCGGGACTGGATTGCCGATATTGTTGCTTGCCTATGCGAGTCGTTACTTTAGTAAATCATTCTTGAAATTGCGATCGCGAAGCCAACTTTTGCAGAGAATTGGCGGCGCAATGATCTCTCTAACCGCGATCGCGATTCTATTGGGTTGGGATGTCAAGATCCAGCTTTGGTTAGCACCATATTTCCCGACCTCACCTTTTTAAAACTCTAAAATAAATCGTTTATAGCGCGGCGAAGCCGCGCCATAAACGATTTGGTTCTTTATCAAATCTGTAACAAATTATGAGTAAGAAACCTTCCCCTACTCCCAAACAAGCGATCATCGCCAAGTCGTTCCATTCCTTTAATTTGATCGCGCTGATTTTGATGACAGCTAGCGGACTGCAAATTTATAATGCCAATCCAGTTTTTGGTGGGCGTGCGGGTTGGCGATTCCCTAAAGAATTACTTTTAGGCGGTTGGCTAGGCGCAGGAAGAAATTGGCATTTCGCCTCAATGTGGTTATTTTCCATGAGCCTCTTGATCTATGGTATCTACATTTTTATTACCCGCCGTTGGAAGCATCGATTTGCTTCTGATAAAGATATTCAAGCACTCCAAGCTAAAAACCCTAAGCGCAAAACTTACGCATGGCATCGCATTGCTTATACAGCGATCGTACCAATTTTGCTGTTAGCAATTCTTTCTGGTTTATGCATGTACAAGCCTGTGCAATTTGCATGGATTTCAGGCTTATTCGGCAGTTGGCAAAATCTCCGTGTCGCGCATTTTCTGACGATTCCGATTGTGCTGATTTTTGCGATCGTTCATATTTTTCTATCCTTTCGAGTAGGTGGCTTAAAGATGATTCGGTCTATGTTTATTTAGCTTTTAGCTGTTGAAAGAATTACTCAAGAGATTTGATTAGGATTATAAAAAATGCAATTTGATAAACATCTGCACCGTCGGTTTTCGCGTCGTCAGCTCATGCAATATGCTAGCTTGTCGGGAATGGGATTATTATTGGGAAGTTGCTCTAGTGATTCTAGTAGAGTAAGTCCGATTTTTAAGCCGCTCAATCAGCAATCAGGAAATGTGAGAGCTTTATTTGAGCCACTCAATCAAAGTATTGAAGAGTTGATTTTCCAAGCAAAAACGCCTAGCCCAGAATATCCAATTAGTGCGATTGAACCCAATGCATTATTGATTAACTCTTTCGATACTACACCTGTCATCAATCCCAATACATTCAAATTAATAGTTGACGGTGCTGTGGAACGTCCCATGCAATTGAGCATGAAAGATATTCAAGCATTGCCATTAATATCAATGGTGATTCGACATGTATGTGTAGAAGGTTGGGCTGCGATCGTGCAGTGGGGAGGCGTGCGCCTATATGATATTGCGAAGTTAGTTCAACCGAAGGCAGGAGCGCGTTATGTCTATTTTGAATCTGCCGATAATTATTATGAGAGTTGGGATATAGCTTCGGCTTTACATCCGCAAACTTTACTTGCCTATCAAAAAAATGGTCAAGATATTCCAATTGAGAATGGTGCGCCTTTGCGTTTGGCTTCTCCTATTAAGTTAGGCTACAAGCAGTCAAAATGGGTGATTCGAGTTTCCTTCACCAATGAGCTTGTCCCACAACGCCGAGGTTATTGGGTAGATGAGGGTTATGAATGGTTTGCAGGTTTGTAATTCACATGGGTGCATTGAGCTGGCTACCTTGCCGTACCGCCCGCAATGCGAGCGGCGATGCAATCTGGTTTTTACAGTATTAAGGCTCTGTCAAGTATCCGTTGATTTTCTTGACTAGCTGTTTTAGTGACACGGGTTTACTGAGATAGTCATTCGCCCCGATTTCGATGCACCGATCGCGATCGCCCGCCATCGCCAGTGCGGTTAATGCAATGATTGGCGTATCAGCTAACTCAGGCATTTGGCGAATTTGCTGGATAGCTTCCAATCCATCCATTTCTGGCATTTGAATATCCATTAAAATTACATTAGGATGAGTTTGCTGAGCCAAGTCGATCGCCATGCGACCATTGTGGGCAATGACTAAGCGATAGCCTTTCAGACTTAAATAATCAGCAAACAGGTTAATATTCTCCTCATTATCCTCAGCGAGTAAAATTACTGGTGCGTCCTTGATTTCAGGTTGGATCGCCTCGGAGTCAGACCGAAGCTGAGGTTCTGGCTCAGCGGATAATTCACAGAATGGCGAGATCGGAATCGCGATCGTAAAGCAACTGCCCACTTCTAATTCACTGGTTAATCTGACTTCTCCGCCATGTAGCTCAACCAAGCGCTTGACGAGGGCTAGACCTAATCCCGAACCGTTGTAGCTACGATTGAGGGCACTCTCAACCTGCACAAACGGTTGGAATAACCGTTTGATCTGATCTGGCGCAATCCCAATGCCAGTATCAACTATGCTAATCTCTAGGGTGTCACAGGGCATTACGCCGCTATGCGCGTTCTCAGCATTACTCAGAACCGTTATGTAGCTTACCTGTAGGGTGATTTTGCCGCCGTTCGGCGTGAATTTGACGGCATTATTGAGTAGATTAATTAGAACTTGCCGAATTCGCCGTTCATCAAGGTTGATGCTGGGGAGGTTGTCGGGAATCACTGACTCCAGTTGAATATTTTTGCTGAAGGCTTGCTGCTTAATAAAGACTAAACTCGATTGACAAAGGGATTCTATGTTACTGGGTTGACAAGATAGATGAATTTGCCCCGCTTCGATTTTTGCCACATCCAGAATATCGTTAATCAATTCCAGTAGGTGGTTGCTACTTTTCTCAATAGTGTGGAGAGATTGCTTTTGCCGATCGTTTAAATCACCAAAAATTTGCTCCTGAAGGATTTCCGTCATGCCTAAAATGGCATTGAGGGGAGTGCGTAATTCATGGCTCATATTGGCAAGAAACTCATCTTTGAGTCGAGTTGCTTTGATCAGTTCTTCATTAATGCGTTGTAGTTGTGCTTCCGCCTGTTTGCGATCGGTGATATCAATGTTTAAACCAATCGTCTTTTGGATTTCTCCTTGAGCGTTGTACTGGATGAAGGCATAGGAATCGATAAAGCGGATTGTGCCATCGGGGCGAATAATCCGAAATTCGACGCGACATTCTTTAGCTCCTTGGTAGGCTTGTCTTTCAGCCTGCTGTACCCAATCTTGATCATCGGGATGAACACACTGGAACCAATCCTCATACTTACCAGAAAACTCCTCTGATGAAATTCCATAAAGACTAAACATCCGCTCATCCCAGATCAAGCGCCCGTCACTCATTTGCCATTCCCAAATACCAATATTGGCTCCTTTTAGGGCAAATTCCAGACGATCTGATAGGTCTTGAAGTGCAAGTTCGGTGTTTTTGCGATCGCTAATATCGAGATTCACCCCTACTATACGCAATAATTCCCCCTGAAGATTGCGCTGACTGAAGGAGGAAACCATGATCCATCGGACTGCACCATCGGGGCGAATGATGCGAAATTCTGTGCTGTAATTGACTTGCTCCTCTGAAAGATCGGGCTGGGCTTTGAGTAAATCATCAGGATGCACACGACTACTCCAGTCCTCGTAAGTACCGTGAAACGCTTCGGGCGATACACCATGAATCGCCAGCATTCTCTCATCCCAGAATAGGCGATTGCTAGAAAAATCAAATTCCCAAACGCCAATTTGAGCAGATTGAATTGCTAGTTCTAATCGTTCGGATAGCTCCTGCAATTTCTTTTCAGCATTTTTGCAATCAGTAATATCGGTCAGCGTGCCGATATAGCCCACCACGTTGCCATCATTATCGAATTCCTTCGCTACTTGGATATAACTCCACACTGTGGAGCCATCTGGACGGAGTTGCCGACCTTCGCTGCCATGAATGATCTGACTCTCAGGATTAGAATTGGCGTAGTATGCAGTCCATTCGGCTATGCGTTGCTCACTGTCGTCGGGATGCAATGATTCCATCCAACCATGTCCCAAGGCTGATTCCATCGGTCGCCCACTCATCTGACTCCAACGCTCATTGACATAAACACAGTTAAGTGGGACATCAAAGCGGAAAATAGCGACTGGAGCCGCCGCCGCGAGACTGGCATAGCGTCGCTCACTGGCTTTTAACGAAAGCTCCAGCATTTTAAGATCGGTAATATCCGCCGCAATTCCCACCGTTCCCGCAATGTTTAGCTGATCGTCCCGAAAGGGCGTTTTGGTTGTTTCAAACCACCCTAAAGTGCCATCAGCCCTTGCGCCTCGCTCCACTACTACCTTGCGTTGACTAGATTGTAAGACATCGGCATCATTGTTACGATAGACTTGGGCTAAGTCCGCAGGCCAAATATCAAAGTCTGTTTTGCCTACTAATTCCTCAGTCGAAGCGCCACAGGCTTTGGCAAAGGGTTCATTTACTGCAATAAATCGACTTTGTTCATCCTTAATCCAAGCAATATGGGGAATATTATTTAGCAGGGCAGCGAGATGCTTTTGTTTAAGCATCAGTGCTTTCTCAGCAACTTTGCGATCGCTGATATCTTGGTAAGTCCCCAACACACCGATCACCTCACCTTGCAGATTGCGGAGGGGGAGCTTATTAGTCTCTAACCAAATGATTTGCCCATTGGCAAGATGCAAAGTTTCCTCAATCCCCAGCTTGGCGGTTTGACTCTCGATCACCTCCCGATCATCGGCTCGGTAAAGATCGGCTTCCGTTTCCCCCCAAGGCATTTCACGATCTGTCTTGCCAATAATCTGCGCGATCGTCTGAAGTCCTGCATCGTTCAGAAAATTTTGGTTGCAGCCCAAATACACAGAATTGACATCTTTCCAAAACACCGAAAGGGGAAATGTATCGAGTACCGTCTGCAAAAATTGTTCCCGTTCTTGCAATTCCTGCTTTCGCACCTGCACCCGATTTTCCAGTTCCTGATTTAGCTGCTGCAAAGCTGTTGCGGCTCGATCTCGCTCGATCGCAATACCTGCAATGTTGGCAGCCTGAGCGATCCAGTCTAGCTCCTGAGGTTGGGGCGCTTTCTGTTCGCGATAGTAAATGCCAAACGCACCTAATAAAGTGCGATCGCTAGCAAAAATTGGCATGGACGAACAGGCTTGTAAGCCATAGGCAAGGGCAAAGTTTTTATAATCCTGCCACAGTGGATCATTCTCGATGTCCGACACCACGACCAATTCGCGCCGAAACATCGCAGTCCCACAGCTACCAACCCCTTCCGCGATCGGTAAGTCCATTTCAGAGACTATCCTTGCATAGTCTGGAGGCAGACTAGGGGCGATCACATCTCCCAATCGTCCATCCCGACAGAGTGTAATCGAACAACAACTACCCCTCAGATAAGTTTCCATCGTTTGCAGCAAATCAACCAATACATCTTGCAGTGGTTCTGCCTTGGCAAGTCGTTCATGAATCTTTTGTTGGCTGGCTAAGAGCGATGCAGTGGCTTGGTGAATGGTGTTATCTCTCAGACGTTTGAGGGATTCATGCTGGAGTACACCAATGAGTTGTTCTTGCGCGTCCACGATCGCTAAATGCGTAATTTGTGACGACTCAAAGTAGGCGATCGCAGCGTTAATATTACGCAAGTCCCTCAAGTCGGATTGTGAAATTATGAGGCTGGCTGATGGCGATCGGTGCTGTTTTAAGAATTGCCTAAGTGTCAGTTTGGCGATCGGCTGCTGTTGGATTACTAGACGCATCACGTCTTTCTGCGTCAAGATACCTAAAGCTTTTAGCCCATCGGACACAATCACTACACAGGTTGATGATGCATTGTCCCCATCTATCTCTTGCTTACTCAGGTTACTCATCTGTTCTACTGCTGAAAGCACAGTTGCTTCGCTACCTGCAACTAAAGGGTTTTGCACAATCGCCGCTTCCAAATTGCTTAGCATAGTGAAGTGAACCCTTAAATTGAGACAAAAAGAGATGGCGTTTAAACCCGTTCCCCATTTATATCACAATTACCACATTTTAAAATTTTCTGTTAAGCACTGATGGAGCTTGGTTCTTAATCCGCAAAAGTGTGACAACACTAATCAGGGTTAATTTGATTAGGATGGTCATTGAATGGGGTGGAAACTCTGCGCTTATGTGGTCGTCCTGCTTCACTATTGCAAACTTATATCTATCCTAATGCCAAACTTCTAATCCTTGAAAGATATTCAAACATTGCCATTAGTCTCAATGGTGATTCGACATGTATGTGTAGAAGGTTGGGCTGCGATCGTGCAGTGGGGAGGCGTGCGTCTATACGATCTAGCGAAGTTAGTTCAACCGAAGGCAGGGGCACGTTATGTCTATTTTGAGTCCGCCGATAATTATTATGAGAGTTGGGATATAGCTTCGGCTTTACATCCGCAAACTTTACTTGCCTATCACTTCGAGCTTCAGGCTGAACTGAAATAACTAAAAGAGAGGGGCGGCGCGAAACGCCGCCCCTCTCTTTCTTGGTTTTAAGAATCGTACTGATTCCGTTCAGGTTGACTTTCAGATGCTAAGAAGACGATCAAAACAATAGCACCTACAAATGGAACGAATGCTATTAATAGCCACCAACCACTACGCCCCGTATCGTGGAGTCTTCTAATACCTGCTGCAACGCCAGGCAATAAAACAGCTAGAGAATAAAGACCACCAAGCAAACCAAGTCCTGAGCCTGGAAGAGTTAAACGTAGTACTCCATCAATAATACCTAGTACAAGAGCAATCAGAAAATTGAATAAAACAAAGTACCAGTACTCATTTCGCTTTGACCTTCCATCAAAATCTTTATACTTTTTTAAAGCCAGCAAATACCATTCCATGTGTTATCTCCCTGTAAATTCTTATATATATGTAATTCTGTCGGTTTTTGACTATAGCAGTTTTCTGCTAATTAATCGTCTGCGTTTTAGATTAAGAAAACAATCTCAAAATATCAAAAGATATAGCTTAAAAGTCTGTGAAATCGAAATAATGTACTTGCGAATTAATAAGGTGCAAGTCTAGACTTTAGATATTGCTGTCGCCAAGTGTAGACATAAAACCCAAGAATTGATTGGCGGCGCAAAACTCCGCCAATCAATTCTTGGGTTTTGATTTATCCTAAGACAAGTCCTGAAATCTCATTTTACCGTAGGGGCAATTCATGAATTGCCCCTATACTTGATGGAATTCAAACTAACTGATTGCGTACTGCGAAAACTGCTGCTTGCACGCGATCATTCACGCCGAGTTTATTCAAGATGCTATTGACATGAGACTTGATAGTGTTAAGGCTGAGATATAGTGCAGAGGCCATTTGAGGATTGCTCTGACCTTCGACGATCCTTGAAAGTATTTCAAATTCTCGGTCGGTCAGTTTGAAACGATAGGGAACATCGGCTTTGATTCTCGAAGTTGTGGGTGATGACATAATTGTTAGTCCTTAAAATTTAGAAATTTGTAAAACAGATCATTTGGCTTCAGGGCTTTTCGACGCAAGTTTGCCATCTTCCATATAGACAATGCGATCGGCAACATCCAAGATACGATTGTCATGAGTCACCATTAAGATCGTGCAGCCTTGTTCTTTTGCCAATTTTTGCATCAAGGTTACAACTTCTCGTCCAGATTGCTTGTCCAAGGCTGCTGTTGGCTCATCTGCAAGGATAATTTTAGGATGACTGATCAAGGCTCGTGCGATCGCAACTCTTTGCTTTTGTCCACCAGATAGACTCTCAGGATAATAGTCAATTCGCTTCTCTAAACCGACAATGCCTAAGATTTCTCTAGCGCGATCGCGTCTTTCAGGACGGGAATAGGTTCCTTGGACTTCCAACCCCATCATCGCATTCTCAATGACAGTAAGAGAACTATGTAAATTATGGGCTTGAAAGATATAGCCGCAAGATCTTCGCGAATGCAAGGCTGTGGTCTTAGGCGCACCAACTAGCTCAGTATCTAGGATTTTGAGATTGCCAGATTGAGGCGATCGCAAGCCTCCCATGAGAGACAGTAGGGTCGTTTTTCCAGATCCTGATGGCCCAGTGAGGATTACAATCTCACCTCGAACAATCGAGAGATTGATGTCAAATAAAACTTGTTTTTGGAGATCCCCTTTACCAAAGAAGTGATTGAGATTTTCGACAGAGATCGCTTTTAATGTTGCTTCTCCAGAAGATTGATTTGTTGTTCTTGTCAGAGATTCTTTAACTTGCATAACTATCCTAATTTGCTGATTTGATAAATAGAGCGAATTTGTCTAGAAAATGTCCGCAGGATCGGCAGACTGAACTTTTCTGATAGCAATCATCCCTGATACGCCACACATGACCAAGGTTAGGAAAAACACAAATGAGAACCGCGCAAAAGTCATGGCTATGGGTAGAGCTGCAACGTTCTGAATTAAGGCATACTGGGCTAGAGCCAAACCTAATCCAGGGATAAATCCTAATACGGCGAGGATCATTGCTTCTTCTAAAACGATAAAAATTATGAAGCGATCGCCATACCCCATTGCCTTAAAAGTGGCATATTCAGCGAGGTGATCATTGACATCAGTGGACAGGATCTGAAACACAATCACAATCCCTACGACAAAAGCCATTGCTGTGCCAAAGCCAAAGACAAATCCGATGGGAGTTGTTTCAGCCCAATAGGCTAATTCAAAATCTATATATTCTTGCTTTGTAGTGGCGATCGCATCTTTAGGCAAAACCGCTTTAATGTCTGATAGTACTTGCTTAACATCAGCGCCCTCCTTTACTTTTACTAAACCTAGAGTGACTTGCCCTGCACTTCGTTCTGGGAAAAAACGAAGAAAGTTCTCCTGACTCGTAATTAGAGTGCCATCTGTAGCGAAGGAGGCTCCTAGAGAAAACAATCCTGCAACTTTGATGGAACGGCGTTCGATTTCTGTAACAACTATCTTTCCATTTTCTACTTCTGTTACAACATTGGCATATTTACCTCTTGCTTTGCGATCAAATAGAAAAGTGTCTGGCTGCTTCAGTTTATCTAAGTTTTTATTTACTTCTGGAAAGTTAAATGCTGGTCTTTCCACATTCTGCCCCACCAAAGTGAGTTGAGTTTTGAGGCGTGTTTCAGGATTTCTCCAAACCACAGTGGAAATGTAAAGTGCATCTGCTGAGGCGACATTAGCTATATCTTGGACTTGATAAATACGACGACGAGGTAAGGTGTTTGCCAGAGATAAATCACGATATTGAGCGCTACGAATCACAATATCGGCATCCATACTCCGATTAAGTAAGACATTGCCATCAAAAAGTGCAGCTTGGATGCCCATCTGAGCAAACATTAGTAAGTCTGCAAACCCAATTCCCGCGATCGCGACAAATAATCGCCCTTTGTTCTTGGTTAATTGCTTCCACCCAATCGGAGTGCGCTGGGTAAAGCTCTGCAAAAGTCCCAGTTTAGTTTTTCTTTGTGGAGCTTCTTGCAATGGAATTTCTGGTTCCTTTTGCTCAGGTAAAATTAAAGTCATAGTTGAATCTCTCCTGTTACTTGGAGATTGGTTAATGATCTCACTTGACTAGCTGAATCAGGATCAAGTTTTACTCTGACTTCCACAATTCGCGCATCAATATTTGCAGATGTATCGGAATTCACGACATTCTGACGTTGCACCCTCTCGCCAATTTCAATCACTTCACCTGTCAAAGCCTTGGGCAGACTATCACCAAAGAGTTTTACTTTTTTCCCCTTTTCGACTTTGACAATATCGCCTTCAAACACTTCTAGAACTGCCAGCATCTGGTTGGTTTTACCAATTTCGACAATGCCATTACTGGAAACCAATTCCCCTGCACGGGTATTTACTTCCAATACCACACCTGCCTGAGGCGATCGCACATAGGCTAAATCTAATTGCACCTTAGCTTGCTGTACAGAAGCGAGCGCTCTATCTACCTGTGCTTGTGATGCCAATACATCCACAGTGCGAACTTCAGAAATACTGTCTAAAGTAGATTGGGCTTCATTTAATTCAGGCGATCGCGTAGTTTGAATTCGATTAATTACTGCTTGAGCTTCTTGCAAATTCTTTTGGGCTACGGCTAGGGCTAATCGTTTACTATCCCGAAGGGAAGCATTTGATGCACCCTCGGTATAGAGCATTTCATAGCGTTGAGATTCTGTTTGAGCATTTTGCACTTCCATCTGAAGTCTCGCAATCGATGCTTGCTGAGCTTGAATATCTCCTTCTCGCTGAGCGGCAATACGAGCGATCGTGGCTTGCTGAGAATTAATTTCCCCTCGCTTTGCACCTGACTTTACTACTTCTAGATTCGATAGAGCCACTTTAACCTGTTCTTCGGCCTCGACCAAGGATGCTTCGAGGCGATCTCGACTATCCAAAATCGCCACTACTTGACCAGCTTTCACTGTGTCGCCTTGTTTTACCAAAAGTTTTTCTACGCGACTATTACCACTGCTTGATGATGAAGGCGCTGCAAGCTTTATGACTTTTCCCTGTGGCTCTAAATACCCCAAAGCGGTAACGGTCTTGGCTTTGGGTGCTACATTTTCTGTAGGCTGGGCTTGAGAACTGGAAGAGAGCGATCGCCATAGGGTAAATGAACCAATGGCTCCAAGGAGCAGGAAAGGCAAAATTATAAAGACTTTTTTCGAGATTTTAGGGGCGTTTGCTACCTGCATATTACAAGCTCCTCGCTGGAATTTCTTGGTTAATTTAACTAAACCGTTTAGTTAAATTAATTTGTTAATAAATTAAACTATGTAGTAAACTTGTGTCAAGTCCTTTTTCTATATTTTTTTATTCATGGCATCTTCCAATCCTTCACAGCCAAATCGCCCCGAAAAAACAGCAGCTATCTTAGATGGGGCTATGCAGATTTTTTTAGAGCAGGGATATGCTGGCACGACGATGGATAAGGTTGCATCGGCGGCAGGGGTGTCGAAGCCAACGGTATACAATCACTTTCAAGATAAAGAAGCGTTATTTAATGCTCTAATGGAGAAACTAGTCATTGAGAAGGAATGGGCAAAATGTCCCTTGGATTTGCAAAATTTCTCTTCAGAACCAACAAATATTGTTTTGAAGCGCATAGCTAACGAGGTGTTAGATAACTGCAATAGCTCGTCTGAACAGATAACTTTTGTCCGACTTGTGATTGGTGAGTCTGGTCGTTTCCCCGAACTGAGTAGATCATTTGTTGCCAATATGGATAAGTCAATCCTTGGCGCTCTCACTGAGTATTTTGCTAGTCTAAATGTGCCTACTCCTGATGTAGCGGCTCGTATGTTTATGGGTACGATAGTTTATTTTCTAATGACCAATGAGATGATGGGTGGAAAAGATATTGTTCCAATCGAGCGCGATTATTTGGTAGATAATTTGATTAATATGATTATTCGGCAGGGCGCTTAGCGATGGAGATGACCATATCTTCAGCAAACCTTTCGCCTCATAATACCAAAACACAAAGTGGCGTAGCCACTTTGTGTTTTTAAAACCCTTACGTGGGTTGCTTTTTAATTCACTGAAGTGTTGTCACACTTTTGTGAATTGGTATAAATCAAGACTCACAGTAATAGCGATCGCCTACAGCAAATCTTTCACGAAATCACGGTCTGTTGAGAAGTCGATCGCTATTTGGTGATTATGAATTGGCGATCGGCGTACTGTTGGACTTTGAGAGGGCGAGCATACTCTGATCAACTATGTTCGTAACATCAATTAGTTCCGACTCAAAACTGACTTGAGCGCGATTTGTTTTGCCACCAACATAGAGGCGATCGCCAACTTGTAAAGCCCATACCTGTGAGTGGCTGACGTAACTTAAGATCACCCCTAATATCAATAATCCAAATCCTGCATAAACAATGGGAATCCCTGGATCAGCTTTAATTTGTAAACCTGTACTACCGATCGCTTCTTTTAAGGTAAAAGTAACCCCATTAACTTCAGCGCTGCCATTGGTACGAACTGTAGTAAGAAGATTGCCCTTCTCGTCATAAATCAGGAAAGTACCTTGCAAATCAGGCGTAATAAGAGTAACACCCGCACTGAGATCAGGCTTAGTAGGAATCCATGTTCCCCATACTTGACGACCACCATTCTGAGATTCTAACTTCCTAACTGGTAATTGCAGGATTGGGCTATTGTTAAACGTAAATCTGACCGCATGAATATCCCAGTTTGCTTGATAGAAGGTAACACCCTTGTATTTGAGCGGTTTATTTACATGGATAGTTTGGCGATCGACTTCTTTGCCGTCATTATCAAGAACTGACAAATCGGAATAGAACTGATCAATACTTCCCTTCGGTGTGTAATCAATCCAAAAGCGATTGACTCGTACCGACCAATCTTTAGGAACTTGATTGGCTGACCAAGCACCTGCTTCGGTAATATTCTTAACTTGAAATGTCTCACCACTTGGAACCATTTCTTGCGCGGTGAAACCCGTTAGTGCCCCCCAAATTGAACCTATTAAAACTAGTAACATGCTGGCATGGACAATAATTGGTCCAACTCTACCAACTAGCCCTTTACGTGCATAAAGGCGATCATCAGCTTGATAAACCTTGTAGTTTTTGCCTTGTAGCGATCGCGCTAAATTATTGAGATCGCCGCCAATAATTTCCGTGGCAAGAGGGAGTTTGGCAAAGCTTTGGGGCTTGGTATAGTAAAACCAGCGCTTGGAGGCTTTGAGAATTGGCAATTGCCGATTGAAGGTGCAAGCAGTAAGGCTTGTGCCAAATAAGATTAACAGCGAGAGAAACCACCAGCTTCCATAGACATGTTCTAATCCGATCGCCAAAATCACCTTATACGATAAAAATCCAAATAGGGCAGGATGTTCGGGATAGTTTTCATGATAAAAGTCAATAGTTTGTCCCTGCTCGATCACCGTGCCGAGGATGCTAAATAGGGCTATGCATAATAAAAGGGCGATCGCGACTTTGAGATTGGCAAGGAGCGCGACTACTTGATGCCGCCAAATTTGGTTTGCTTGGAATCGGATTTTTTCAAACACGTCAGGTCGATGGTTACTAGTTCTAGACTAGATTTTAGCCTATGTAGGTTTTAAATTGGCTGAAGCGAAGCTAGTTTGGTAGAATTGCAAAATCGCCTCTTGTCGTAATATTCACATTTCTAAAACTCTAGAAATCTAACTTTATGAGTGAATCTCTTCCCTTGATTTATGACGGTCAAACTGCAAAGTATTTTGGTTCCGTAGATCCCCAATTCCTTGAAGATGCTCATTCCCAAATTAGTGAAGTGGCGCAAATATTCATAAATCAAGGTTTGGACTATCTGGGTAAAATTACTTCTTCAGAGTTTGCGAATGTTGAGATATATGCATTGGCAACGCCAGACCAATCTATTGTGGTTTCCCTAATGGCAACCAAGACAGGATTAGGTGGAATTGATTGTGTTTCTAAATTTGCTGATGACAGTTTCTTAACCACAACGACTACCAAGGTTCTTGAACATGCCTACGATGAGCAGAAGCTATATCGAGTTTCTTTTGCTGGCGCAAGTGCCACAGATTTATTTGCTCAACATCAACTTTATATCGAAGATTTTGTAGAACGTTGTGGTGCAGTTCAGGCGGTATTTACTGATTTGTTAGCGATCGCGCAAATGATCGAAGAATATACTATTCGTCAGCAATCCAATACTGGGCATATATTTCTGCAATTGGCTGGTGGGTTTGCCCAAGCACAAGTTAATCTGGTGATGAATGATGATAGTAGTCATAAAGAAGATGACGAAGAAGATTTTATTGAGGATGAGGACGATCCCGAAGATGATGGAGAATTTACAGAGGACGACGATTTTGATCAAACAGATTTAAGTTCAGCGATCAGGAAAAATAACTTTCCCCTTTTACAAAGGCTACTAGAAGATGGTGCAGATCCTAATGAGGATATGGAGGATGACTATCGAGCAATCATGGAAGCGGCTTTTCATGGAAATTTAGAAATGGTGAAGCTTTTGGTAGCTTATGGTGCGGATGTGAGCGCTTGGGGTCAGGGCGAAACAGCAATTATGAGCGCGGCTCATGGTCAGCATCAAGCCATATACGACTATCTCTATCCACTTGTTGATGCAGAAACTCGTCGCTACGCCGATAAACATGGACAGAAAGCATTAGACAATGCCCGAAAACGTCAATCTCGTTTGGCAAACAAAATCGGCGAAAAGTTGGGAGAGGCTGCCATGTATGGGAAATTAGCTGAAGTTCAGAAATTATTGGCATCTGGGGCTGATCCGAATATCATTACTGAATGTGGCAAAAGTCCCTTGATGCTGGCTGCGATGTATGGGCATAAAAATGTCATATCAGCCCTATTGAAGGCGGGTACTGACCCAAATCTCGCTGGCGATGAAGAGTTTGATGAAGGAATGACAGCATTAATGTATATTGCCAGTAGCTTTTTTGCCTCCAATCGAGCGGAGGTAATTAAGTTTCTTGTGGAGCATGGTGCTAATGTTGATCTTCAAAATGACAAGGGAAAAACCGCACTGATGGTGGCGGGTGAGAATACAGATGCAGTGAAAGCTTTGATAGAAATGGGAGCCAATCTCGATCTCAGAGATAACGAAGGCAATACTGCCATGATGTCAGGGAGTTGGTCAGTACAAGGTTTATTACGACGAGCAGGAGCTTCTGAAGAAGGGCTAAATGATGTTGCCCTAGTAGAAGCATCGCGTAATGGCAACCTCATCAAGGTAGAGGAACTAATCCAAGCAGGGGCGAATGTGAATTATAGGGATGGTCGAGCCTTAGTTGCTGCTGCTGGAGAAGGGCATTTGGATATTGTCGATCGCCTGATTAGGGCAGGAGCCGATGTCAATTTAGGATGGAAATCAGGATTTACTCCCATTGCTAGTGCCGCCTATAGAGGATACTTAAATGTTGTCCAGAAATTATTAGCCGAGGGAGCTAATCCCTTTCAACGTACCCATGATGATGAATTTGATGATGCTTTGGACTATGCAAGAAGAGGACAATATGAAGGACATCATAAAGAGAGAGATTCTGATTATACCGCTATTATCGAGCTATTAGAATCACAATCTAAGGCTGCAATGGTGAAAGACATTTGACCTACAGCGATTTGTACTCAACCCCGATCCGATACATTTTTGAAGGTGTTGCTTCGCAACACTTTCAAAAATGTATTGAGGTTCGTTTGATCGGGAATTGCTTATGACTTGAGATACTGTTAGAGACTAAACTAAATTTAGGGTAAAGTTAAGCCAATCTTACAGATATTCTTAGGGAAATGGGCATATGTCACAGGGTAAAGAAACTACAGTTTTAGTATTGTCGATGCTAGTTACAGCAGGGATTGCTGGCGGAGGCTACTGGTTTTTTTCACAACAAAAATCGGCAGTAGTACCAGCTACCACGGCAACACCAGATTCATCAGCACAACCAACCCCGCCCGTACTAACGTCAACAAACTTAAACCTTGATACATCTCTGCCCAATCCTAGTATTTTGGGAATAGATGGCAGTACGGCGATGGTTGCTCTAATTAAAGCTCTGCGTAATGACTTTAGCCAAGTTAATCCAAACATACCGAGCGCCTATGGAGTTCCAGATGGTAATCCAACTGGTTCAAATCAGGGATTGAAAAATCTCATTGATGGTAGTATCGCGATCGCGGCGACTTCTCGCCCGCTCAAAGCTGCCGAAGCCCAAGCAGGTATACAATTAGTGCCGATCGCTAAAGATGCGATCGCCTTAGTAGTTGGCATTAATAATCCCTTTAAAGGTAATTTAACTAAGGATCAAGTACGCGATATCTATCTGGGTAAAATTACTAACTGGTCACAGGTTGGCGGGGCAAATCAACCAATTAGAGTGATCAATCGCGCCATCACAAGCGGAACTAGAGAAGCTTTTCAAGATATTGTTTTACTCGGTCAAGGGTTCGCGCCAGATAGTCCTAACTTCATTACATGGAAACAAGACGAAACAACAGCAATTTTGCGTGATATAGGCGATAACGGGATCAGTTATGCCACAGTTTCACAGGTAGAGAAGCAAGAAATTGTGAGAATTATTGCGATCGATGGAGTTCTGCCTACGGACGTTAGTGCGGTCAAAGCTGGCAAATATCCAATTAGTCGCAGTCTATTTTTAGGTGTGAAAAAGATCACCAGTCCTGTCACGAAGCAGTTTATTGAGTTTGCGCTCTCACCTCAAGGGCAACAAATTGTCCAAAGGCTAGGATTTATTTCTGTGAATTAGATTGTACGCCAAAAGAGTGAGAGACGAGGTCTCTTGCTCTTTTAGCTTTAAACTGATCCTAAATTGTCTGGCTCAACTTTCTTAGGAGGAATCTTCTTCTCAATTTTCTCTTCCTCAATATCTAAGTTGCCTGACAGAAAATCATCAATTTCGGCTCTAGCTGTATTGATTGAATCTTCTATTGGCAAGTCAAAAGCAGAAAAGTCAAACTCATGCTCGCTTTCTAATTCAATATTACTATCTTCAGTCTCTAAAGAATCATTATTAAGATTAGGTAAGTGTGGCAATGTTTGCAAATCTGGTAAATCCATAGATAGATTGTCAAATTCTTCATCTGATTCATCCATGAGACTTTCTAGTAGATTATCAGCAAACCCATAGATATCGCCATCTGACGCGGCACTAACTTCATCTTCATCTGGGTATCCAATGGACAGATCATCATCTGAATCAGTGAATTTTGCTCTATTTACATCTCTGTCTTCAGTAACTGCATCAAGCCAACTATCCGATAAATCCAGAGAAAGATCTGGCATAGATTCAGAATTTACTGAATCTATGCCAAAACTACTAGCCTCAGAGATACTAAAGCCTAGAGAATCTCCTGAAGATTCTACATCTAGATCGTTTGCTCCATCTGAGATCGCCTCAAAAACAATTGAATCTTCTAAAACTAAAGCGTTGTCCGCAAAGTTTTCCGCATCCATCAGTTCACTAAACTTGATCGATTCGTCCTCAGATTCTAAACCTCCAGTCAAAGCTGCAAAAGTTGAGGTATTCTCATCTAAGTCAACGTTGTCTTCAGAATTGCTGATAAATTCTTGATAGCTTAAGCTTAATTCTGTTCCTTGCTCTAGATTGTCACTAAATACTGAGGACAAATCTGCTTCTGACTCATTCAGTATGAGTTCATCAAAAGTTATAGGAGATTCTTCCTCCAACGAATTTATTGGAGCCCCAAAATCATCTGCTTCATTCGATATGCCAAAATCAAACATTTCATTCATTAATGCATCATCATTTTCTTCCATGTTTGACAAATCTGGCAGATCAAAGGTCGAACTAAAGCTATCAGATGCAAAAGAAGACTGACCTTCAGTCAAATCTTCCTGAATGTTAGAGATTTCGCCAAAAACTGATGCGATCGCGTCATCAGTCTCCGATCCTATAAATTCCTCTTCTATATTTTCACTTTCATCAATCAATGAAGGAAATGCTAGCTCTGATTCTGTCAGGGCTGATGCACTTATGTCTTCGGCTTCAGTAAATGAAGGAAATGCTAGCTCTGATTCTGTCAGGGCTGATGCGCTAATGTCTTCGGCTTCAGTAGAGAATGTAGTATATGCTGCATCCATTTGCTGAGTTGGCAAATCTTCCTCTATTTCAAAGGAGAAGTCCTCAGAAAGCTCATCAGGAATTTCTACTAACTGTTGATCAGATAGATCTAATACTGGCGATTCTTGCAGGTCTATTTCTGAAGAGAAAGAATCTTCTTCTTGAAGATTTGTAGAAAAGTCAAATGCTTCGGAGACTTGCTCGTTGGCTGGGCTTGCACTTGCGTGAAAGATCGCAGACAAGTCTGACTCATCTGAGCCTGAGGAATCAGTCTGCCAGATTGATTCTAACTCATTAGCTTGTTCCACTAGACTATCTGTTTCATTTTGATCAAGTCCGAATTGGTCGTATTGATCGCCCAGATCTGCTACCGCATCTTCTTCAATCACATTAAACAATGAAGACAAATCTTCAAATTGCTCATCAGGCAAGTCTGGTGAAGAGATACCTTGAGCTTCTTGGACAAAAGACTCATCGCCTTGAATATTTGCAAAAGTATCGAATGGATTGATCAATCCTTCACTTTCATTGATGGGACTATCATCAAATAAGCCATTAGAAGAACTTTCCGCAAAATCATCTAATTCAGCTAAATCAGGTGATTCCATCGACAAGCTTTCATTGATTTCAAAAGTGAATTCTGTTGATTGCTGCTTAGATAGATCTATTGAAGATGATTGAATTTCCAACTCTGATGCGATCGCATAATCGTCATAATCATTTACTTGATCATTAAAAGCCCCAGCAATTTCTTCGCCCAACCCCTCACTCACTTGATTCGGCATCGGATCAAAGAAATTATCTGGTTCGACTGAATTTGTGTAACTTGTTAATGGAACATCATCGATTTCAAAATTAAACTCTTCTATAAATTCATCATCTGAAGATTCATCAAGATAAATATCGGGGATTTGAGCAGGTGACTCAAATAAGTTCTCTTGATTTTCAAGATTATTAGAATAAACATCAACTGGTTGCTCTAATTGATCTAAGTCAAATACATCGTTAGGATCTTGTCCAAGTAGTTCGTAGTTCAATTCATCATCAGTAGCCTCTGGGAGAGTAGCCTCTGGGAGAGTAGCCTCAACATCTTCAGCAACAGCAAAGGACTCGTCTAGAGAATAATTAAGAGCTTCATTCAAGCCTGTATCAAATGGGGACTCATCAAAAGATATGTCAAAAGAATTACCAAAATCCTCATTGGAAGTTATTTCTAAAGAGCCATCTAAAGAGCCATCTAAAGATTCATTAATCACATCGCTAGATGCAAATTGCTCGTAATCTCCAAACTCGTTGAATTCAGAACTCTCAGAAATGTTGTCAGGATTGCTTGCTGAGAAACTTATATCAGATTCACTTAATTCAAATATACTGCCACTATTTGCGATCGCAGAATCATCGACATCCACTGTTGGTTGAAATACTGTTTGATCGTCCATCGCAAATGGATCAAAGCTATCCACAGCTTGATTAACTTCAGGAGATTTTATTGAATTAATGTTGTCAAAGAATGAATTGGAATCATCAAGCGTAGATTCTATATCCATTTTTGGGATTATGAAGTCATCGTCATCCAAGTCTGGAATAGAAAAATCAACAAAAGTTGGCAAGTTCAGATTTTCATCTTCAGCAAGTGGGGTCACAGTACCAAAAGCAGTGTCTTCTAAAAATGAAGAGGTTGCAGAAACAATTAAAGGATCACTTGAAGCTTCAACGATCGAAAACTCGTTCACTCCCTCCATCTGATTTTTTAGAGTTGGCTCAGTATCCTCTAGTGAAGACTCTTCTTCAAGTAAACTATCATCATAGATTTCTTGTTTGAGGTCTGCAAGGAGTGATTCTTCGATTAGAGAGATGTCTGTGAGATTAGAATATGCTGCTGAATCTTGATTTTGATGATCGGTAACATCTCCTGACATGAAATTTTCTGAAACGGAATCAAAACTTTGTTCTTGCAGTGATTCGGCAATATTATCTTCGATTAGGTCATTGCTAACACCATCGTCAAGTAAATTTTCAAGATATCTACTATCGGTAGCAGTGTTATCTTCGTAGTCAGCCGTTGCATTTTCATTTGGCAAAGCCTGCGCTGATTGCGAAAAGCTAACTGCCGTTGCCGATGCGGCTACAGCGATCGCAGGTGCAATTGCACCTAAATTCTTGTTAGTCCCAATATTTCTCGATTCTGTTGAGGAATCGAACAAACTGTTGACAGATGTATCAGAGATTAGTGGTCCAGATGTTTCAGGGAGGCGGAAGAACTGAATGCCTTGTAATAGTTGCTGTGCTTGATCTCCCATCGCTTCAGCTTGTTGTCGAGCAGATCGAGTTAGGTCGGCAGTGCGATCTGCTAACTGCGCAATTTCGCTCATATAACTTGCTGTAGAACCTGCCGCTTCAGCAATTTCGCTACTAGACTCAGTAATAGTTTGTCCAATTTGCACAACTTCTTCGGTAGCCATTTGAATGCTATTGAAGGCAGATTGTGAGGACTCTACACCAGTTGTAAAGCCTGAGACCAGTCCACTTAGATTCTGAACTTCAGCATCGATCGCTGTTACCACAGTTTGGATTTGGGATGTACGTTGCTGTAGCACCGTCAAACCGTCATTGGTTTGAGTTGCCAAATCATTAACTTGACCTGCGATTGACTCAAATTCACGGGCTACACTAGCAAATTGTTTAGGATCTTTTTGTTCAGCAGCGCGGGCAGCTACAAGGGTGGCATTGAGAGCCAGAACTTGAGTTAAAGAAGCAATTTGACCTTGATCTTGTACAAATTGTTCTGCGAGACCAACGAATTCGCCCAATGTTTTCATGCGTTGCACGATTTGGGCTGAACCTGTCTGTAAGACGCTAATACTATCAGTTAGGGCGATAATCGCTATTTGCCCAGAAGCAACTGTGTCGCGTACTTCTTGAAGTGATTGGTTAGCAACATTGACCTGCGCTGAAGATCTCTCTGCGATTGCCGCGACCTGTTCTGTAAGGGCTTGTCCTTGGGCAATTGACTGGGCTTGCTCAGCGGTATTTAGCACCACGGTTTTGGCTAATTCTTCAAGATCTGAAGCTCCCTGTGCTACCTGTTTAGCTGTACCTAAGACGCTGGAGATAATCTCTACGAGTTTTTCGCGTAGACGGTTGAGGGTATCGGCGACTAGCCCTGTAGCGCGATCATTTACTTGTGCCTCAATAGTGAGATCCCCCTCTTCCATTGATGAGACAACATCTAATAGGTTGCCTACCTCAGCCTCCATTAACTCTGTTTCTGCAAAATTTTGCTGAATCTGTGCAGCTGCCGATATGTCATCATCAGATGACAATGGTTGGCTTAATCCACTACGCAAGCGGATTTCATTGCTTTTTACTTGTTGGAAGGTATTTTTAATCGAGAGGCTAAGATGATCAATTTCATCTTTACCAGCAATATTTACGCCTGAATTTCCTTGTTGACTCAAGTAGCGATCGCATTCTTCGGTAAGTGGCTTAAGCCGCTTTTTGAGAGAGTTGACAAATAATAATATGGCGATCGCCAAAATTGCACTGATGCTAACAGCCGCAACCCCGAATGGAAGCATTAGCTTATTGGTGATTTCTGTCTCAGACAACTGTGCTACAAAGAGCAAATTGCTACCTTGGATTTTGCGGTATGCCCAGAGATAGCCTCCAGTTTGGACAATTCCTGATGGTTCGGTTTTAGCTTGTTGAGCAAGACTAACGATAGTCTGTGTGATCGCAGGATTTTGGGTTTGCGTTGTCTGAAACTTGGAAGAGGAGGTAATTACTTGACCAGTACTGCTAGCCACCAAAAAACCAAATTTGCTTTCATAAGTAGGCTCTTGATAGGAAGCTGTGTCGATCAATGACAAAATCTCACTCGCGATCGCATCAGCATTGACAATCCCCACAACTTTCTGACCATCGCTGATGGGAGCACTGTAGGTGATAATCGTCTTGCCCAATGCAGTATATGGCTGGGACCAAGATGCATTTCCCTTGAGCGTATCTTCATAAAATGGCGCTTTTTGAATGTCAGGGCGATCTCCAGACAACAATTTATCATTGGGCGCAGCCAGCTTTCGCCCAGATGTTTCAGTCTTTAAGCCAGACTGCTCTTTCCAAACATAGGGGATAATTGGTTTGGCTGGGGCAAATAGTAAATTACCGTTTGAGGCGATTCCCATGCCCGCTATGGATTTTTTACTCTGTAATCCATCTACAATCAAACTTTGGTAGGGCTCAGAACCCTTGTTTTTGGGCTGCATCTGAGATAAGATTTTTGCCCCAGTTGCAACCTCATCAACCGCTTGACGTACATCTGAGAGCTTAGCCTCGATTTGACGAGTCTTCACTTCTGCCGATGTATCAACTTCTCTACGAGTGCTACTTAGTAATTCTTGATAAAACCAATATCCTAAGCCACCTAAGCCAATCAGCGATGTGCCGATCGCAATCAGCAGCAATCCCAGCCCCATTGAGCCTCTAGGTTTATTAGGCTTGGGGACATTCTGCGACTTGGGCGATCTTTTGGGAGATGCCTGATTGCTCTTGCTTACAGAAGTCGCTCGGTTTTTCTTAGATGTGCTTGCCATATGCATCCGCTATAGGGAAAGGACTCGGATATTTTTGTGAAAGCTATCCTACACCATACCTGCCACATTCAATAAGCCTTCTAAATAGATCTATAGACGGATCTGAAGATCTGATAATTTAGCTTAGTGTTTTGATCGACCTTAACTTGTTAGCTCCAAGTATTAGCTTGAAAGATTCCAACGTTGCGGCTGCCAAATGTGGGTAGGAATACTAGATAAGATAATTTCAATGGGAGTATACTCGTTCTCCTTAATATTCGCTACTATTTGATTTGTTTTTTTTGGAGAGTTAGATGAAGAAATCGATGGAAGCGTTGGCTGAGCTAGCTCTGAAGAATAAATATTTATTTCTTGATACTCATCAATAGTTAGGCTGCCAATCACCCGATCTACGATTACACCAACCCCACCCAAATTTTTGCCCCCCAAATCGTCAGCAATTTTGCTTAGCCTCACCGCCGTCAAAGATTCCGTGATTAAAGTGCGTTGTTCGCCCATTAGCAATCGTAATAACAACAATGGCATTACATTTGCCTGATGATGCGTTACACCAATAATTGCTGTTTCATAAAAGGGTAAAGATACGATTGCATTGCGATCAATAATAATAATTTCTGATACTAGTACATCTGGAAAAGTAACTGAGCGATCGCCAACCTTTGCCACAATATATCGGTTACTTGGTGCAACTAGCTGATTTAACAATTTCTCTACTGCATTAGCTTTGCTAATCTCAGAAATACTCATTTCACTCGTTGTGGTAACTTATTTAAAACTTCAGTTAAAGACTCGCGACTAACGGGTTTTGGCAAATAGTCATTCGCTTTAGCGCGTTTTAGCCCATAGTCAATTTCCAGCCTTGAGCTTTTGGTGGAGCATAGTATCACGTACTGATCGGCAATTTGGTGTTGCGATCGCAGTTCTCTCAAAAACTTGTACCCATCTTGTTCTGGCAACACAATATCCAAGAAAATTGCTGTGTAGGAATTGTTGATGATTTTATCCAAAGCGCCTATAGTCGATTCGCAGAAATCTACTGTATGTCCAAAATCCTTTAAGAAAGAACTTAACAAATGCCTCTGGATTGCCGAATCATCAATTATTAAAAAATTCTCGCTCATAATTCTTACCTTAAATTGAATGCAGTTAATTAAATACAGCTACTTACGATTAATTGATAGTTACTGTAAACCTAGACAATTAGCTTTATCTATTCTTTCTTTACTATTTCTAATATCTTGAAGATATTCAAAAGTTTTTGTCAAGAACTATACAGATTAATGAATGTAAACTAAAATATACTTGATTGATTTATTGCTTACAGGATTAGCCTTACAGCGCTAATATAGCTGGATTCTAGACTAGTGTGTCTGTTGATAAAGGTGCAAGCTCCCTTAACAAGTTACGTAATTCGTCACGAAACTTTGGTGTGTCTGATGAAGATCTTGGTTTGGCTAGAAACCGACAATTTGCCCATCTTGCTCTAAAGTTATTAGTCATACTGTTTTCAGCAGTAACTAATACTAAAGATAACAAAGCTAATTCTCGTTGACGACGAATTTGTTTGATCAAATCAAAACCATTTAAACTTGGCATATTGATATCAATGAAAACAATAGTCGGTTTGTAATCCAAAATTCTGTCTGTAGCTGCTTCAGCATCATCAGTAAAATCAACTTGATACCCCCAACTAATTAACAGTCTTTGCATTTGTTGTAGCAAAACAGGTGAGTCGTCAACGATAAAAACTCTAGGCTCATCTTTGACGCTTTTTGGTGCAGTTATATTTTGCCGAGCGCCAATATCACTGTCTGACTTCCGCTCTTGTAATGGCACAATTGATACAATGTTCTTTTGAGCTAATTTATCTAGCAACAGGGCTGTACGATACATTGGCTGTTTGAACGTATCGGCGATCGCACAGATCCGATCTTGCCCAGTGGTCACCTTGGCAAAAAGTGGGAAATTATCATTGCCAACTCTTGCCAGTAAATTCGCTGCATCAACAAGTTGCACTAATTGGTAAGGATGTTTTACACAATCAAATTTTTGCCATTGCCTCACTTCATTGGCGATGCTATTTTCGATTACTGATAACTGCCAAATTGGTAGATTAATTTGTAGATCGTCGGCGGGCTTCCATAGAAAAGAAAATCCATCCTCTAAATGCAAAGACAACAAATTTTCTAAGATTACTTCTTTTAAAACATCCTTTGTAATATCGGGGTGTTTTTTATAAACATTGCTCACAAAAGGATAACAGTAAGGCCGATTATTTTGGCGTTGCTCCCATTCAGGAATACGCGAAAAATTGATGCCCCTGCTATTGTATTTGCGAACTAATGTGGGTATGACTTGCCCTTCTTCTTCAGCTAATACTAATCCCCCACCCGTAAGTAATAATTTCCATCGATGATATTTAGTCTCTACTCGGATTACTCCAGTAGAGCGACTCATGACGCGCATAGCAGCTAACAGGATATGTAATGTGGCATTCCTCACTACTTGTCCGTCCGTCAAGTTGTTAGACACAAGGTCTGAGTTAGGCAAGGAACCTGTCATAGCAATCATGTTTTTTGACTGGGAGGCACTTGAATGGGCAAAATACTATAAGTATTACAAAAAAACGGATCACGTCATTATAGATCGTAGCAACTAGAGATGAGTTTGATTGGTTGCCTCAGATACATTATTCCAAATTGTATTCAGATTATTGCCGTATCACATCTCAGCAATTCTACTTAAGTTATAGAGATCTCAAGCAGAAATTCAAATTATGAAACCGATTTTGGAGTTTTTAGTACCTGCGGCACTGAAACCGTTAGTCCTAAAAAGGAAAGGATTTATATGATAATGATAGTCGGCGCTTCGCGCCGACTATCATTATCTATACTCCAAAATCGATTTTTATAGGTTGATTTGCAAAAGTGGCGATCGCTACAGTTGAGTTCTGGAGACAGAATCTTGCAAAATTGTCCGAACTTGTTCCCGAAATTCATGGATATCATCGGATTTGAGAGGCTTGCTTAAAAAACGACAATTTGCCCATTTTGCTCGAAAATTGTTGGTAATAGTATTCTCGGATGTGACCAAAACTAAGGGAATGCTTGCCAGTGATGGCTGACGGCGAATTTGTTTAATTAGATCAAACCCGTTTAAGTTAGGCATATTGATATCTATAAATACAATATCGGGTTTTTCTAACAACATTTGTCTAGTGGCGTTAGCGGAGTCATTGACTAGGCTTAGTTGATATCCCCAGTTTTTTAATAAATTGCCAAATTGCTTAAGCAGTAAGGGAGAGTCATCAACAATCATCACTTTAGGCTGAGATTGCGGTTCCCATGCCTGATCAAGAGCTGGATCTTCATTAACTTTCGATGAGCGTAATGTTAATGGCAAGATAGCAACTGTTTGCTTTTCTGCGAGTTCATCAAGCTTGTGGGCAGTGCGGGTAATATGTTGTTGAAAGCAATCGGCAATTTCACAAATCCGATATTTGCCATTTGTAACTTTAGTAAATAGTGGAACCTGCGCAATTTCACATTCGGGATCTAGGAGTTGCACTATTTGATAGGGATGACGCACATTGGTAAAATTCTGCCATTGCTTAGTTACTTTGGCGATCGCATTTTCAAGGTCATTGATTTGCCAGATCGGTAGAATGATTGGATGATTTAATGCCAGAGGGTTCCATAATAGGGAAAACTTTTTTTCTAAAGAAATTGCTAAAAGGTTTTCTAATAATATTTCCTTGAAAATCATTAGGCAGTTTTCATGATCATGGGCATAAAGTTTACCTAACAGGTCACAAGTCTCAATAATATTGATGGGTTTGCTGTTGGCACTAAGCAGAATATCCTCTGGGAAATGAACTTTTTTAATTTTTAATTTGCGTTTTAGCGTTAGCAAAAACTCACTTTCATCCTCGATAAAAGCGATACTCCCACGATGAATAAAGATTTTCCAACTTAAATAAGATGTTTCAATATTTACAGTCCCCGTATGATTCTTGAGTAATTTCAACATCGCCATGAGACTGGCATAAGTCAAGTCAGGGATAATTTCATCAACTGGAATGATATTGATGGATTTAGTGATTGTTTGACTAACGCTTGTTTCTTTTGGGAGATTGGAAGCGTCGTCATCTTGTAAAGTCTGCGTCATTGTCAAGTTAAGGTAAGTAAGACTTGATTTATTTCTAATGTATTTCTGATGATTAGCGATCGCAGATTAAAAGTTTTATGCTTGCACGGACACCCCGGAAATAGTGAAGCAATGCAGATATTCGCTAAATACTTTCATGATAAAGGTATTAAAGCGATCTCGCCTGACTTGCGCGGTTATGGAAATTGTAAGGCAACTGTGAACTTTACAATGTTAGATCACATACAAGATCTCTGGGATCTTTTAGAAAGCGATCGGCAGTCTGATCAGCAAAATTTATTAAACGATTATCCAGAAACGGAATATCTGATTTTAGGATGGTCTCTAGGTGGTATTTTGGCGATGGAGTTGGCGTTGCGAGCTGCTGAACAGCAAAATTTAACTCACAACAACGTAACTCCGAAAATTGCAGGCTTGATTTTAATAGCGACAGCCGCCAAGCCGCGCAGCGGTTTACCAAAAATTGCTTGGTGGGAATATGCAAATTTAGTGATTGCCGTTGCTTTGCATTGGATTGCGCCAAAGCAGCGTTGGCATATTGAGTGGTTAGGCAAGCGATCGCTGATTAGATATTTAATCCAGCAGCATACTCAAGAAGCCTATGATCAGATTTCTCATACTGGTGCAAGAGCTTATTTACAAACTTCGCGCTATGCTCAAAGAGCTTTAATGCAAGCTCTTAGGCAGGGATACGATCGCACTGGTGATTTAGATAAAATCCAAGTCCCTTGCCTTGCGATCGCCGCAGAGCAAGATCGCCATATCACAGCAGCATCAACCTTAGAAACTGCAAAATTATTGCCTAATTGTGAATATATCTCTTACCCAAATACCGCCCATTTATTGCCTTGGGAAATAGGCGATCGCTTACTAGCGGATATTGATTCATGGTGCGATCGGCATTTATCATAAGGAAAGTAGTGTAAAGCGCCGTTTTCCTTATGCTTCCTGTTATACCAAAATACAAATTGGCGCAGCCATTTTGTGTTTTAAGAACCCTTACAGGGTTTGGTTTTTAATTCACAAAAATGTGACAACACTTCTGTGAATTGGTATTACATGGAATGTTAAAAACACCTCACCTCTAAACTCTCTCCTTGGCAAGTAGAGGGGGAAAAGAAAAATTCAGGCTTCCCTTCTCCCTGAGGATGAGATAGGGTTGAGGGATTGGGTGTATTTTTCTTTTCCCATAACATCAGTGATAATTTAAATCTATAGGCTTCCTAAAGCATCTACAACCTATGTTTCCCCAAAAATTTCTGACGCGAATGGCGCAAACCCATCAGCTTTCTGCCGATCAGGAAAGTGTTTTCCTATTACGATTTGGGGAAAATCGTGAAGATCGTGAAGTTGCTAGTTTTTTAGGCATTTCTGAAGAAGCCTATCGCAAGCGGATGGGAGAAATTTATCGAAAATTTGACATTAGTGGCAAGGGCCCAGGCAAAAATAATCGCCTCTTACATATTTTGCAAAATTTTTTAGATGCAGAAACCAGTTCACAAACCAATTTGCAAAATGAGCAAAACTTACTTCTTGTCAACCAATCTGCATCTAGTCAGAATGTTGCCTTGAATATCGATATTGAAGAACTGGTGCAGCAACTCCGCTATCGTAGTCGTCAGATCATTCAAGAGCGCTGTGCCACCATGCGAGTGTTGGACATGTCGCATCCAATAGATCTCGAAAATATTTATACAGGTACAGATGTTCTAGAAAAAATTACCAGCCGTCGTCGTTTGGGAATTGCCGATTTACTAGCTACTTATCATGGGCGCGATCGCATTGAGATGGGGCTGATCAATGAAGATCGTATTTCCAGCATGGAGGCTCTAAATCGTTATAGCAAACTGATGCTGCTAGGTAAGCCAGGGGCAGGTAAAACGACGCTGTTAAAATATACTGCCTTGAAATGTTCGCAAGGCGATATTTTTAGTGATTTAGTCCCAATTTTTGTAACGCTTCGTCAGTATGCTGGTACTGAATCTCAGCCACGGTTATTAGATTATATTTCTCAAGACTTTTACGCTTATAACATTGGCGATGAGGCAAATGTTAAACAGCTTTTACAACAAGGTCGAGCAATTCTATTTTTAGATGGACTTGATGAAGTTCGCGAAAATGATTTGCATCGTGTGCTCGAAGATTTACGGAGTTTCTCAGAGCAGTTCTATACTAATCGTTTTGTGATTACCAGTCGCTTGGGATCGCAGGAATATGTATTTGAGAAGTTTACAGAAGTCGAAGTCGCGAACTTCCAATCATTGCAGATTTCGCAATTTGCCCAGCGTTGGTTTCTTGGTAATTCCCGACATATTGAGCTATTTTTGCGAAAAGTAGAAGACAATCGCCCTATTCAAGAATTGGCTACTAATCCTTTGCTGCTGACTCTATTGTGTTTAGTGTTCGATGAATTTGGGGATTTCCCAACAAACCGTTCAGAACTCTATCGGGAAGGGCTGGATGTGCTGCTTAGGAAGTGGGATGCCAAACGCAATATTGAACGGCATCAAATTTATAAAAATCTATCGATGCAACGTAAAGAAGATTTATTGGCTCAAGTTGCCTGTACAACATTTTATCAAGGCGATTACTTTTTTCGACAAGTCGATCTGGAAAGCTATATTACTGAATATATTCGTAATTTACCAAAAGCTCATACAGATGAGGAGGCTTTGCAACTTGATAGTGCATCAATTATAAAGGCGATCGAATCACAGCATGGGTTGTTTGTAGAACGAGCTAAAGGAATTTATTCTTTTTCGCATTTAACTTTTCATGAATATTTAGCAGCGCGTGAGCTTGTTTATAATGGAAACCAAGATACGTTGACATTGCTAGCGGGTAAAATCACCGATCACCGTTGGCATGATATTTTACGCCTTGCCGTTGGTATGATGCGCTCGGCTGACGAGTTATTAATATTAATGAAGGAGCAATGCGATCGCCTGTTAGCTAGCGATCGGCAATTACAAGGTTTGTTGCAATGGGTTAACAAAAAGGCAGATGCTGCTCAAGTTCCCGATCACATTCAATCGGTTCGTGCTTTCTATCTAACTCTCGGACGTGCGATCGCCCAAAGCGATTTTCTCAATTTGGCTAATGTATTAGCTCGTAGTCTCGTGCTCGATCTTGATCTTTGTCAAAATCGCAATCTCAATATTGATCTTGCTTTTGATCTGGCTAGGGCGCTAGAAACTAAGGATGGTGAAGATCTGGGACTTGATTTAGACCTAGATCTTAGTCTTGCTCTGGAATATGCCCAAGAAACTTCTGATCAGCTCTTGGCGGATGCTTTAACTCAACTAATTGAGACTTGTCCTGAAGATGTGGATAGCGAGAGCAAATGGGAGCTTTGGGCTAATAACCTGCGTCAACAGACGATCAAATATCGGAATATTGGTCAGATTTGGAATCTCACGCCCTATCAACTTGACCTTTTACGTCAATATTGTAATGCGAATCGTCTTTTAGTGGAATGTCTTGAAAGTGATTGCTATGTCCGTCAACCTGTCAGACAATCAATTGAACAAAGCCTGCTATTGCCATCTGTCTAACTTATTTACTGGTGTTACGTGGAAGGAATTCCTGCTATGGCAGAAGTCTGGTGCTGGCACGGGGCAAAGCCTCTACAGGACAAGAATTGTTCAGGTAGATTCGTGGGGACATGAACAATAAAAATTAAACAGCATTCATAATTATGATTGAAATAACTGATAGCCTTAAAAGCGAAACCACAGCATGGGCTGATCAAGTAATCGAGAGATTCAAGACGGCAATGCGTAGTGGAGAAACCTATTTGAGATGGAATGAGCCTCTGATGTATCGCAAAGGTGGTGATGCTTGGGTTGACGAATCTTGGTGGATAGAAACTGCTAGAGAGCTTTTTGCAAAACAAGATCGAAAATACAATATCAATCATGCGCTAGAAATTCTTGTCTATCACTATCCTGAACAATTCAAAACAATTGCCTTGGATAGAATAGAAAAATGGTGCAAAACTAATCCTACACTAGAGCTTTTTGTCTCTTATAACCCAGTTAGAACAATTGCTTTAGATAGAATAGAGGAGTTGTGCAAAGAACATGGAGATACAGAAAGTTGGTACGATCTTATTGCTGCGACAAATTCATGTCATCCTGTTCTAATAGACCTGTTAAACTATCCTGACTCACTAAATGAGTTGGCATTTCTTGCAAATTTGGGACATTTAAAAGCTATAAATGACTGTCGTAGTTTGGTTATAGATTGTTTTGCCAAATCCGATTTATCCTCTTTATGGAAATTGTTTCATAGACTTGACAAGAAACTAGTTATTGAAATCCTCTCTAAAAAACAAATTGAACAAATCCAGAGTTTAGCAATAGAAATTGTCTTAAAGGAATCTAATTTTGAAGACTATGAGCATTTTTCTATTCTTTATCCAGCAATTAAATTTAAGTGGGAAGAGGTAGTTATCGCTCTATCTGAAAATTCTAAATTTCTTGATTTTTATCGAGAGAAAATAATTTTTTGGGGAGGATATAATATGCTTTATGACAGAATGATTCTAGAATGGAGCTTTTCATCAAGAAAGCATTTGACTCAACAATTAGTCTTGCTTGCAAAGAAAGTGATTGATGTTTCTCCTTTTTTAGACCAGATAAATACAACTCCGTCATTAATAAGCTGTTTACCAATGAAATTGACTGAGCAAGATAAGTTAGATAAAGCCATTCAATTTGCGATCGCTTGGAAACGATCGCTTGAAACATAATGAAAATTAAAATCCCCGAATTATCTCTCGTCACAATCATCGGAGCCTCTGGCTCTGGCAAATCTACCTTTGCAAAAACTCATTTTCTCTCCACCGAAGTTATATCCTCTGATTTTTGCCGAGGCTTAGTTTCTGACGATGAAAACAATCAGGCTGCCAGTAAAGACGCTTTTGACGTACTGCATTACATTGCTGCAAAACGATTAGCCGCAGGAAAACTCACCGTCATTGATGCCACTAACGTACAGCCACAAGACCGCAAACAATACATCGATTTAGCGCGGCAATATCACTGCATTCCCGTCGCGATCGTCCTGAACTTGCCAGAGAAAGTATGTCACGATCGCAACCAACAGCGACCCGATCGCCAATTTGGTGAACATGTAGTGCGCCGCCATGTCCAGAATTTACGCAAATCGCTGCGAAGCCTAGAAAGAGAAGGATTCCGTCATGTATTTGTTCTCTCCTCATTAGAAGAAATTGAGAATGTGTCAATTGAGCGGCAACCACTTTGGAATAATCGCAAACAGGAACATGGCCCCTTTGACATCATCGGTGATGTGCATGGCTGCTGCAATGAATTAGAAGAACTATTGCGATCGCTAGGATATCAAATACTGGAAACACCAGCTAATTCCATAGTTAATTCCAGTTTCTGGGACTTCCCAACCTATAGCCACCCTGAAGGTCGTAAAGCAGTCTTTTTAGGCGATTTAGTCGATCGCGGCCATCGCATTTTGGATACGGTCAAACTGGTCAGAAATATGGTGGTTGCTGAAACAGGACTCTGCGTCCCCGGAAATCACGATATCAAACTGATGCGAAAGCTAAACGGTAAAAACGTCAAAATAAATCATGGCTTAGAACAAACCTTAGCCGAAATTGCAGCCTTACCTGACGAGATTCGCGATGAAGCGAAAAGAGAACTGCGGCAATTTATTGATACTCTCATCAGTCATTACGTCTTGGATAATGGAAAATTAGTTGTCGCCCATGCTGGCATGAAAGCTGAACTCCAAGGACGAGGCTCAGGGCGAGTGCGCGACTTCGCTCTCTTTGGCGAAACTACAGGTGAGATCGATGAATTTGGCTTACCTGTACGCTATAACTGGGCTGCCGAATATCGCGGACAGGCGATGGTGGTCTATGGGCATACACCTGTCCCAGAAGCAGAATGGCTGAATAACACCATTGATATTGATACTGGCTGTGTGTTTGGAGGCAAGCTGAGTGCTTTGCGCTATCCCGAAAGAGAACTGGTAAGCGTCCAAGCTAGTCGAGTCTATTGCGAACCTGTAAAGCCCTTGATTCCTGAAGTGATAGCGGATTCACCACTCACTGCCCAACAACAACATGATGATGTTCTCAATATTGCCGATGTTCTAGGGAAAAGACTAGTTTCTACGAGGCTTCAGCGCAATATCACGATCAAAGAAGAAAATGCGATCGCGGCTCTAGAAGTGATGAGTCGATTTGCCGCTAATCCCAAATGGCTGATCTATTTACCACCCACCATGTCGCCTGTAGCAACTTCTACTGAGTCAGGATTTCTCGAATATCCTACCGAAGCCTTTGCCTATTACAAACAAGCTGGCGTTGATCAAGTTGTTTGCGAAGAAAAGCACATGGGTTCGCGGGCAGTGGCGATCATTTGCAAGGATGAAGCCGCCGCTAGTCGTCGCTTTGGGATTACTGATGAAGGGATTGGCATCTGCTACACCCGCACAGGTCGCCGCTTCTTTGAAAATCCCACCTTAGAAATGGAACTTCTAGCGCGAGTACAGTCCGCCCTAACTCAAAGCGGATTTTGGGAGCAATTTCAAACCGATTGGGTATGTCTTGATTGCGAGCTTATGCCTTGGTCGGTAAAGGCTCAAGCGTTACTAAGACAACAATATGCTGCGGTCGGTACGGCGGCTAATCAATCTCTGAGTCAGGCGATCGCAAGTTTGCAACAAGCCACAGAACGCGGCATTGACGTAAATTCTCTGCTCGATCAATACCAACAGCGCCATCAATTAGCAGGTCAATATGTCGCTGCCTATCGCCGTTATTGCTGGAATGTTGATTCTATTGAGGATCTGAAACTAGCTCCATTTCATATTTTGGCAACGGAAGGTAAAGTTCACATCGACAAGAATCATCAATGGCATATGCAGCAAATTGCTCAGATTTGTAATTGCGATCGTAATCTGCTCCTTGCCACTGAATATCGGCTGATCGATCTCAACGATGCCGCAAGCCAGTCAGAAGGTATTCAATGGTGGCAAGAATTAACAGCCAAAGGTGGAGAAGGTATGGTGGTCAAACCTTTGGAATTCATCAATGAAACCAAGAAAGGATTGATTCAGCCTGCGGTGAAATGTCGTGGACAAGAATATCTTCGCATCATCTATGGAGCTGAATATTCTCTACCGCAAAACTTAGAACGTCTTCGCCAAAGAGGATTGTCGGTTAAGCGATCGCTAGCTCTACGAGAATTTGCGATCGGTATTGAAGGATTAGAGCGCTTTGTGTCGAACTCGCCCCTGCGCCAAGTTCATGAATGTGTGTTCGGTGTTCTAGCCCTAGAGAGCGAACCTGTCGATCCAAGATTGTAGGAACCAGATCTTTTTGTAAGTGTTGCTTTGCAACACTTACAAAAAGATCTGGTTCGTTTTTTATAAACTATTGCATAATCTTAATTTCATAATGTAGTATGCATACTACATTATGAAATTAAGATTATGCCTTATCAACAGTTAAATATCTCAACGCCTAAGCCTGTCTTGTCTTGGGCAGATCATGACCTTGGTCATGAAGAAACCAAAATGGCTAAAAATGTTGCATCTTTGCCTTTTGTGTTTAAACATGTGGCTCTAATGCCTGATGTCCATCTCGGTAAAGGTGCTCTCGTCGGTTCTGTGGTTGCGACTAAAGAAGCGATCGTACCTGCGGCAGTGGGTGTGGACATTGGTTGTGGCATGGCGGCTATCAAAACTCCATTTCGGCATGAACAGCTAGAAGGTAAGCTCAAGCAAATTCGTCTTGAAATTGAAGCCGCAATTCCCGTGGGCTTTAATGACAACAAAGAAGTCGAAAAGCCTGTATTCAATTGGCAAGGGTGGCGAGAATTTGGTGATTTACATGATGGGGTTCAGCACCTTGAAGGTAAAGCCATGAAGCAAATGGGCTCTCTCGGCGGTGGTAATCACTTCATAGAGGTCTGCATAGATACAGATAATCAAGTGTGGCTGATGCTGCATTCTGGTTCTCGCAATATTGGCAATATGCTTGCTCAAAGACATATAGAAACCGCGAAGGAACTAGCTAGATTAGCTGGAACTTCTCTACCCGATAAAGATCTTGCCTATTTTGTTGCTGGTACTTCTGAATTTGCTGCCTACTGGCGCGATTTGCAATGGGCGCAGGAATACGCACGTGTTAATCGCGATGTGATGATGGCAAGATTTAAGAAGATTATCGAGAAATATGCTAGCGGAGGTAAGCCCGTAAAGCCATTACTAACGGTAAATTGTCATCATAATTATGCAGAAAAGGAAGTTCATTTTGGTGAGGATGTATATGTCACTCGCAAAGGTGCTGTAAGGGCAAGAACAGAGGACTATGGCATTATCCCTGGCTCAATGGGAGCGAAGTCTTTCATTGTCAAAGGCAAAGGAAATACTGAAAGTTATTGTTCTTGTTCTCATGGGGCTGGGCGATTGTTATCGAGGAGTAAGGCGAAGGATCAGTTCACGTTAGATGACTTGATTCAGCAGACTCAAGGGATAGAGTGTCGCAAGGATACAGGAATTATTGACGAGATTCCTGCTGCTTATAAACCGATTGAGCAAGTGATGCAACAGCAATCTGATCTAGTGGAAGTTGTCGCTACTTTAAAGCAGATTATTTGCATAAAAGGATAAGCAGTATGTGGACAATACTCAAATATCCAAAAGAACAAAATGGCTATGCCATTTTATTTTTTATAGCTGTCGCCAAGTGTCTTAGGACAAATCAAAACCCAAATTAATAAAGGCGGAGATTCGCTCCACCTTTATTAATTTGGGTTTTATAGCAAAACAAGAGTTAGCTAGTACAAACCAAAACCAGAAGATGAGTGGCGGCGCTTCGCGCCGCCACTCATCTTCTGGTTTGTGGAAGCGATCGCTGTTTTGCCAAATGTTCCTGAGAGCATTACCATTTTGAAAATTGATATCAGTCAATATGGGCGATCGCAGCAACAGGCCCACCACCTGATGGCCCCTGATGCTCACTACCTCCTGACACATAGACCATTGGATCTTGGACAATCGATGCGACTACTGCACCGACCACAGCCCTAGCCATCCTTGTATGGTTAATATCTGAATCATCCATCATCGTATGTCTTCTTCCCAAAAGCTCTCCAGAGGGATCGGCTTCCGCTTTGGCAAATATATTTACAATGCGATCGCTGGGTTGACCTGTTGAGGCGATCGCTTTAGTTACGGCATGAGCATCTAGGGCATGTTGCATCACACTATGACCAATTACAAAATTACTGGTTGATGTCGGAGCATTCCCCAATACTAAAATCTCACAGTTGCGTAGCTCTACTCCTGCTGAAGTGGAAGCTATAGTGGAATACAAAGCATAATTTTGGCAAATATCATTTGCGCTGAGATCTTCCAATTGAACTTCACCTAATGCTACTGCGACTCCTAGCGCTGAGGCTCCTCGTGAGTAACCCATTGACTCATAGCTACTTATGGATTTGTTTGTCGATTGAGGATTATCTAGCAGGCGATCGCGACTGGTGACAAGTGGGCATTTAATCTGGACAAAATGTACGTCAGCTTTGGCTATTCCTGCGGATGCGATCGCCTGATTAACAGCCAGAGCTACTTCCTTGACCATTGTTAGCGAGCCGATTTCCGCAGAAGTAAAATCACGGGTATGAATCATGCCCAACGTCAAAGCCATGCGGGTTGGGATATGTGGTTGAGAAGGCTGACTAGTGAAAATTGTCAAATGTGGACTTATAGCTCCTTCAGTCCCACCAGACATGACATAGACAATAGACTCAGATCGTTCTTTTCCGACAAAATTAGTGAGATAGTTTTTTAAGGTTTGTACCGCAAAGCCTCGTGTGAAGTCATTGACGCAGCCATTTCCTTCTGTCTTACCTAAAATTGCCACAATAAGTTGCGGATTAATTTCTCCAGATGCGATCGCCGCTTTCAGCGCTTCTAGATCATCTGGGCTGTTTTGAGGAAGCTTATATACATCAACTTTCATAGAATTTTGGATGAATGGATTAGGTGAAGTTAATCGATAAGGCTGAGTCTAACCTAAGTAGGAAATATCAACCAGATGATCTTCAGCTCCTTTTCCTAAAACCCAACGAATAGTCGTGAAGAATGCTGGCCAATCATGTTTACCATCACCGAAACGTTCTGAGGCAATTTGCTTTTTTAGTAAAATCGGATTAATAGTTCCATCATCTCGGTCATCAAGCTCTTGGGTGATTTCAGCAATTATAGCTACTCTTTCATTTTTCAAACGTAGAACATTGAGTCCCAGTTTTTGAATAGTGAATTGAACATATTCAATAGGAATACCAACTTTTTGGCAAACATTTTCGTCAGGTCTAATTTCACCATCTAAACTGCTAAAACGAAATAATCTTAGTGTTGGCAATTCAAGAGGGTTTAATAATTTGCCATCGGGATTAAAATCAGCTTTAGCGGCACTACAACAAGCAACTCTGTTAGGTGGTCGTGAAATTCTACGTTCATTTTCTTCTTCAGAAATATCAACATTTTCCAACCCACCTTTACAATTGGCTAACATATTTTGCCAATCTAGATCGTAGTTATTTTCTGGAGTGGATTGGTTTCTCGGAATAAAATGCTCGACACAACGATCATTGGGATGAAGATCGATTTCACAATAAGCACAAAGCCCTTTTTGATCTCTTATAAGTGTTTCACGAACGGAATTATAAGCACTAGTTCGTTTGAAACTTTTCCATGTCTTAGATTGAGAAATATTGTTATTTTTGTATTTTTGAAGATCCGATGGTTCTGGAGATTTAAGCACATTTTTCATGCGATCGCTTCACGCTCCAATCGACGGATTTGCATATCTGCTCTAGTAATATCTGGATCAAATGATTTCCAGTCTTGTAGCTTATCTCGCAGTCGTTTAGCTTCTTCTAAATTACCATTATCGATCGCCTCAAAAAGAGCCGTTAGTGTCCTTGATTCTTCGGTGTCTGGGCGCAAATTTTCTAGCCCTAAAACACTACTTACAATATCCGAACTTTTCATCCCTCTAGTCGGTGAGGGACATTCTTTGATTTGATAGTTTTCTAAAATCTTGACCTGATGGCGTTCTACGGTGGTGACGATTTCGGGGCTATGGGTGGTGGCAATGATTTGCGTATTAGGAAATACTTTGCGGAGGTCGGGAATAATTTTTTGTTGCCAAGTTGGATGTAAATGTAAATCTAGTTCATCAATCATTAATATTGCTTCGGCTTCGAGTGGGTTTTCCATCTGTGGATTTGCTAGTGCTAAACGTCTTGCAAAGTCCATCACAAGCGCTAGCATATTTCGATATCCTGAACTTAATTGATCAAGTGACAATTCAATTTTTTCACCTGTTTCAGTTTCCCACTCAACCATTATTGTAGCTGACGAATTTACCTGAGAAAAATATACACGAGCACTTGGTGCAATAATAATAGAAATTGCTTTTCGTATTTGCTTTAAATCAGGGAACTCAAATTCAATATTTTTTTGTTTTTTTCCCTCTCTTAACTCTTGAAATTCACGAACAAAAACCCAACCAACTAAATCACGAAAACTAGCAACTGCATCAAAAGAATTTTTCAATGCATCAAACGGAGAAAAATCTTGATTGAAATCAAGTTGTATATCAAGATCATCTATTAGGCTTCTATGGCTTCTATAATAAGCACAAACTGGAAAGTCCCAATAATTCTTTAAATGCTCTCCATGCTGATAAACATAATCATGAAGTTCAGAAGAAATTCTGTTATGAAGTGGTAAGCCCAAATTATTGATGTCAGTTGTTTCTTTAAAATATGAAGTTGTAAATTCGGGTATATTTGTTAATGCAATTGAAAATTGAATAATATTTACAACTTTGTCAATTTTTTCTCCATTTCTTACATCTTTTTGAAATAAATTAAGCTCTTTTATATGCTTATCTTTAATATTTACATCAAGCCTCAATTGGAATTCATATAAGTATGGACTTATAGCTGCTGAGATCGCATCTAATACAGCACTTTTACCAGAGCCATTATTGCCAACGAATATATTTACATCTGGATTTAAGTTGACCGTTAGATCCTCAAAACATCGAAAGTTTTTAATCTGAACTTGTTGAATATGCATTTTGATTATTTCCCATTATGCGGAAGTTTGTAATGATTGATAGGGCTGGATCAAGATCTCTGCGGGAATTCCTAGCTCTTGGTTTAATCTTCTAATCATTTCTAGAGTTAAAGAAAACTTACGAGATAATACATCAACCGATCTAGCTCGACCACCAAGACAAGCATCCAAATCATGTTGTGACAAACCACGAGTATCCATATAGTATTCAATCGCCTCAATAGGATCAGGAATTTCTATAGGAAAATGCAATCTTTCGTAGGCTTCAGCTAAGGTACTGAGAATATCTAAGCGATCGCATTCAGCAGTATCGGGAGCAGCATCAAACAAAGATTCAATTTCTTGTAGAACTTGTTGATAGTCTGCTTCAGTCCTAATAGGGCGTAATTGCATACATTTACCTCTAAGAGAATACTAATTAAATTGTTGCCGCATCTACTTTGTCATATTCGGCGTGAGTGCCAATAAACTTGATAAACACGATGCCAATATCATAACGAATTGCTACTATTAATCAATAGTTGTTGCCTTTGATGTTAAAAACTACACGATTGTTAGCAATAATGCTGACGTTGCGATGCTCGGCTTTTATATCGGCTGGACTTTGCCAATTAGCATGGGATGCTTCGTAATACCAAGTTTTTAAAGCTTCTTCAATATCTCGATGGGATTCCCAAAAATCTCGTAAAGTGCTGCGGGATATAATACGCATTAAATTTGTGTTTAGTTCAGTGTTTTACCTGTTGATGCACCTGAGTTCCTTCTCTAAAATACTATCTTAATTTTCTAGATTTACGCTTTACCGATTAAGCGATCGCTTCTTAAACTTCCTGATATGGCGATTTGGCTATAGCCTCAAATATTTAAAAATTAACTGCTACAATGACTATGAGCAAATGATTATGGTAAATGTTGCTATATGGACTATCACAACATCATCACGATTGAATCTGGAAAACGTAGTGGTAAGCCTTGTATAAGAGGGATGCGGATTACCGTTTACGATATTTTGGAGTATCTAGCTGGGGGAATGACAGAAGCAGAAGTTCTGGAAGATTTTTCTGAGCTCACTTTGCAGGACATTAAAGCTTGCCTGAGTTTTGCGGCTGAACGAGAAAAAAGATTGTTTGTCGCTGCGTTATGAAACTGCTTCTAGATGAGAATTTGTCAGATCGGATAGTTTATAGCATTGGCGATTTATATCCTGAATCTGAACACGTTAAGACTTTAGGACTGGTACATACTGATGATGCTTTGATCTGGAAACATGCTAAGGAAAATAATTTTGTGATTGTTTCCAAAGATTCAGACTTTCATCAACGGAGTTTGCTTTATGGGCATCCCCCTAAGTTTGTCTATCTTCGCATTGGTAATAGCCCAACTTCTAAAATCGTTGATATTTTGAGGGAAAATTTCGAGATTATCACTGAGTTTGTTGATAGTGAATCAGAAAGTATTTTGGTTTTAGGTTAGGTTATTCATCTAATCTAATTTTGACAAAAATCTTATTTTCCAAAATTTACGCTTTACCAAGTAAGCGATCGCGCAGTAACTTAATTTTGTCGCGAAAAGCAGCAGCTTGCTCGAATTCTTGTTTCTTCGCCGCGTCTTTCATTTGGGCTTCCAGTTCTCCAATTAAAGAGGGAATATCATCAAGGGGAATCTCTTTGGCATTGTTTACGACATATTCAAGCTGGCGTTCATTAAGACGGCGTGATACCGAGAGAAAGTCTAAGATCGAATTGCCTTCAATGGATTTGACAATTGAGGTTGGGGTAATCTGATTATCTTGGTTATACTTGGTTTGAATACGGCGGCGGCGCTCAGTTTCGGAAATGGCTTTTTCCATGCTGTTCGTCATGCGATCGGCATACATAATTACCTGTCCGCCAATGTTTCGCGCCGCCCGACCGATGGTCTGAATTAGCGATCGCTCTGCTCTTAAGAAGCCCTCTTTGTCTGCATCCAAAATTGCTACTAGCGAAACTTCTGGCAAATCTAAACCTTCACGCAGTAAGTTTACACCAATCAACACATCAAATGTACCTCTACGAAGATCTTGCAGAATCTCAATCCGTTCAATTGATTTAATGTCTGAATGTAGATAGCGGACTAAAAGATTTCGCTCTTGAAAATATGTAGTCAAATCCTCAGCCATCTTCTTTGTCAGAGTTGTGATTAGGACTCGTTCCTTACGCTTAATCCGTTCTTGAATCTCATGATAGAGGTCGTCAACTTGCCCTTCAGTCGGACGCACAAATATTTCGGGATCGATAACGCCAGTTGGTCTAATAATTTGTTCGACAACTTGTTCTGAAACTTCCATTTCCCAATCCCCTGGAGTCGCAGAAACAAAAATGCATTGCTTGACCATCCCCCAAAACTCATCAGCCTTGAGTGGACGGTTATCAGCAGCGCTAGGTAAGCGAAAGCCGTGATCGATTAAGGTCATCTTTCTAGCGCGATCGCCATTATACATTCCGCGAATTTGAGGGATAGAGACATGAGACTCATCCACAATTAGCAACCAATCATCTTTTGGGAAGTAATCTACTAAACACGCTGGCGATTCACCAGCTTGACGACCTGCTAAATGGCGCGAATAGTTCTCGACTCCATTACAAAAGCCGACTTCCTGCAATAGTTCCAAATCGTATTTTGTGCGTTGTTCTAAACGTTGAGCTTCGAGTAATTTTCCTGCATTAGTTAATTCTTCAAGTCTTGCTTCCATCTCTTCTCTGATTTCTGCGCAGGCAATCTCTAAGCGATCAGTAGGAGTAACAAAGTGACGCGCAGGATAAATGTTCAAAGCTTCTAAACTTTGCAAAATCTCGCCAGTAACTGGATCAACATAACGAATTGCTTCGATTTGATCGCCAAAAAACTCGATCCGAATTGTGCGATCTTCATAAGCTGGCCCAATTTCTAAAATGTCACCCTTGACGCGAAATTTGCCGCGCCCCATTTCGATATCATTGCGCTCGTATTGCACATTGGTTAGCGATCGCAGTAATTCTCGCTGGTCATATTCAATACCCACACCCAAGGGTATTGAGGCTTTGAGATATTCTTCAGGAATACCCAAACCATAGATGCAGCTTACCGAGGCAACCACAATTACGTCCTTGCGCTCAAAGAGCGATCGCGTTGCTGAATGCCGCAGCATATCGATCTCATCGTTAATCGAAGCGGTTTTCTCGATGTAGGTATCCGTTACTGGGATATAGGCTTCAGGTTGGTAGTAATCGTAATAACTGATGAAGTATTCGACAGCATTATTAGGAAAGAATTCGCGCAATTCGTTACAAAGCTGCGCCGCTAAGGTTTTGTTATGGGCAAGTACCAAGGTTGGCTTTTGATATTGTGCGATCGCATTGGCTACGGTCATGGTTTTGCCTGTCCCCGTCGCACCCAAAAGTGTCTGATAACGCAATCCTTTTTGTAATCCGTCAAATAATTGGGCGATCGCTTTGGGTTGATCGGCGGTGGGCGGCCAAGGGGTACGAATGTCAAACAATGCCATGAGCTTAGAAGGTATTGGGAAAGGGAGCAAAATTAGCGATCTCTATCATATCAAACCAAAATTTAAGGTGCTAAAAGCTAAAGCCGCCAAGAACTCAAGTTCTTGGCTAAAAGCTAAAGTCGGTTGAAACCGACTGAAAAAGTGCAACCCGTTTTAACGGGTTTTAGCTCTTAGCCTGCACTTGAGTGCAAGGCGTTTGCTTCCATGTCACATCAGATATAATTTAAGTTAGTTCACATTCTTGCTAAGGAGTTGTATATGCTAGACAAGCGCGACTATACCCTAATCATCGATAAAAGTGGAAGCATGTCAAACACTGACAGAGGCACTAACAAAAGTCGGTGGGAAATTGTCAAGGAATCGACGCTTGCCCTTGCGCGTAAATGCGATCAGTTAGACCCAGACGGGATTACGGTGTATTTGTTCTCAGGAAAATTTAAGCGCTACGACAATGTATCGGCAGTGAAGGTTGAGCAAATCTTCCAAGAAAATGATCCGATGGGTGGCACGAATTTGACCGCAGTTTTGCAAGACGCGATTAATCAATACTTTCAACGCAAAAAGGCTGGTCAAGCTAAGGCTGGGGAAACCATTCTAGTGATTACCGATGGAGAACCCGATGATCGCCGTTCTGTGTTTGAAGTCATCATCGACGCAACACGCCGTCTTAATTCAGATGAAGAACTAGCAATCTCTTTTATTCAAGTTGGTTCTGATGCAAGTGCCACTGATTTCCTCAAGGCTTTAGATGATAAGTTGCAGAGCATCGGAGCGAATTTTGACATTGTGGATACGATTACACTTAGTGATATGGAAGATATGACACTTGCAGAAGTGTTACTGAGCGCGATTAGTGATTAGGCTAATAGCTATTGGCTATTAGTGTTTCTCAAAAAATAAATATAAGCAAATTTATAGATATAAACAAACCAAATGGAATCTCTTGAGTCCATTCTTTCGGATCTTCAGGGCAAATATAAAGATCCAGAAACTAGTAAACAAGGTAAAGAGGATAAGACAACTCCTCAGTTGCCTAGCCAAAACAACAGCCAATCGATCGCACCTGCCGCCAATTCATTGGATAGTTTGTTAAATGATTTGCGGATTAATTCACAAAGTAATTCGCAAAGTAATTCGCAAACCTATTTGCCTGATTACACATCACCGCAAGTAACGCCCGAAGGTACACCTAAACTGACTTCACCTGTGATTGATCGCGATTTACAGCAGATTGCTAATCAGCAAAAAGCTAAAGATCAAGAAGAGATCACAAAAACTGCAACTGAATGGTTAAAAAAGCTCGATCCGCTTGGTGGTGAAGGCTTATGGTTTGAGGAATTAGCCAAAAACTATCCTTCACGACTAGAAGCTGCGATCGCTTTACTCCAATCCAAATAATTATCAAGAACCAGTTTTATATAGCGCGGCGAAGCCGCGCTATATAAAACTAAATCGAAAGAACCAGTTTAAAGTGGCGCGGCGAAGCCGCGCCACTTTAAACTAAATAGCAGGAACCTAACTTATGAACATTTATCGTCTAGCCGTTTTAAGTGACAATTACGTTTTTGTCTTGCATGATCCTGCTAGCAATACTGCCGCAGTAGTTGATCCAGCCGTACCAGAACCTGTTCTTGCCAAATTAGAAGAACTAGGTGCAAATTTAGTTGCCATTTTTAATACCCATCACCATAGCGATCATGTGGGTGGGAATAATGCTCTCATTAAAAAATTCCCCGATGCAATTGTCTATGGCGGTGAAAAAGACCGCGATCGCATTCCCCATCAGCAAGTTTTTTTAAAAGGTGGAGATCGCGTTACTTTTGGCGATCGGGAAGCTCAGGTGTTTTTTGTGCCTGGTCATACCTACGCTCACATTGCCTATTACTTCGCGCCTGTGGGTGACCAAGGTGGTGAATTATTCTGCGGTGATACTTTGTTTGCTGGTGGCTGTGGCAGGCTGTTTGAAGGGACTCCTGCGGAAATGCTTACCTCACTGGATCAACTGCGTCAACTGCCCGACGATACTCGCGTCTGGTGCGCTCATGAGTATACGCTTGGCAATCTCAAGTTTGCTCTGACTGTAGATAGTGATAATCCTGATTTACAAGAGCGGATGACTACCGCAACTGCAATGAGACAAAGAGGCGAAGCAACTGTACCAACTACGATTGGACTAGAAAAGCGGACTAATCCATTTATGCGCTGGGATTTTCCTGCAATTCAGCGATCGGCTGGTATTGAAATTCCTGAGCGGGTATTTGCCAGAATTCGCGGTAAAAAAGATAATTTTTAGAAAATAAAACCCAAAATTGGTGCGGCGGTTATATCCCACCGCACCAATTTTGGGTTTTATTCTACAGAAAAGCTCATAAAAAAGCTCCTTTACAAGGAGCTTTTTTATTTGGAACTGGGGTGCAAGGATTCGAACCTCGGAATGTCTGGACCAAAACCAGATGCCTTACCACTTGGCGACACCCCAAAGAGGGTTTTGTGCTTTGCAGCAATGCGTTTTACAAATTTCTTTGTTTGCGCGGTAATTACTATACCAAAGTCGCCTAGGGTTTTGTCAACCCATTTGCAAAAAAATCTTTGAGACAATCAAAACTTGTTCACAAAGCCGCAATTCTAATTTTGGGTTTTCCAGCGCCACAGGTGCTGGAAAACCCAAAACGGGTTTCATAAAGAGAATTGCTGTCCACAAATCGACATCATTACTAATTATCTAGAATCACAGAATCTTTGGATAGGGCAACTTGGATCTTGCAGAAACCATCAATATGACTGCAAAAATCCTCAATATTGCGCTCAGCCCATGCTTGTCCATTACTCAATGGCGTATCAAATCCATTCGCAAAAACATGCACAAGCGGATCTCCTGCGTCTGGCAACACTAAAACCCAATCGCGATCGCTATAAAAAACCTTAACGCCATCGATCAGCTCTATTTTTTCGCGCCCGTAAGATTCGACTAAATGGCGCATGAGTGTACCTTTGATACTCCAAGGGCAACGCACGACCTGTTTGCGAAAATGGCAACGAGGCAAATGTACTCGTACTTGCGATAGCGATCTCTTTTGTAACGTAATCCATTCCATAATCTTCGCAATGCTAAACATCGCATCAAAACCAGGATGAAGCTGCGGGAAGATAAATCCCATTTCTGCTGACCCACCAAGCACTACACCTTCATGACTATGGCAAGTCGCCATCAAAGCTGTTGGATTGGCGCGAGTGCGAATCACTCTGCCCCCATGCTTTTCTGCTATCAGTTCCACCATACCCGATGCAGAAACAGGTACGACGACAGTGCCACCATTCTGAGAAGTCAGTACCATTTCCACCATTAACCCAGTTAAAGCTTCATCACGGATAGGTTTACCTAGCTCATCAATTAAGATAAATTTCTCCCCATTAGCATAGACTTGTACACCAAAATTTGCCCGTACTGCCTTGACCACATCTGTTAACTGAGTCAACATTTTTTCGCGATCAACTGGAGCTGGGGCAACTTCATTGAGGCTGGCATTGAGAACCACGACATCGGTACTAAATTTGCCTAATATTCTCGGTAAAACTGCGCCTGAGACTGCATACACATAGTCAATAACGATTTTTTTGCAATCACTAAATCTGATTGCCTCAACGTCAATATTTTTGGCAAAGCCGCTGTTGTAATAATCTAAAACGCGAGTGGGATAACTAATTTCACCAATTTCCTCGATTCTTGCTCTACGGAAATCTTCTTTAAAAAATGTGCCTTCAATCTTTTTTTCTGCGGATTTGTTGATATTAATCCCATCAGCATCAAGGAACTCAATCATCACGCAGTCATTGCGATCAGGATGAACGCGCACATGGATGCCACCAACTACACCGAGACTTGGGGCAATAAATCGCGAAATCGGGATCGCTGTTGCCTCAAGATTTTCCACATTAATGCCTACAGACATTAATCCTGAAATTAGCGATCGCGTTAACATTCGACAAATCGTGCGTTGATCCCGCGAAACCATTACATGGGAATTAGGATGCAGAGTTGCACCATAGGCAGCGCCTAGTTTTACCGCAAATTCGGGCGTAATATCCACATTGGCTAAGCCAGACACGCTATATTGCCCAAACAAATTGCGTGATGCCATTGCCCCCCAAATCAAGTTTGTGGTTAGGGTTGCACCTGCTTCTACATGTTTGCTCGGCCAAATTCGCACATTTGGGAAAATTCTTGCCTCTTCCCCTATGACAGAATTGGAGCCAACCACTGAGCCCTCCATGACATGAGCGCGGCGGCTAACGCGAACATTGCGGGAGATCGTGCAAGCCCATAGGTGGCACTCTTCGCTAATCATGGCGCTATTGCCAATGATCGGACGTTGAAGATCGCAGTCTGAGCCAATAGTGACGCGATCGCCGATGATCGTACCAGCGGAAATTTTGGTGCGATCGCCGATAGAGCAATTACTGCCAATTAGTACAGGAGGCTCAATTTGAACGGTGGGCGAAATTACGGTATGTTTGCCAATCCATAAACCTGTTCGCAATTGCACATAGTCCAGATCTAAGTGAACACGTCCTCTGATCGCATCATACTGCGCTTGTCTATATGCATCTAAGGAGCCAATATCGCACCAATATCCACTGGCGATATAGCCGTACATCGGTACATTTTTAGCTAATAAAAGTGGAAACAGATCCGTAGAAAAGTCACTTGGCTCATTAGTGGGTAAAAAATCTAAAACTTCAGGTTCAAGAATATAAATGCCAGTATTGACTGTATCGGAAAAAACTTCGCTCGTTGATGGTTTTTCCAAAAATCTTTGAATTTGATCTTGTTCGTTAGTAATCACTACCCCAAAAGCCATCGGATCGCTGACCCGTCGCAAAATCAGGGTTGCTTGCGATTTTTTTTCGCGATGAAATTTGATTGCGGCGGTGAGATCAAAGTCGGTAATACTATCTCCACTAATCACGAGAAAAGTACTATCTAAAAGACTTTCCACATTTTTGACGCAGCCTGCTGTTCCCAATGGTTCATCTTCTTCAACCACGTACATCATATTTACGCCAAAATCCGAGCCATCACCAAAATGTTCGCGAATTACATCGGGTAAGTAGTGCAACGTGGCAATTACTTCTCTAATGCCGTGACGCTTAAGTAAATTCAGAATATGTTCGGTAATGGGACGATTTAGCACCGATACCATTGGTTTTGGCATATCGCAAGTAAGTGGGCGTAATCTCGTTCCTGAACCGCCTGCCATCAATACCGCTCGCATAGATCCTCACAAACGCCAACACGTAATAGGATTAAGCTCTAGTATCGTTCAAATCTGCGATAAAGCAATGAAAATAAACCTTAATACTGAAGCTGATCCCCAAACAAAAATTATTGTGGCGTTGGATGTACCTTCTGCTAGCGAAGCTATAAATTTATGCGATCGCTTGCCCCAAGTAAGTTTCTGGAAAGTTGGACTAGAGCTATTTATCGCCGATGGTAGTACGATTTTGCGCGAACTGAAGGCAAGGAATAAAAAGATATTTTTAGATTTAAAGCTGCATGACATACCCAATACAGTTGCTTCGGCTTGTCGAGTGGCGACAAAATATGGTGCGGATTTCCTAACAATTCATGCTTCGGGTGGTAAAGCCATGATGCAAGCTGCTCAAGCTGAAGTCCAAGACTCATCAACGCAACTTTTAGCGGTCTCGCTGTTAACCAGCATTTCTAGCGTCGAATTACAGTCTGATTTACTAGTACCTCTAGAAATCCCTGAATATGTTGCTAAATTGGTGCTTTTAGCCAAAGAGAGTGGACTCAAGGGTGCAGTCTGTTCGCCGCATGAGGTGAAGAAGCTGCGATCGCTACTTGGTAATGATTTTTGCTTCGTTACGCCTGGGGTTCGTCCCGCAGGAGTCGCAGTTGGCGATCAAAGTCGGGTGATGACTCCCAAAGATGCGATCGCGGCGGGTGCGAATTATTTAGTAATTGGTAGACCGATTACAGCTGCATTTGATCCTGTTTTAGCTTGGGATCAAATTTGTAAAGATTGTTTATAGCCACAAATGCCATATCCCACAAATGCCATATCAATGTATTAGGGCTTATATTCAAACCTTGTCACCTTACGTTAGTATCCAACAGCTAAGAAAACTTATAATTTCAACCAAATAAATCATGAAAAAATTAAGCTCTATTATTCTTACCGCCTCTGTGCTATTTGGTTCAGGTTTAGTTTGGAAGACTATGCCAGCTTTTAGCGCTCCAAGTGCAGATGTCCGCATCAAGGGTGCTGTTAAGGCTGAAGCAGACATTGCACCAGAGACATTGGTTCAAAAGTTGAATTTGACTGCTGACCAAAAACAAAAGGCTTTCAAGATCTTTACTGAAAGCACCAAAAAAATTGCTCTATACCTCACTCCTGAACAGCGCAAAAAGCTAGAAGCTGGATTAAGGGCAAAGCAAGGATTTGGAGCTACTCTCAAAAGTTTAAATTTGAGTGCTGATCAAAAGAAGAAGATTGGGGTTGTGATGCTGGAGCGTCGCAATCAGTTTGTAAGCATTCTGACGGCTGATCAGAAGAAGAAATTTGAAGCATTAGCTCCTATTAAGAAGTAATACTAATTCACGATCGCACAAAAGACTCGCAAAGCGAGTCTTTTGTGCTTCTAAATTGAGTGTTGTTGTAATTGGTCAAGAGACACAATTTTTAAAGCTGCTTCGTGGGTAGCGGTGAGATTTACGGGTGGAGCAACACCTGCTTCTAATGCTTCTTTCCATCGCGAAGCACAGAGACACCAGCGATCGCCTGCCTTTAGCCCTGGGAAACTAAACATCGGCGCAGGTGTTCCCAAATCATTACCTTGGGATTTGGTGTAGGCAAGAAATTCATCGGTGACTTCAGCGCAAATAACATGCACTCCCAAATCGCGATCGCCTGTTTGACAAAATCCATCTCGATAAAATCCTGTTACTGGCGATGAGCAGCATAGCGACAGATTTTCGCCCAAGACATTTTTGATTATCGCCATAATTTTTGATATTCCGCTTCTGTAGCAAGATCGAGAGTATTTTCGACGCGATCTAAAAAGACTTTTCCTTCGAGATGATCGTATTCATGTTGAAAGATTCTTGCTACAAAATCAGTTAGTTTGGTGACTTTGCGATCGCCTTGTCGATCTGTATATTCAACTTCGATTTCGCGATCGCGAGGTACAAGCCCACGAATCATCGGTACTGACAAGCAACCTTCCCAACCTTTTTCAGTTTGCCCTGAAGAGGAGATGATTTTGGGGTTAATCATTGCCTTTGGTTCCATCTGAGGCGCATTTGGATAACGCTCATTTGGGTGAGACGCAATAATGATTAACTGAAGCGATCGCCCAATTTGCGGAGCGGCTAGACCTACGCCCTTGCTTTCTTTGAGCGTAACCAGCATTTCGTCAATCAGATTCTGAATTTCGCGATCGCGGACATCTGCAATCGGTTGGGCAATCTCCCTTAAAGCTGGATTGCCAAGCTGATAAACAGTGAGTTTTTGAGATTTTTGATTAAATATTTTATTAAGCGATCGGGCAAACATAGATTAATTGATTACCTGTGGCAGTTGTCATATAAAACCAGAATAATTAAAACAAAACTTGCTTTGCAAGTTTTGTTTTAATTATTCTGGTTTTAATGGATTTGCTTCGTATGCAAGAATATCGATCAAAGCATCAGCTTCGGCAACCGATAGACGTGCTTTTTGGTACTCATCTTCAAACTTAGCATTGGCTGTTGTGTATCCCTGCATGATCATAATCGCAAAATATTCACGTTTAGTCATTCCTTCAATAAGGCTATCTGTATCTCGGTTATAACCAATCGGAAATGCGCTATCACTGCGTCTGGTTGCCATATATTGTTTTCCTAACAAAATATCAAGGCATATTTTAGCATCAACAATGTGAACCGTAAGGGCAATTCATGAATTGCCCTTACGGTTCATTGCATTATCTTACCAAGACACGAGTTCAGGAAATTTACGGGCTAGCTCAGTAATTGCAGGACAAATTGGGGCATTTTCAGTGCGATTTTCTAAGGTGTTCCAACTGAATGGTGCTGACTGAGCCGCCGATAGCCACAAAAGTCTTTTGGCGCGGGTCATGCCGACATAGAGTAGCCGAAACTCCTCGGCTTGTTTGAGGTAATTGCATTGCTTCCAAGCTTCCTCCGCATTGGGAAGGCGATCGCTATGGACGATCGCTCTAATCTGTGCCCGAGTTACTTCAGGTAAGCCAAAATCTCCTAAGAACTTTACAGACTCAGGAATATAAGCTTCCCCTGGGCAAATACGTTTATGCAGAAAAGGCATGAATACCACATCCCAATCTAGCCCTTTAGATTTATGCAAACTGATCAGTGTCACCTGTCCACCAGTCATATAGCGACCTTCCAGATTCTCATCTTCGACCGCTTCAAAGTTTTCTGATTCGACGATTTCTCGTAGCGATTCGATCACAGTTTGCATCGAATAACTACCCACAAGTTGCTGATTAAGGCGATCGCCTAATTTGTCCGCTGTGGCTAATAGTCCTGCCTCTTCGTCATAGAGGGTAAACGCAACAAAGGGAATCAGGTTATATAACGGAAGTTCGATTTTAGCGCGAAGTAAGCCGATACATTTTGCTTGAGTTTCCTGAGCGAGTTGCGATATTGCAGGATCTAACAAGGTTGGATAGAGAAATTTTTCGGGATTACTAGCAAGGGCATTAAGATCCTGTTGCGATGAAATTTTTTGGCGATCCTTGAGAACTTCTAGCGCTGCTTTGAGATTGTCAGGCGAATGGGGACGCTCCATAAATTGCAAAATCGCCAACATATCCATTGGGACTCGCGATCGCCGATCGCTTTGTTCGACATCATAGATTTTAATTTCATGCTCTTTTGTTAACCATGCCAAAGACTCCGCAACAAAGCGTCCTTGATTATGTTGACGCACTAAAATCGCCATACTGAGTTTGGGATCTTGATCATGCAATTGTTTAATGCGATCGCCGATCATCGTAATCTCATGCTCGATATCATCGACAGTATTGGGCATATAGATTTCTACGCCCTTGCCAATTGGTTCAGGATTCGCATTTTTTTGCGGATCATCCTCATCGACAGGACGAATTCTTTGCATACGAAAAGGATTCTCAATCTTGGCATATTCTGAATGATTGACCCAATGCAACATATAGTTTGCAGCTCGCATCACGTTTCTGGTGCTGCGTCCTGCTTGATCGAGAGTTGAGAGTTGAGAATTGATATTACAGCGATCGCAAAATTCATTAAAAAAGCGCGGATCGGCAGGTGTAAAGGTGGAGTTAATCGCTTGGTTAGGATCACCAACCCGCATCAGGTTTTTGTTCTCAAGGGAATTCTGAGCCAGAATCTCTAACAGCTCTGTTTGCAATGGTGAAGAATCCTGTGCTTCATCTTCAAATACGGCAAAAATCCGTTCTTGCCAATATTTGCGAACACCTTCATTTTGCAAGACTCGCAATGCTCCCAGAATCATATCGTCATAATCGATCGCACCTTCCTGCCGCAACAGTCGCTCATAGGTTTCATAGAGTCCCGCCGCGATCGCTAAAATGTCGCCGCCATCGGGTGCTTCGGCTTCACGCAACTGTGTCGCGCTTAATCCTGAACTTTTAGCCGTTGCGATCGCTTCTCTGGCTAAGCTTGGTAATACATCAGTTCGCAATACTGTCTGTCGTCGCAAGCGTTCCGTATCTTCGCCATCAAAGTTTTTGCCTTCTAGCAATAGGTCATACAATTTGGGATTCTCTTTTACCCAAATATTTGTGGCATTACGAATTAATTTTTGCTTGAGGGATTCGGAAATAATCTTGGTTTCGCCTAAGCCAAATCCTGATAGCTCGCGATGGGTACTGGCGATGTTGTAAGCCAAGCTATGCAATGTGCTAACTGTGAAGGAACTTTGCGGTAGTCGCAGATTTTTGAGATGCTCAGATACTTTTTTGCGAATGTTGCTTACTGCCGATCTCGTAAACGTGACGATGACTAATTGTTTTTGGCGATGCAGATTAAAATTTGCGATCGCGATCGCGGCGGCTACTGCCATGCCTGTTGATTTGCCTGCCCCTGGCACTGCGGATACTGCTAGTTCGCCACCCTGCCAGTCCGCCATTGTTTGCTGTCCTTTGCGGAGGGTTTTGCGTAATTCATGGAGAGCGTCAGGGGTGACCATAGCAACTTGGGCTGATGTACATCACGCATTTTATCGCAAGCTGGGAAAGGCTATAGTGTTTTTCAAGCAATCAAGCTGTATTAAAACATGATAGAAACTGCTCGTGAATTTCTTACGCAAATCAAGAATGCACCATCTCTTGAAAACAATTTAAAAACTAGCGATCGCGCTCTATTTATTCTCTACGATCAACTAAATTTCGATGTATTTCCCAAGGAACTAATTGACCAAAAGCCATTATTAATCTTTGTTGAATCTTTAAAATATGCGACAGTAATTCCACACCATAAACAAAAATTGGTCTATATCCTGAGTGCTCAGCGCCACTTTGCGATCGCCTGTCATAACCAAGGCTTTCCTGTATTGAATTTATTTACTCAAGGCTTTCACGCTGACGCGATCGCGGAGTTTTTGGAGCAATATCCTCATATTCATCTTACCTACATGCAGCCATCGGAATGGGATACGCGATCGCAGATGGCGGCTTTAGCAGATAAATTTGGCGATCGAGTTACCATAATTCCCAACAACTTTTTCATTGCGGATGCGGAGAAGTTCAAATCCAAAATTAAAAAAGGTTATCGCCTAGAAAATTTCTATCGGGAACTTCGTAAGCAAACTGGCTACTTGATGGCAGATGGGAAGCCCGTGGGAGGTACATGGAATTATGACAAAGAGAATCGTAAGTCTCTGCCAAAAAATGGCTCTATTCCTAAGATTTCTGTAATAGAGCCAGATGTAATTACGCAAGAAGTAATCGAGTTAGTCAAAAACTACTTACCCGATAACTTTGGAAGTCTAGACCAATTTGGCTATGCTGTAACTCGCGATCGCGCCTTAGGACTGGCTCAAGCATTCATCGAAACTCGCCTACCAAATTTTGGAGCCTATGAAGATGCAATCAAAGTTGGTGAGCCATTTTTATTCCATTCTGTACTTTCGCCCTATCTTAATAATGGTTTGTTATTGCCACAGGAGATTTGTGAAATGGCGATCGCAGCTTATGAACAGAAATTAGCGCCGCTAAATTCCGTTGAGGGTTTTGTTCGTCAGATTTTAGGATGGCGTGAATACATTCGTGTTTATTACGAAGCACAGATGCCACAAGTTAGAGAAAGCAACTATTTTGAGTTTACTAACGATTTACCGCAACTCTATTGGAATGCAGATACAGATTTACTCTGTCTCAAGGATGCTGTTACTCATGTCTTAAATCATGGCTATTCCCATCATATTCAAAGATTGATGGTTTTGAGTAATTTTAGCAATCTCACAAATACAGATCCTCGTCAGCTAAATCATTGGTTTTGGCTTGCCTATGTCGATGCTTACGAATGGGTTGAACTTCCTAATGTTTTGGGCATGTCTACCTTTGCTGATGGGGGCATACTGGCTTCTAAGCCATATGTTTCAGGCGGTAGTTATATCAATAAAATGAGCAACTGCTGCTCACAATGCAAGTATGATGTGAAGCAAAAGACAGGTCGTTCTGCTTGTCCATTTAATTATTTGTATTGGAATTTTGTTGATCAGCATCGTGATAGCTTTGCTGAGAATGGAAGGGTGTCACTAATGACTAATGTTTATGAAAAGAAAGCTGAAGATGAAAAGCTAGCTATTCGCAAATCATCAATTCATTTCATAATGAATCTAAAACGTGGCTATTTAAAATAGCCATGATTTGAATTGGTGGTTATTCTCTACGGTCTGTAGTTTTCACTGCCATTTGCATGAGCAGCTATATTTTTTTGAGCTTCTGCGACATTTTTTAATGCTAATAAAATATGCTCAAAGTCGCCTTCTTCTAGAACTGCATCTAGATAAGCATCCGCTTCTAAGGGATCTTTTAAGGATTCGATCAGGTAAGAATGATAGCTTTTATAGGTTGGCATTTTCTCTCCGCTGAAAGTCTATCCAGTAGTGCTTTGCTTTGATGATATCTTGATTTTGGGTGCTTTTATTGTTATGCCAGACGTAACTGTTACAATGTCTTAAATGCTGAGTGACAAACTATTTATCCAGTAATCTAATGAAAGAAAGTCAACTTCAGAAAATAGCTAATTGCGATCGCGCTGATCGTATTGGTGATGTAATTTTTGTTCATGGCTTGGGTGGTGATGCTCTTGGGACATGGCATCCACAGGGTAAAAAAGATGATCAGCAATCTTGGTTGTATTGGTTGGGTCAAGATCTTCCAGATGTAGGTATTTGGTCACTTGACTATGAGGTCGAACCTTCTGCTTGGAAAGGGAATACAATGCCTTTGACTGATCGGGCAACAAACATTCTGGCGTTGTTAGATAGTTATGATATTGGAGTTCGTCCAATTACGTTTGTTACTCATAGTTTGGGTGGCTTGTTGGTTAAGCAAATGTTGCGTCACGCGAGAGACCAAAAACAACAGGGATGGCGAGATATCGTTGGACAAACTAGAGGAATTGTTTTTCTTGCTACTCCTCATTCTGGATCTGATCTTGCTAATTGGATCAGCTACCTTTCGACAATCATTCGCAAAACGGTTAGCGTTGATGAGTTAAAGGCTAACTCGCCGCAACTATTGCAACTGAATTTATGGTTTAGGAATAACTTTCGCGATTTAGGGATTAATGTTGAAGTCTATTTCGAGAAATATCCTACATCTGGAGTTCTTGTTGTTGATGCTTCTAGTGCCGATCCTGGTATTGAGAATGTTATTCCCATTCCTTTGGATTGCGACCATATTACGATTTGCCGTCCTGACTCAAAAGATAGACTAATTTATCGGAGCTTGAAAAAGTATATTGGCAATTGGCTTAGCACTCAATCAAATATTTCAAAAATCAGTAGTTCTCAATCCTCTACTTGACTAGAGTCGCCTGATGAGGAATGGGCAAAGTCAAATCCTGCTATTGAGAATACATTTGATATTGACGCACTGGTTTTAGAGATGCGGGAGAAATGTCGTGAGGATATTCAGCATCAATGCGGGACAATGCGGATTTTGAATATGGAACAGGCGATCGCGCTAGATGATATATATACAGATGTGCAGATTTTTGAGCGCGTACCGAGTAAGCGATATAAAGCGATGCTCGAATATCAAGAGGAAACGGCAAATATTGATTTTAATGAGTATGGTTTCTATGGGTTAGATCTTAAAACGCAACGCATTGCTGGAATTGAAGCGGTGCAAAAATATGACAAGTTGATGGTGCTAGGTAGACCTGGAGCAGGTAAGACAACATTTCTGAAGCGATTAGCGATTTTATGTCTGGGTGGGACGATCTTTGGTGATTATGTACCGATTTTTGTGACGTTGCAGGAGTTTTACAAAACTAAGTTGAGTTTGTTTGACTTTGTTTTACAGAAACATCAAGAATTTATAAATAAGGCGGATCTGCAACAACTGCTTGAAGTGGGTAGAGGGTTTGTGTTGCTGGATGGCTTAGATGAAGTTAGTCAAGAAGAGGTGGCACGAATCTCAAAAGACATTGAGGAATGGGCAGGTAAGTTTCGTCGTAGTCGCCTAATTGTTACCTGTCGGCTTGCCGCAAAGGAATCAATTTTTGAGGATTTCAAGGAGGTTCAGGTTGCCGATTTTAATGATGAGCAAGTTAAAAGCTTTGCAACAAAATGGTTTCAAGCTAAAGCACCTCAGAAAATAGCAGCTTTCTTTAGCAAATTGAAAGCTAATTCACGTATCAATGAGCAGGCGCGTAATCCGCTTTTGTTGACGCTGCTGTGCCTGATTTTTGAGGAAGGGTCGAAGATAATCGAAAATCGCGCTGAACTTTACGAAAAGGGGATCGATCTGTTGTTGGAGCGTTGGGATGCGAGACGAGATATCCATCGTGACGAAATTTACAAACATCTCTCGACTAAACGTAAAGAAGATTTGCTCAGTCGCATTGCATGGTCAACCTTTGGAGAGAATAATTATTTTTTTAAAAGAGAACGTGGTGCTGACCTGATTGCTGCCTATATTCAGAACTTACCCGAAGCTGTCAATGATTCTGAAACCTTGCGGGTTGACGGTCGAAAAATACTTCGTTCCATCGAAGCACAACATGGATTGCTGATGGAACGGGCTAGTGATATCTATTCATTTTCCCATCTGACTTTTCATGAATATTTTGTCGCAAGGGAAATTATCACTGTTCAGAAATCTTCATCCGAGGTTATGCAAGCTTTGATTGACCACATTACCGAAAAACGTTGGCGTGAAGTGTTCTTGATTGCTACGGAAATGTCATCCAATGCAGATGATTTGTTGTTGGCAATGAAACAAGCGATCGATGCCATGCTGGCAAAAGACACCCAACTCCAAAAACTTTTGATATGGACAAATGAAAAAGCAATTTCTGTTAAAGCCCCATACAAATCTGCCGCAGTGAGAGCTTTTTACCTCGACCTCACCATCGGTCACGCCCGCAACCTCACCGCCAGCGTTTTAGCCATCAACCGCTCTCTCACCCACTCCCTCGCCCGCGACATCGACCACGACTTCGCCCACGCCCGCGACCACGACCTCTACCGCGACCTCGCCCACGACCGCGTCCACGACCTCGCCCTCGACCGCGTCCACGACCTCGCCCTCGACCACGACCTCGACCTCGCCCGCGACATCGCCCTCGCCCGCGACATCGCCCTCGTCCGCGCCCTTGCCCGCGCCCTTGCCCTCGTCCTCGCCCGCGCCATCGACATTGCTAGCAAAGCTGGCGATGAGATTTTACACCAAGCGCTGCAAACACTCAAAGATCGATTGCCAGATCCAGAATCTTCTAAAGAAATTCTTAACCAGTGGGGGGAACAAAATGAGAAGCAATGGGTTAAAGACTTCCATCAAGCCCTAGTCAAATATCGCAATATTGGGCATGACTGGCAGTTCATCTCCACACAAAGAGAACTTCTCAATCAGTATTACAATGCGAATAAGCTGCTAGTAGCTTGCCTCAATAGTATATGTTATGTCAGCCGAGAGGTGCGCCAACATATTGAAGACACATTGCTCTTGCCGATTGCCGACATTAAACTTCTCACAATCTCCGCTAGTCCATAACCTAAATGAGGTTTCTTTAAGAAATTGTTTAAATCGATCTTCTGATTTTTGAGGCGATTATTTTTATCTACAAGGCTCTGTTAGCGATCGCGCTTACATGATGAGAAAATGCGATCGCTTATTTCTACCTTACTAAATTTCTGACTTTTGAAGCGATCGCCTATTTCTACTTTACCTAAATTCTCGCTTCTGAGGCGATCGCCTATTTTCACCTTACTAAATTTCTGGCTTTTGAGGCGATCTCCTATTTCTGCGTTACCCAAATTCTGACTTTTGAGGCGATCGCATATTTATCGAGACTAGTTACTTCTCAAGCGCAACTATTGCATTTAAAACCACAACAAGGGTTATAGCGATTTGCGCCATAACCCTTGTTGTGGTTTTGATGCTTTTAACTAAGGCGAATGTATTTACACACACAGTTAGGGACTTTATTTAATTTATTTTATAGAGTGATCCCAAAGAAATAGCTAAAAGATTACAAACAAATGCCCCGCATTCTGTAAATGGATGCAAGTATAGAGAATATGTCAATCTGTCATTATTTAGAACATGAGCTGACAGCAAGCTCCACTTGACCCAAATGCACTTTATAGGAGCAGCAAGATAGGGCAACCTAATCATGAGAAAAAACAACTTAGTTTCAGTAATCGTCATCATTGGGCTGATTTTTGCAGCTAGCATTTGGTACGGGCGCAATAATGGCTTACTACCAGTTGCCGCAGGTGACGAAGCCGTCTTGTATGACGGACTTTTTAACACGATCTTAGGGATCGCCTTCGGATTTTTCCTCGTAGTCGAAGGCGTATTGATTTACTCAATTATCAAATTTCGTCGCCGCAAAGGTGACGATACCGATGGCCCCGCCATTCATGAAAACTTAAGCATTGAGATCGTATGGACAGCGATCCCCACAGTCATCGTTATGTGGGTAGCGATTTACAGCTTTGACGTTTATACCGCCATGCAAGGAACTCAAGACCTTGGAGGCATGGCTCACGGAGGGATGCATCAGACTGTAGCTAAGTCTGAAACTATGCCCATGTCAAAAGCTACCATCGCCTCCTCAAATAGTGACGGGGTGCTGATGGCAGGTACTCTTCCTGCTGGTAGCAATGATGTGTTGGCGATCAATGTTAGCGCCATGCAATTTGCTTGGATTTTTAACTATACAGACGAAATTGCTACCGCTGAATTGCATGTTCCTGTTGGCAAAAAAGTTCGCCTAAACATGAACGCAGTTGATGTACTCCATGCTTTTTGGGTTCCCCAATTACGCATCAAACAAGACGTGATTCCCGGACGCGAAACCTATCTCGAATTCACTCCGCGTGTTGTCGGTGAATATCCTGTAGTCTGCGCTGAGTTATGCGGTTCTTATCATGGCGGTATGCGGACGACGATGGTAATTGATACTCCTGAAGACTATGCAACATGGTTAAAAGAGCAGCAAGAAATTGCTAGTAACGATCCCGATGCGATCGTGGCATCTCGTCCAGCCTCAGTAACCAAGATGTCTGAGCAAGAATACCTCGCAGGTAAAGTCGCACAAGCTGGTGGAGATATGCACATGATGCATATGAGTCATTAAAGGCTGAATACGAATTACGAATTATCAATTACGAATTACCAATTACTCTATGACCCAGACACTCATACCAACCCAAAGTTCGGGCGCGATGGGAGCCGAACCCCAAAAAACTCTTTGGTGGGAATTTTTCACCTTTAGCGTCGATCATAAAATCATCGGGATTCAGTATCTCGTCACTTCGTTTGTATTTTATTTAGTAGGCGGACTGCTTGCCTCGATCGTTCGTGCTGAGCTAGCAACTCCAGACTCTGATTTAGTCGATCCTGCTTTTTACAACAGTCTTTTCACCATGCATGGCACGGTCATGATCTTTTTATGGATCGTACCAGCGGTGACTGGAGGATTCGGCAACTACTTGATCCCCCTAATGATTGGGGCGCGAGACATGGCATTTCCGCGTTTAAATGCGATCGCCTTTTGGCTGACGATTCCTGCGGGGATGTTGTTGATGAGCAGCTTCTTTTTTGGCCCTGCCTCGACAGGTTGGACTGCCTATCCGCCTTTAAGCATTTTGACCAATGAGCATGTTGGCCAAGTTATTTGGATTGGGAGCATTCTTTTAGTAGGGACTTCCTCAATTTTGGCGGCTGTGAATTTTATTGTCACGATCTGGTCGATGCGGATGCCTGGAATGGATCTGTTTAGTATGCCCCTATTCTGTTGGGCGATGATGGCAACATCAGTGCTAGCCCTATTAGCTACCCCTGTACTAGCAGGAGCTATGGTTTTACTAGGTTTTGACCTATTGATTGGCACAAACTTTTTTAACCCCACTGGTGGCGGCGATCCAGTTGTGTACCAACACTTATTCTGGTTCTATTCACACCCTGCCGTTTATGTAATGGTTTTGCCAGTATTTGGCATCATTTCTGAAGTTTTGCCTCCCCACAGCCGTAAGCCAATTTTTGGCTATAAGGCGATCGCCTATTCCAGCATGATGATTTGCTTTTTGGGCTTGTTTGTCTGGGCACACCATATGTTTACCAGCGGCACACCTGATTGGTTGCGCGTATTCTTTATGGTGGTGACATTGCTCGTGTCTGTACCAACGGGAATCAAGGTATTTAGTTGGGTTGCTACGCTTTGGGGTGGGAAGTTGCGCTTAGAGAGTCCTTTGCTTTTTGCAATGGGCTTTATTTCTACTTTTTTGATTGGCGGTTTAAGTGGAGTGATGCTTGGTTCGACCCCAATCGATATCCATGTTCACGACACTTATTTTGTTGTGGCTCATTTCCACTATGTGTTGTTTGGCGGCAGTGTATTTGGTATTTACGCGGGGCTATATCATTGGTTCCCCAAAATGACTGGTCGCATGTTGAATGAGTTTTGGGGCAAGGTTCACTTTGTCTTGACCTTCATTGGAATGCATTTAACCTTTGGCCCCATGCATATTCTTGGTTTGCAAGGAATGCCTCGCCGCGTCGCCCAGTACGATCCTCAATTTGCACCGATTAATGTGATCTGCACAATTGGCGCATTTGTTCTAGCGATTTCTACAGTTCCTTTTGTGATCAATGCCGTTTACAGCTGGTTTAAGGGCGAACAAGCTCCTGACAATCCTTGGAACGCTCTGACTATGGAATGGACAACTTCTTCGCCACCGATTCCCCATAACTGGGTTGGTGAGCCTGTCTTATTGACTGGCCCCTATGACTACGGCGAAGAATATAAAGAGGCTCGCAAAGAAGCCGCGATCGCAGCTTCACAAGCTCTAACTTAAGAAACCAATTAAGAATTGTTTTCTGTGGTCAAAAGCTGTAAGAGATCCCCCTCAATCCCCCTTAAAAAGGGGGAAGAATTTAATTCTCCCCCCTTTTTAAGGGGGGCTGGGGGGGATCGAGACAGTTTCTAAGCCCAACACCCCTTATCTGTATTTATCCATTTATCCAAACATTACCTATGCAAGGATCGATCGCTCCAGTTACTGACCCAACGCAAGATGATGCAATCCATGCTCATGCCGCCGAAGCAGGGCATTATGAACACCCTGATTTACGGGTTTTTGGCTTAATTGTCTTCCTTATTTCTGAAGGAATGCTATTTTTTGGCTTATTTGCTGCTTACTTAACCTTTCGTTCAGTTGCCCCAGCTTGGCCCCCAGAAGGTACGCCTGAACTCGAATTACTACTACCTGGCATCAACACAATTATTCTGGTATCAAGTAGCTTCGTGATTCACCAAGCCGATCATGCTGTCAAAGAGAATAAGATCAAGGCGGCTCAGCTATGGTTCCTTGCCACCTTTATCATGGGTGCGATATTCATTGCTGGACAAATTTATGAATACCAACATCTAGAGTTTGGTCTGACCACAAACTTATTTGCTAGTACTTTTTATGTGTTAACAGGCTTTCATGGCTTGCACGTAATTATCGGCTTATCGTTGATTGCAACTGTGTTAGTGCGATCGCTAAAAGCTGGACATTACAGCAACACCAGTCACTTCGGCATCGAAGCTGCCTCTGTATATTGGCACTTCGTCGATATTGTCTGGATTGTCTTGTTTTTATTGCTCTATATTCTTTAGGCATAAAAAAAGAGGCGACGCAATGCGTCGCCTCTTTTTTTATAGAAAATGGGTTGCATCGCAATCCATTTTTTTGTTTTTATTTTTCAATCTTGAAAGATTTAATAAAGCGATCGACATCGGCAGCAGCAATTTTATCAGCAGCACCTAACGCAAATACTTGATACAAACGATTTCCTGCAAGACAAAATCTACCTTTCATCGATACATCAGTAGTCTGAACTTTGCCACTAGCCTCAAAATCACGGCAAGGAATATCTCCAAGCATGTATTCTTTCTCAGACTTAATCACTCCCTTGAGATTAGCAACAGATCCTTTAACCGAATCTCCTAGTCCTTTTTGGATATCAGCAGTATTGGCAATTTTGTTAGGAAAATCAGCATAGCCAACGAAATACCCTGATTCACTGGCTTCAGCAATCACCATATTTAGCTTGATTGTCCCCACATTAGTCTTTTGCTCTTGAGATTGCTCTTGTGGCTTGCTAGGCACTTGCACCGTAAATTTCCCAGCCGAAGATTTGTAATCTTGCCAACTATTAACACCTGTGGTTTCAGGCTTTTCGGAGGCTTTGGCTTCTGGCTTTGTGCCATCTTTCGGCTTTTCAGAAGGCTTCTCAGAAGCTGTAGCTAGAGGTGTTGCAGCTTTTGTAGGTGTTGCATTATCAGCTACAGGAGTAGATGTCGTGCAAGCACTGACTGTAAATAAGACTAAACCAGCAGCAAGGGAAATATACTTTTTCATGTGCGATTAAGAGATACGACCTTCGATTAGGGAATAAGCTTGAAGCTCGTTAGATACTATATCGTGCCTTGCAAGCGCATTAATAAAACTTAGAATTATGTATTCCCTGCAAAAGCAGGGAATACATAATTCTAATCATCGTCATCTGTTTCTAAATTTTGATGCTCACTGCGACGTGACTCGCGACGATAGCGTTTCTTCAGTAATCTAGGCTCTTGCTGTTGCTTCCCATCACTGGTGTCTTTGACTTTGACCGAAGCATCAGCATTAGCTGTATTTTTTAGCTTTTGTTGATAAGCGATCGCCTCTTCTAAATAGTCTATGTAATGCTCATAGCGCTCCCAATCGCCGCGTACCACACAATTTGGCTCGTCGCGGCGATGTAAACAATCATTAAACTGACAACTTTCTCCTGAAGCTAATCTTTGTCTTGCTTCAGGAAAACAATCCGTTAATTCCTGAGGTGTGACGGTCAGGTTAGGTTGCATAAAACCTGGGGTATCAGCAAGATATCCACCCGCAGGCAAGGCAAATAGCTCTACATGTCGAGTTGTGTGTTTCCCATGTCCTAAACGTTGCGAAACTTCACCAACACGAACTTGTAAATTGGGAATTAATAAATTAATTAGGCTAGATTTACCAACACCTGACTGACCTGCTACAACGGTTACGCCAGTTTGTAAATGTTGAGCAAGCTCCTCGATGCCTTCACGGGTGTAAGTACTTATCGCGATCGGTGGATATCCCCATGATTTCAGGCGATCGCACCATGTTTGCCATATTTGCGCACTGACTAAATCGCGCTTATTTAAGCACAACAAAACATCAACCCCAGTACTTTCAGCTTTGACTAAAAAGCGACTGAGTTGATGCGGATCGAGAGTTGGTTCAGCTAGGGCAAAAACTAATAAAATGCGATCAACATTAGCCACAGTCGGACGATCAAGCAAATTACGCCGTGGCTCTACTTCCGAGATGGCTCCGCGTCCGCCTTGCCAATCTGGTTCTTCGATGGTGATGCGATCGCCTACACAGATCTGTTGACCAATTTTTTTGAGTCGGGCGCGGCGGGTACAGAGTAGCTCATGGACAAGTTGACTAAATTTTTGCCCAGATTCATCAAGCAACTCTAGACTGAAAGCTTGATCTAAAATCACGCGATAATAGTTGGCTTGCACAGCCAAGACTGTACCTGTTATAGCCAGCATGGGGTTGCTTGCATCATGCTTTTTGGACTGTCAAAGCAAAAAAGCGATCGCGCTCTTCGATGCCTTTTACCTGATGACCATCAGAAATAAGGCTATTAGGAACTTGCTCAATTGGCTCACCACCATCTAGTAGTACTTCCAGCAATTGCCCTGACTCCAGTTTTTCCAGATGCAATTTTGCCCGCACAAAACTCAGCGGACAGGGAACACCACGTAAATCGATTGATTTGATTGCCTGTATGCACATATATTCCTCTACTAAAAGTAGTTCATCAACGCACTTTGCGCGTTGATGAACTACTTATTCTTACTTTTGATTGCCAAATATACCGCCTAAGATATCGCCAATACCACCTTTAGCTGCACTGCCAAGTTGCTTCTCTTTGAGTTTCTCAAGCACTTCGCGCTCTTCATTCCCGATTTTGGTCGGAATATCGATCTTGATTCTGATTAAATGATCACCGCGAGCGACAGGATTGCCTAACTTGGGAACACCCAAACCTTCTAGGGTCAAGACCGTATCAGATTGTGTACCTGCGGGAATCGTGAGCGGTTTCTTGCCATCAACAGTATTAATCGCAATTTTGTCACCCAGAATCGCTTGCAAATAGCTAATCTTGATTTCTGATAAAACGTTGATGCCTTCACGTTCAAACTCATTGTCTGCTTGAACAAACAAGTAAACATAAAGATCACCTGAGGGGCCACCGCGCTGTCCCGCATCACCTTCGCTAGATACCCGCAATCTTGTGCCACTATCGACACCTGCGGGAATCGTGATTTTTAATTTTTTGGTAACTTGGTTTAGTCCTAGACCATTACAGCTTTCGCACTTATCCTCAATAGTTTGACCAGTGCCATTACAAGTTGGACAGGTAGAAACTTGTGTAAAGCTGCCAAAGGGTGTACGTGTAGCACGGCGAACTTGACCAGTGCCGCTACAAGTGCCGCAAGTACGAGGGCGAGTTCCTGGTTTCGCGCCACTGCCTGCACAAGTTCCACAAGTTTCGAGGTGAGAGATTTTGATTTGCTTCTCACCACCAAACACGGCTTCGCGGAATTCTAGTTTTAGATCAAATCGGAGATCTTCACCACGAGTGGGGCCACTGCGACGGCGAGCTTGCTGCTGCTGACCAGTGTTAGAAAAGCCACTAAAGAAGCTCTCAAAGATATCGGCGAATCCGCCCATATCGCCCATGTCAGGTGAGCCACCGCCTCCGCTTGAGACTCCAGCTTCTCCAAACCGATCATAACGCGCACGAGTTTCTGGTTCCGAGAGAACCTCATAGGCACGGTTAATTTCTTTAAATCGTTCATCTGCCCCCGCTTCTTTGTTGACATCGGGGTGATATTTTCGAGCTAAACGTCGATATGCTCGTTTGATTTCCTCTTTGTCAGTACTGCGATCGACTCCAAGGATTTCGTAATAATCACGCGCCATAGGGGGTTTCTCTGTCGCCTAAAGGATTCATAGACAATTATTTTAGTTTAACGTAGCACTGATCGTTTGTTTATGCATACTCGTAATGAGTACGTTTTACCGCACATCTTTAGTCGTTAGCTATTAGCTATTGGATATTAGCTTCTTTGAAACTTAGATTTTGGTTGTGCAAACTAAAATCTAAAAAGCTAAAAGCTATGGTCTAGTCTTTACACTTACATTTCCTTGATTTACCAAGGTTTGACAAGCGAGACGGTAATTATTTGGTTTATTTTTAAGTTTTTTTTCTTCAAATTCTGTTTTGGGTGAAAGGTTCTCCAAACCTTCTACAATCTCGACTACACAGGTGGCACATTGTCCATAACCATTACAGTTGGTGAGCTTCGCAACAAATTTATAGATGTCGATATTGTTTTCGAGAGCTTTTATACGAAGGTTAACGCCATCCATAGCGATCGCTTCTTTTCCTTCATTCACAAACGTAATGTTCGCCATAGCTGAGTGTTAATTGTTTGTTAATTTTTATTACTTAATTATTATCCTATCAAATGGAGGACAATAAATTATCCAAACAAAACCCAAAAATGTTCCAGTGGGCAAAGCCCGTCGCAACATTTTTGGGTTTTGTGATTCTATGCAAGTCTCAAAATAAGTGCAAAGCTTACCTCAGTGTTATCCGAAGGCAATAAAATGCTAAGCGCGGCTTAAAATTAATTAATATGCCTACAATTCCATCACGTTCAGATATTGAAGCTCTTTCTGATGATTTGCATAAACTGGTTGACAATCTTGAATCAACCGAGCATGGAGAGCTAATTTACAATGCATTAAAGGCGATCGCGCAACTTAGTCAGGCTGATACAGAACGCTTAGACTGGAAAATCTTGGCGGGTTCTTTGCAGGATATGCAAAAAGCGATCGCTATGTTTTATCCCTATCGCTTTAATCGTAAAGTGAGTATCTTTGGTTCAGCTCGTACTGACGCAAATGCGCCCGAATATCGCAAAGCCTTTGAATTTTCTGAAAAAATCACCAAACAAGGATTCATGGTGATTACTGGTGCTGGAGGCGGCATCATGGCGGCAGGAAATGAAGGCGCAGGTAATAATTCTTTTGGCTTAAATATCAGTCTGCCCTTTGAGCAATCAAGTAATGGATTTGTATCTGAGGCTTCGCGTTTAGTTAGGTTTCGATATTTCTTTACGCGCAAACTTTACTTTATTAAAGAGAGTGATGCGATCGCGCTTTTTCCTGGAGGTTTCGGCACGCAGGATGAGTTTTTTGAGTGCTTAACGCTCTGTCAAACGGGAAGAACAACGCCGCGCCCGATTGTCTTAATCGATAAGCAGGGTGGAGATTATTGGAATGACTGGAATGTATTTGTCCAGAATAATTTGCTGGAAAGAGGCTTGATTATCAAAGAAGACCTCAGTCTTTACAAAATAACCGACGATATTGATGAAGCTTGTCAATTTATTACTTCGTTTTATAGTGTTTATCACTCTTGTCGATGGGTTGGGGATTTATTTGTAATTCGATTGCACGTAGAAATTACTGATGAGCATCTTGAGCGCCTAAATGATAATTTCAGCGATATTTTAATCAGTGGCAAAATCGAGCGCAGTTCAGCTCTGCCCAAAGAAGCCAATGAGCCACATATTCTGGATTTGCCTCGGCTAGCCATGCATTTTAATCAACATGGTTTTGGCCGCTTGTATGAGTTAATTTCAGCGATTAACGACACTTGTGATAGTGGTAATCCCCTAGTTTGTCATCCTGAACAACGCTAACTAGTAAAAAAGCTAGCAAAGCTAGCTTTTTTAACGAAAAAAATGTATTTGAAAAATTTCGATCGCTTCTTTAGTCCTTTGCAATGGCAGATTATTTTAACGACAGCGCAGATTGCCCATGATTTGAATTTACGGGCTTTCGCTGTGGGTGGTATTGTTCGCGATGCCATAGTGAGAGAAAACCATCCATCGCCGCCTTTACATAAAGATCTAGACTTAGTTTTCGATGGGGGAGAACAGGCAGGAATGAAAGTAGCGATCGCTTTGCATCAACTTTTTCCCGCATCAAAATTACAACTCCATGAAAAATTTCAGACAGCAGCATTGAGCTGGCAAGATGCAGATCAAGACTTTGAAATGGACATGGCGACGGCGCGGCGCGAGATTTATGCCTATGCTGGGGCAAATCCACAAGTGATCGCGACAACTCTCGAAGATGATTTGTGGCGGCGCGATTTCACGATTAATGCTTTGGCTATAGAACTCGATCCACAATTGGGAATTAAAGGCGAAGTGATTGATCGTTTTCAAGGCTTGGTAGATTTAGCCAATAAGCAGGTACGCGCCATTCGTGAAGGAAGCTTTGAGGAAGATCCGCGTCGGTTGTTTCGGGCAGTACGTTTTGCGATGCGATTAGATTTGGAAATTGCCACTGAAACTTATACAGAAATCATAGCAACTACTTCAAGCGGAATCCATGATGCGATCGGTGGAGCTAGACTGCGATCGGAGTTGCTTTATACTCTTGCCGAACCTAGAGCAGGAGCAATGTTTGAACTTTTGCAAAAATTAGGAGCATTGCGATGTATTCATCCAGATTTAAAACTACCTAAGAATTTAACTAATTCGTTTAAGCATCAATGGCGGCGATCGCAATATTGGCTACATTTACTCAATCAATTAGAGAACAAAACTTATGCACCACTGCAACTAGGATTGGAATTGCTGCTATCCTATTTACCTCATCAAATAGCAACACAACTAGATCTGGGGTTAGCACCTGAACAAAAAACAAGGCAAATAAAACTAGCAGATTTACTAATAAATTTGCCAAATTTAGTAAGTATTGGCTTAAAGAATTCAGAGATCACCCAAAATCTGCAAAAATTCGATACTCAGACTTTAATATTGTCTGGAGCAAAATGTGAACCTGCTCAACGACGCATCCTTTGGCGTTATCTAACCCAATGGCAAATGGTCAAATCACCATTGACAGGTGCAGACCTCAAGCAAGTTGGTTATGCTACAGGTAAACAAATGGGCGAAATATTACAACGCTTAAGGTTTGCCACGATTGATCGTGAAATTCTAACTAAAGAAGATGCGATCGTTTATCTTCATACCCAAGAGTAAAGGCGTACGAAGCAACCTTTACTCTTAAACACTTTGATGATTGCTATAAAATGTAATCAAAAGGCAGTCAAAATCTTTCAACGCCAATCATCAGTACAAAAATTTAGGACAGGCACATCATGAGAGGCGGTATCCGCATCGGCAGCATTTCTGGCATTCCCATATACATTGATTCATCATGGTTTCTCGTCATCGGCTTTCTTGCCGTTTGGCTGAGTGCTGCCTATACCAAGTTATCGCCATCTTTTTCTTTAGGCTATGGGGCAATCACCGCTATCCTGTTCTTTTTTTCGATCGCTTTCAATAAAACTGCCCATGCCATTATGTCCAAGGCACGCGGCGTTGAAGTGAACGCGATTAATATTCAGTTTATGGGTGGGGCAAGTACGGTTGAGCAGGAAGCTAAAGATCCTTTCTCTGTATTTAGTATTGCCATTTCAGGCCCCTTAGTTAGCTTTTTTTTGAGTGTGATCGGATTTACTGCGGCTTGGCTAATCGCTGGGGATGTGATTTTTTCTGGTAATCCAAAAACTATTGAGGCATTACCCGAAAGTATTGGTAGTATGCGCACCATTTGGACAATGATTGCGCTGAATATTGCCCGAATCAATCTCATATTTGGAGTGTTTAGTCTCATCCCTGCGCTGCCCTTTGAAGGTGGTCATATTCTCAAAGCAGCGGTTTGGAAACTGACAGGCGATCGCTTTACTGGCATTCGATGGGCGGCGCGATCGGGGCAGTTCTGCGGGATTATGACGATGGTTTTGGGAGGCTTAGTCAGCTTCAGTGGTATTCCTATCGGCGGTATTTTTCTGATCTTTATTGGATGGTTTCTATTTGGCAATGCAGGTGGCTATCTGTATCTCAACAATTTACAGCAAGCTCTACTTGATATTAATGCTGAAGCTGCGATGACAAGAGATTTTCGCCTCGTTGATGCCGAAATCTCATTGCGAGAATTTGCTGATAAATTCTTACTAATGGAAGATAAAGATGCAAATCCTATTTATATCGCTTCCTCAAATGGGCGCGATCGCGGCATCATTTCGGCTGGGGCTATCCGCAATATTGACAGTAGCGAATGGCAATCAAAATCTTTGCAATCTCTAATTAAACCCTTTGATGAAATTGATACTGTCGATCTCAAAACGCAAATTTCCACAGTTGTGAATCTCCTCGAACAAAAACAATTGCGTTATGTGATTGTGCGATCGCCTGTGGGATCAGTAGCAGGCGTAATCGATCATGGGGATATCATCAAGGCTTTAGATAGTAAACTTCTTTGGCGAATTCCTTCTGAATATGTCAAGCAGATTAAAGCTGATGGAAAATTCCCTGCAAACTTCCGTTTAGTAGAAATTTGTGAACAGTTAGAGGCTTCCAAGCAATAAACCCAAAAAATGGTTCTGGGGCAAAGCCCCAGAACCATTTTTTGGGTATTTAGAAGCCAACAGAATTTAAGTCTTCTGTAAGGTCTTCCAATGTGACAAAATTAGATGAAAGTTCCGAATTTAACCCACTTAGAGTAATAGTTTCCATATTGCCTAATATCCGCTCTATGGTTACTGCTCCAAGATCTGATTCTAGTTTAATTGCATCTTTGTCAATATCTTTTTTGTTGCTGATAGTTTCTGATTTCACTTTAATCTTCTCTTCCTCATCCATTAGCTGCAAAAATTTATCCAGATTCTGTTTGGGAATTCTTAATTTAATTGCCTCCAGATCACCTTCTGAATCATCTATGCTAGATTTAACAGAGTCATCGTTTGACGAGAAATTACCGAATAAATCATCATCTGCATTTGTTGGCTTTGTTTCTTCATTGACTTGACGAATGGATAAATGCTCACTTTCAAGATAACTATTCGCTGAATCTACATTCATAAAGTCATCAAATAGTGAATCCGAAAAATTAGAATTTTCAGTTATATCATTAACTATTTGAACTGATTGAGTACTTGGTAATGAAGGTTCTGGGAAATCGTCAAATAATGAATTTGCAGTAAGTATTTGCGAATTAGATTCTGAGCCAAGATTAACTATCAAATCTTCAGAATTATCTTGCTCTATTTCTGAACTAGCATTGTCTAGATCTACATCTGGATCATCAGTCATAGATTCAGGATTGCTTTCTACCAAGTCCAAAGTAAGCCCTTGATGTGTGGCTTTTGGCTCATTCGGATTTTGGTTAAGTTCCGCAGGTTCTAAAAATATCTTAGTAACTAGACGGATTTTGGCTTTTTGCCATTGTTGGCCTGGTTGCAATATCGATAGGTTAGTAATTACTTGATCGCCGTGCTGATCTGTTTTACTAGATTCAGCGATCGTATCGAGCAAACTTCGTAAATTAGGGTTAGATGCGACGGACGCAAATAAGAAGCTAGGCTGACTAATTACCTGAATTAATTCTGTGAGTGTAGTTAAACATCGCACAGTACCAACCTGTTCATCAGTGAAACGGACGATGATGTCTTGATACTCTTGCAAGTTTTGCTGGATTTGAGACAACTTCTGCACGAGGATGACTCCTTTGGAATTACTTACAAGATTCATATTTTGATCTTGCTCGACATTAGTATCCTTGACAATCGGTGGAGTTGTTTCGACCTGTTTATGATCGTCTTTGTAGCCAAGATCGATTTCATCCTGCCAAGCTAGGTATTGATTATCAGAGCGATAGGTCAGAATTTTGACTCGCTTGATTTGACTGACCTGCAAAACGATCATGCCTCGATGAATAATTGTCACAACCGCTTTTTGGTTGGGTATCTGGGAAGCTTGTAAGGATATTCTCAGACATTCTGCGTCAAGTTCAGCCTCGGCATGAATGCCTTTAGATGCTAGAGATCGATTGATCAAAGATGCGATCGCATGGGGATCACCTTTCTTTGCCAAGTCCATAACGCTTAGTTGTGCCATACCCTATTCCCTATTATCTACAAATTTCTTTAGCAACTATAGATGTCCCTCACTATAGCGTTTGCCAAACGAGTGAAATACATTCCTGTATCTCATGTGCTTGAAAAGCGCTGAATTCCCCCTAATATGGGGATTCAATTTAAATGTAACTGACAATCTGGCAAATTTACTGATTTAGAGATAAATTTTAGCGTAATACCAAAAGCACAAAATGGCGTTGCCATTTTGTGCTTTTAAAACCGTTAACGGGCTTGCTTATCAATTCTCGAAAGTGTAGCCACACTTATGCTACATAAGAAAGGGGGGCGCTTAGCGCCCCCCCTTTCTTATTGAAATTTGCAGAATGCTGTTTAGCAAATACTTTGCTATCAAAATTTCAAGCAATTAATCTTCGTAAAGGCGGCATTCAGCCGCTTCAGGATTATCGTCACAATAAACTTCAAGGGAGTTTTTACCCTTTGACTGTTTTTGATGTGAAGACTCAGCTTGTAACTCTTCAACTGCATCCCATGCAGCAGCGCATTCCTTGGAGCCAGTACCGCTAACTTCGCAGGTTTCTCTGGCTTGTTTTAGTTCTTCTTGGATCTTCTCTGTAATATTGCTCATGTATTTCTTTAAACTATCTATAACTTAGATGTTAACAGACTGAGGCTAGCTAGGCATCATGCGTCAGTAGTAGGAACCTAGGTTAATGGTTTAGCTAAGTCCTAGGGTCGATGGTAGCATTCCTGTAAGAATAATAAAGCCGATCCAGACATTTTGACCAAAGGCTTTTTGGTATAACTCACTCGGAATTTCAGCTTGATTCAGTCTGTTACATTGCCATATCCATATTACTCCTGCCGTCAAGCAAGCAAAGTAGTGTGCGTAACCAAGTTGAATCTCCCAACCTAGCCAAATCAAACATCCAAGGGCGATCGCTAAAAATATGGCGATCGCAATTGTTACATATCTTCCAAAAAAGAGGGCACTAGAGTTAACCCCAACCTTGAGATCATCAGTGCGATCGCTCATGGCATAAATTGTGTCAAAGCCCATTGTCCAAGCGATCACTGCTGTCCATAACTCCCAAGCATGGCGATCAAGTCCGCCAGTAACAGCACTCCAAGGGATTAGTACGGCAAATCCCCATGCGATCGACAGTACGAGTTGTGGTATTGGGAAAAAGCGCTTGCAAGCTGGATAAATTGCAATTACAGGTACGGCAGCGAAGCACAGCCCAAAACTTAGAGGATTGAGATAGGTCGATAGTAAAAAAGCACATAGACCTGCGACTAATAAAACTGCGATCCCCACTTGAATCGATAAAGAGCGATCAGCTAAAGGACGATTTTTAGTGCGATCAACTTGCGGATCAATATCGCGATCCCAAAGATCATTAATCACGCAACCTGCGGCGCTAGTTGCCAAGCTGCCAAGTATCACCACACCCAATAAATCAAGAGGCGGCAATTGATGTTGAGTTTTGGCGGCTGCAACTGTTGCCCACAGTGCAGGCAACATCAAAATTAGTCTTCCTGCGGGTTTGTGCCAACGCAAAAGACGCACGATCTTTTGAAATGTTGATTCGTCATTGGTGAGGCTCGTGGTCATAGTGAATGCGTGTCAGGTCTTTTGGAGTAACTATATCAAATCCAAACCAAGAGTAGGCAGCACGAGGCAATACCTACCGTTGAATTTATAGGCAAAGTTGCTGATTACAAAGGTTTTCAGGGTTGTTACAGTAAGGTTTGGGTAACGAGTATCTCTGTAATTTCAAGTTGCAAAAGTATGAGGTTTTGAGATGCGTTTAATTAAATCTATTTTCCAAAAATCTGTGGCGACTATATTAGTGGGCTTGTCCCTGTCAGTATGTGCTGAAATAAATGGGAACAAGGCGATCGCAGAGAATTTAAAGACTGGCTTAACCGATGAGCTAGCCAATGACAAAACCTGTGATGGCACTGGGGGGATTCTTGCCTATGCAGAAACTAAGGATTATTCTCTATATATTTGTGCTGATACCAAAGATATCTCTCAACCTCGTTACTATCGGAGTGTAAACAAAAATGGCACTACGGGAGTAAGTCTCACAGCGAGAACCTATAACCCTAAACAAGGAAATTATTTCGAGTTTCATAATGGCGATTATGTATATTTGCTGCAAATCCCATCTGAAAACATTAAAAATCCTGTGCTAGTAGTTGAGTTTCCCGACGGCTCAGGATACGAGCAGAAGATAACGCGCTTTTTAATGAACGGTGAAGCGCGATCGCCTATATCCAACAAATAAAAAAGGCGGCGCAATGCGCCGCCTTTTTTATCAAATGTGCTAGTATGTATAGCCTATTGGGGAATTAGCTCAGTTGGTAGAGTGCTGCGATCGCACCGCAGAGGTCAGGGGTTCGAGCCTCCTATTCTCCATTTTTTATTCGTAAAGAAATGACAAGCTTGGCATTTCTTTTATTGCTAATTATGTTTGTGATGACTTAACAAATTAAAGCCAATTGTTCAATCAGAGACTTGTTCTGTTCGTCAGTACCAACAGTAATCCGTAGCTTATCAGCTAGTCCTGATTGATTGAAATAACGGACTAAAATGCCAGATTCTTTGAGTTTTAAATAAATCTCTTCAGCATTGCCTTTTGGTGGAGTGGCAAGCACAAAATTTCCGTGTGACTCTAGTACGTTATAGCTAAGATTTTTTAGATCTAAAGTAAGTCTAGTCCGTGAGGTTTTGACTTTTTCAGCATTCGTATTTTTGTATTCTTGATCGCGCATGGCGGCAGTGCCAACTGCGATCGCAGCGGCATCAATGTTGTAGCTATCTTTAACCTTAAATAGCCCCGATAAAAGCTGAGGATTCGCAATCCCAAAACCTAAGCGTAATCCTGCTAATGAGTAACCCTTTGACAAAGTGCGTAACACAATCACATTGTCAAACTCTTGCACCAATGGCAAAGCCGAGTATTCCGCAAAATCGACATAGGCTTCATCGATCGCTAAAACACCAGAAACTTGTTGTGCCAATTTGCGTAAATCATCTAGAGGTACGATATGTCCCGATGGACTATTGGGTGAAGCAATAAAGGTCACTGCACCATTTGCTTTTACGAGTTCATCAATTGGCAATTCAAAATTTTCACCATAGGACACTTCTACTATTTCCGCAGGCTGCATCGCTGACAAAGTGCGATAAAGCACATAGGTCGGCATGGGATAGACAACTTTGCGATCGCGACCTTCCGCACAAGCCCGAATCAAAATATTTAAAACATCATCACTACCATTGCCGACAATTACCCAATCCTTAGGTACACCTAGTACATCACTTACGGCTTGGCAAAATTCATGAGCAAAGGGATCTGGATAGCGCCGCAGTGAATCACCATCAATATTTTGTAAAGCAGCGATCGCCATTGGCGAAGGCGGATAGGCATTCTCGTTGGTATTTAGCTTGATGACTTTGATGCCAGACTTTGGCTGCTCACCTGGAACATAACCAGTCATAGCATCAACTGCGGGGCGGAAATAGCTCATGGGGTGAAGTAAAAAGTAAAAAGTAAAAATTTAGGTCAGGCTTTTTATTGTATCGCGATCGCCATAGTGCTTATACTGCTTTGCGACTAATAAAGGGACGCTTCACGTCTCTTTACTATTAGGTTTTATCTCGAAATACAGGCAAAACTTCATTACAAAAAGCCTCAGTCGCCTTAGAGCGATAACGATTAGGATTACGAATTTGCAATAGCATCCGCTTGATCACCACTCCATCAATACGGACTTGCTGCAAAGCCCCCATTTGCAATTCTTTTTCGATCGCTGTTATCGACAAAAATGCTGCCCCCAATCCCGCCTGCACTGCATTTTTGATCGCCTCAATCGAATTTAGCTCCATTGAGATCGCCAACTGACGCGGATCAACGCCACTATCAAGAAGTACGCGATCGATTGCTTTACGGATCGTTGATTGTGAATCAAGAGTAATAAATTGCAATTTATACAACTCCTCAATCGGTAAAGCTCCCACCTGAGCTAGGGGATGGGACGTTGGTAGAATTAGCGCTAGTTCATCTTCGGCATAGGGTGTAATCTCTAAAGAGTCCAGTAAATCCGCAGGAATTTCTCCACCAATAATCGCCAAGTCTACCTGTCCATTAGCAACACTCCATGCAGTTCGCCTTGTAGAATGAACATGGAGTTGAACTGAGACTTCAGGATATTTCTTGCGAAATAAGCCGATCATTTGGGGCATTAGGTAGGTTCCTGTCGTTTGACTAGCACCTATAATTAGAGTCCCACCATTTAAATTTTGCAAATCATCAATGGCGCGACAAGTTTCTTGGCAAAGGCTTAAAATGCGATCGCCATAGGAAAGTAATAACTGCCCTGCCTCGGTCAACTGTGCTCTTCTGCCTCCGCGATCGAACAAAGGAACGTCTAGTTGTCGCTCTAGATGTTGGACTTGCAAACTAACAGCGGGTTGAGACACATATAGACTATCGGCGGCGCGTTTAAAGCTACCTTCAGCAGCGATCGCCTTAAGAATGCGTAATTGGTCTAGGGTGAACGGTATGTCGATCATAGAAGCAGCGTGAGAAAATATGAGTCGGGAGGTTATTCAAGATTTTTTGAATTTAGCAGGAGTTGTGGGGGTTTCCCTCACAAACCGCCGTATGCGTCCTTATTTCTACGGACTTGATGCCGTATTAGATAGGACAAAGCAAGCATTAGGTCAGGGAGTACTGCAAGTTATTGAGCATGTACCAGAAGGGTTTGAATCTTTTGAGTTTTGCTTTGCAGGTCATGCTGTTTATATTTACAAGTTGACACATGGATTAGTACTACTAGTACTTACCGATAGCGACCTGAAGCTGATTGACTACAGTCGGGGCATTACCAAAATCAAGCATCTGCTCGAAACAGATACATACAACACAGTCGCACACTTTAAGCTCTTATTAGGCCCGACAACTCAGCCTTCCTTGCCAAGTTCCAATTGGAATGCAAGTATGCCCAATGCCAATGCTCAAGCAAGGGTTCAAAATGAAGCAGCTAAACAGATATTGATTAATCCTATTGCTGACCCAACTCCAGATACTCTCTCTGCCACCACATCTGCTGGTGCAAAAGAGAGAAGTCGCACTGAGAGACAACCAAACTCCTCGAATATAAGAGCAAGTACGACGGCAAGTAATGCAAACATAAGAGCTAGTACAACTGCACATAATGCAAATGTACAGACTCAGTCAAACATAAATAAGCCTCCTACATCTGCCATATCTTCTACATCAGCACCTACGGCTAAGGCTGTAGCTAACAATAACTCTACACAAATTACTGAAAGTCCTACTAAGCTAGTATCAGCGAAAAATGACCCGCAAGAGTATAAGTTAGATGAACTTGTAATAGCTTTAAATAAACTGAGCCACTTTACGACCCAATATCTGGGGAAGGTCGTAGTCACAAACTATTGGAAATCTAGTCGCCCCGCTTTATCTTGGTTAGATGAGTTTGAGATCGATCGCAGTGGGCAAATATCACATCCAAAACAAGCGACACTCTGCTGCGATCCAGCACAAATTCAGCAAATTCAATCATGGGTAGCTGCTTATATAAAACGTTGTAAACAAGTAATACGTAATTTCGATCAAATGCTAGAAAAAGACTGTCTTGATAGTCGTCAAAGGCAAATATTACTCTAAAGTTCGAGCATTAAATAACTTGTGTAATTCAAAAAACTAAACTATTGTGATCGCCTTCGCCCGCCACAATAGTTTAGTTTTTTATTTAAGTTGAGATCTTAATCAAGATACAACGTGAAGCATTTCATTTTTTTAGAGTAGGCAATTTGGCGGGAAATACCCTATGAACATACCTTAAATGAGCTAAACTAATCTTTAATATTAAGGGGAACAATTGTAGAGGCAAGCTAATAATGGCTAAGCGTGTAAGAATTGAGCCTATCGCCCAAGTAGCAGATATTGCAACAAATGGTGCATTACTGTCTGGCTTAATGGGAGACGAACTAAGTATTTTAAAAGAATGTGGTGGTCGCGGCATGTGTGCGACCTGTCACGTTTATATTCAAGACGGTATGTCTTCGCTTAGCCCAATGGGTAAACGAGAGCAGCGCACTTTAGAAGTTATCACTACGTGCAAACCCAACTCTAGACTTGCTTGTCAAGCCAAAGTGATGGGTGAGGGAATTGTAGTTGAACTGCCAGTCGGTATGTATGTTCAATCAATTCAAGACATCGAAGCTTTAATTGGAAGACGTTGTGAGAAACCATTACTTAGCCCGATTACTGGTCAGACATTAGTCGAAGTTGGTCAATTAATTACGCGATCGGTTGTTCGTCAACTAGAAAACACCAATTTCAGTGTGGGAGAACAATTAGCAAATACGAAAAGAGTCGATATTTTTGAGTAAAAATAATCAGATTAATATCTGAGCCAAAATCAGTTTTTATCGACATATTCTGCTTACTATCATTTTCTTATTCTCAAGACTAGCTTTGTATTAAATAATTTTTTGGATAGGAGTATTTACTTATGACTGTTGCTGTAGATCGTCCAAATAGCGCAACCAGAGCGAAAAGAAAAAACAATCACTATAGTCTGCAAGATTTTTTGCAGCCCGATCTTGAGAAAGGCATCATCGAAGACTGGAATGGCTCAAGAAATATTCTTACCAGTGAAGATTTCATTATTGGGCTACAAGAAGGATTAGAAGATGAAGTTGGAGAAGCTTCGGCTGCCGTCATGTATTCGATTGGATGTGAATGGGGGCAGCAAGATGCATTATTTTTCACAAAATGGTTTGAACGCGATTTTGGGCGCAGTATCCGTCAGACTAATCTACCTTTCTTGCTAGAAACTTGGTGGTGGCCTTTTACCTCACAGGGTTGGGGGCGTTGGCAGGTAGATATGAGCGATCGCAAACAAGGATTTATGTTTATTAGTGTTTTTGACTCTGCTGTAGCTCGTAGCCTTGGCGATGTTGGCAAACCAGTTTGTCACTTATATGCAGGCTTGTTCTCAGGATTCTTTACGCATCTAGTGAATAAAGAGCTGGAATGTATTGAAATTCAGTGCTATTCAATGGGTGAAAACTATTGTAAATTCTTGCTCGGTGGCAAAAATCGCATTGATGCAGCTTCGTTCTGGCTCAATGAAGGAGCGACGACTCGTGACATCGAAGGTCGTTTGCGAAATGGAGAATTTCTAAAATGAGCAGCTCAGACTGGCGTTTACAGCCATTACGCAGTTTTTGGCAAAGTGTAAATTGGGAAAATCGCGCGATCGCCCCAATAACAAGCAACAACGGTAAAGGATCTCCGCCATTAAGCTTGTTAATGTCGGTAAGGGAATATTTTCGGGCAATTTCTTGGACAGGGATTCCGGAAATTGCTGCCACCTCAGCTGAGCCTAAGCCGAGTATTAACTCTATTGACGCAAGTAATGAAACTCTTGAAGATTTTCTTGATGATATTTCTCAATTCTTCTAAGTATAGTAAGCGCGTCACTCTGTGCCCATCTTACTAAAACCATTAACTCTCGTGACATAAGAACTATGATACCGAAGATTCAAGAACTAATTAACCAAGCGCAAGATCGATATCTTGTCTCAGATGAACTAGGACTAATGGAAGGTTACATTAGTTCATTGCCTGATCGCTTAAAGCTATATAAACTAATCCGCGATCGCGAAATTGATATTTTGCAGTCAGTAGCGGATCAAGTCCCAGCAGAATTGCCTAATGTAACTGACGAAGACTTGGAGTCGGGTATTAAAAATTTGATCCTTGTTTTGCGCTATAGCTCTATGGCAATGCTACTCAATGATGAAAATTTTTTAAAGCAAAGATTGCTCAATTGGCTAGAAGGAATCATGTCCATGCGCGATATGCGTCGCCTCAATGAAATCCTCTACAAATTGCTTAATCAAGGACTAAAGAAACAGCTTAGCTCTACGCAACTTGCCCTGATCCAGCCTTTGATTACTGCCGCCCAAGTCACGCTAATCTACTAGAGACAAACCACTATGATTTCTGTCGCTGATCTTATCAAGGAAAATCGCATCCCTTCTAACTTCTTTGACTACAACGCTTATGTCAAAGGTGATCTAGAAATTGGGCTACTAGAAAATCGACGAGGCGATCGCCTTATTGCAGTTCCTGACACATTAATATCGTCACTTTATGCAGGTTTGGCAAAAGAAACAGGTCAAGCTTCGAGATTGGTTTTGTTTAACTGCGGCAAGTGGTGGGGAAAAAACTTTTATACGCGCTTTACTGAGTCTCTTGAGGAATATTACTCACAATCACTTGCTGAGATGGATATGATTACCTTCATTCAAAGCTTGAAAGAATGTTGGATAACTCACGGCTGGGGCAAATTTGAGTTCGATCCTCAATATCAATCTCAAGGATTTATTTTGGTTAAAACTTATAACTCTCCCTATGTTCGGGCGATCGCTGGCAATACTTTGCCAACAGGCTATTTAGAGTCTGGTATTCTTACGTCTTTCTTCACAAGACTAACAGGTCGTGAATTATTGGCAGTACAGACAAGCTGTGAATCTCTAGGTGCTAGTTGTAATATTTACATTATCGGCTTACCTGAAAGGCTGCAAATCGTTGATTCATTTCTTGCAGAAGGTTTGCCACACGAGACAATTTTGCAACGAGTGCTTAAATAAAAAAGAGACTCGCTTTGCGAGTCTCTTTTTTATTTTTTAGTATTTGTTTTTGCAGTTTCTTGATTAGCTTTGACTAGTTGCTGCTGTGATTTCCACGCGCCCCTTAAATGTCCAAAGTTGGTTTTAAACTCTTCCCATCCCCACCAGCTACCTATACGACCTTCATCCCAAGATGCAGAGATAGCTCCGTAGCTGAGCCCGATAACTCCTATACCTAGAAACAACATACTCAATAAAACAACTGCTGAAGTTGGCAAATCGACTATATGTTTGCTTACAAGAAAATAGCTAACAATAAATGTTGTTAAACCCAAGCCTGTAGGAATACCACAGAATAAAGCGGCACGTCTCACAATACGACGATTGACCTCTTCAGGTATGCCTAGAGAATCATTGCGCTTTGTATTTGAGTTGGTATTGATAGTACTTTTCGGGGTAGTTTTGGTCGCATTGACAGGAGCAGAAGGTGCCTTTTTGGATTCCTTAGACTCTTTTGACTTTTTACTGCGATTATTCGGCTCGAAGGGAATACGTTCTGAGGTTGGTTTACTCACTTTTGCTCCTTGCTTTGGCTTCTTGTTCTTACACTTTTTAAATAGCTAGGCAAAATTAAATATAAAACTCCAAAATCTTTACCGCCCGCTATGCGGGCGGTAAAGATTTTGACTCTAGTTTTTTAATTTTGCCTAGTCACTTATAGTGTGAAGCGATCGCACCTAAACTTTTAAGCCTAGCCTCTTACGCCGAGACTTTGGATCAGCTGTTTGTAATGAGCGCGATCTTGGTTGCGAACGTAGGCAAGTAAGCGCTTACGTTGACCAATGATTTTCAACAAACTACGACGAGATGAAAAATCTTTAGGGTGTAACTTCAGATGAGTAGTCAACTGGGTGACACGCTCAGTTAATAATGCAACTTGAACATCTGAAGAGCCAGTGTCTGTGGGGTGCTTTTGATATTCGGAAAAGATTTCGAGCTTGCGTTCTTGCAACAGTGCCATGATAAAAACTTTAAACGTGTTTTGAGGTGTACGTGACATAAACTCGACACTAAATGCGAAATTCAATGAACTTAGGCATTACGGTGCGAGCTTCCCAACCTCACGATTGGGCATTCCTAGTTACTCCCAGTTTTGGGATTTTGCCACTTATCCAGAGAAATATATTTACTTACTCTTGGACAGTTCGACTGCATAGGCGGTTTCCGATTCTCAGTAGTCTCTGAGTACATTGGTATGGCGATCGCCATATTTTCTGAAGGCGTTAGCTTTTAGACAGACTAGCTTAACATGCCGACCGCATGTTTTTGTACACAAACAAAAAATAAGAGCAATGCTCATGAAACCAAAAATAAGAGTGGCGGTGCAAAGCAGCGCCACTCTTATTTACAAGAAATAAGGCGACACATTACGTCGCTTTATTTCTTAATGGGCTGAGCCATTACCATGATATTTATCGGTGTCGTAGAAACCATTACGAGTACCGAAAAACAAACAGCTAACGGTAAACAAAATGGTCAAAATCGGCAGAATTACTTTGAGATCGAGCATGTTTGGAGATGTTTGGATAAAGTGACACATGTTTTAATATTTTAAACCCAAAAAACATTAAGAAGTTATCCTGCATTGGCTTTCTTAATGTTTACAGCAATTACCTATACCTAAAGTATCGCAATAGCTAATTGAGTTGAGATATAAAAACCAAAAGAGAGTTGCGGCGCGAAGCTCCGCAACTCTCTTTTGGGCTTTTGATTAGATTTAGTTATTACTACCGTCGGTGTTATCTCCGCTATCACTGCTAATAGGACGATAACTTTGCTCAAAGGCATAGCGCACAATCTGTGAACGATTCTCCAGATTCAGCTTAGTCATAATGCTGCTGAGATGAGTTTGGACAGTCCTAGGGCTTATTTGCAGACGTTTGCCAATTTCTTTATTGGTAAAGCCTTGGACAACTTGCCAGAAAACACGCTCTTCGGAAGGAGTAAGTGTAGTACGCGAAACAGGAGCCGTAGGCTGCTGAAATAGACGCATGTGTTCGCTGGCAGGGCGATGAGGTTCGCGTTTATGTGGCGAAAAGAAATCTATATCAGTTTTGCCAATGGTCATGCGATCGCCACTTTTCAACAAAATGGGGAAGGTAATCCTTTGTCCACGCATAAAAGAACCGTTGCGGCTACCAAAATCGACAAGGTAGAAGCTACCAGACTCATTGTTATTGCTGCGATTCTTTGGATCTCCTTTCATAGAAGACTCAAAGCCTTCATTTTTGGACGCTCCCACGATTTGCAATGTGGCGTGGTAGCGTGAAACCCATTTATCAGTCAATACAATTGAGTTGTCATAGCCCCTGCCAATTGTCCAGAAATCTGCGTTTGTAAGTGGAATCATTTGCTGCCCTTCATCTGCATGAACGATCAGATAGGGGTGTGGGTGTAGAAGTGTCACTGAACTATTAGACAACTTTGTTGTGTGCATCTCAATCAATTGCCAATATAACTTATTTATATATTGTGAGACGAGTTTAATAAATATTGAGTTCCTTTTTTGAAGTCATGGCTTTTGCCGACATATTCTGTCACGATGTCTTTTGACATTAGTTTTCTGTTATTAAAATTTGTCGGTGATTGCTATACTCACTCATAAGTCGGTAGACACCAATTAAATATAAAACCTCAAAATCCCCCTCCGCCTCTACTGGTGAGCCATTGATTTTGAATATTGGTTTAAATCAAGCCAAGGTAAGTAGAAACAAAAGTTTTATCAACATAGGATAAGAATATGTGAGAAATGAAACATATGATACTTTTTTCTTGTCATTACAAATCTTAAAAAATCTATGTGTTCTTATTAAAAAATAATGATTTGGATCGCGATCTCCATACAGTTAATACTTAGCTTAGGATTGCTATGGGCTTCATGGCAGGTCTGGATATTGCGCAGTGCGCTCCAATCAACGGTAAAAACTGTAGATGGCTGGACAGAAGCTTGCGAAAAAGGCTTACAGGGATCTACTCCCAGCCTTGAAGTTGCTCGGGGAGGAGTTGGCACGGCGCGAAAGCAATACCAAATATTGCAAAGTCAGTTAGAAAAAATTCGCAAAGTATTGTCTGTACTTGTGCGTGGTGTATCCTTTTTAGGGAGTCGGTGGCAAAAGTCGCGGAAAGGTGCATCGAAGGGTGCGTCAAACTCTCTAACTAATCAACCAAACGGCAAAAATAAAGGGTCGTCAGCGAGCAAGTCGTCAGGGAGCAAGCATAATGTCAAACGGCGCAGGTAAATTTTTCGGTGGATTGATTGTAGGTACTGCAATCGGAGCAGCAGTTGGCGTATTATTTGCGCCGAGATCAGGCAAAGAAACTCGTCAAGTTTTAAAGCGATCGGCTCAAGATTTACCACAGCTAGCCGAAGAGTTAGGTTCTAATGTGCAGTATCAAGCAGATCGATTTACTGAGCAGGCTCAACGGACTATTGACGAAGCGCTAGTCCGTCTCCAAGAGGCGATCGCTACAGGACAAGAAGCTAGTCGCAAGCTACAGGAGGAATTAGCGCTATCAATGGGTAGTTCGCCAAATAGTGCTAGTACGCTCAGTGAAGGTGACCACGCTATTGAAGATGAAGAATAAGCCCTTAAAACAGTCTTGAAAGAGTAAACACCTATAGGAAATTATGTCAGAAGCGATCTTTCTGCTAGGTTTGTCATTTTTATTGGTGGTCGTTTGTCTGACGATTCTTTTGCTAACAGCAATTCCTGCTTTTCAGGAATTGGCAAAAGCAGCTAATAGTATCATTCGCCTAGCTGACACCTTAACGCGGGAGTTACCTGCGACACTAGAAGCAATTCGGATGACTGGGCTAGAGCTAAGTGAGTTAAGCGATGAACTCAACCAAGGGGCAAAAAGTGCTGGCGAGGCTGTGAAGCAAGTAAATGATGGAATCAAGGGTGTGCGTCAAGGTGCGTCTAGTGCTTCGATCGCAACTAAAAGTGCATTTGCTGGCTTAAAAGCTGGATTAAAATCCCTCGGTCGTCCTCGCCGTCAAAAGCGATCGCCTTCGGATTTATATTCAGAAAATTTACGATCCAGTAATCCTCCTTCCGAAGACTTAGATGAAAGCGAAGATAATATGACTAGACAAAATCGACTAGTTACACCTGATGAAATGAGATCTGAGGGCTTTATGGGAGATTTGACCCCAGATGAAGATTAAAAAAAATTGGTGCAGCAATGCACCAATTTTTTTTAATCTTGACAGCGATCGCAGACCCCATTAACAGTTACCTCGTAGCTATCAACTTTTAGACCTACACGAAGTTTCCGAAAACTTAAACCTTCAAAAGCATCCCACTCAATATCTTCAATCTTGCCGCAACATTTGCACCGAAAATGATGATGTGGCTCTACATTGGCATCATAACGGCATACACCCTGCTCCAATAAAACTTCTCGCACTAATCCTGCATCACGCAAGGTCTGGAGCGAGAGGTAAACGGTTGCCTGAGAAGAAGTTGGTGCATCTTGGTTTAAATCATTTAGGATCTGGTCGGCAGTTGGATGATCTAGACGCTCAAGTAAATTTGCATATACCGCAAAACGTTGTGGCGTAACGCGCAACCCCTTAGATTTTAAGATTTGGACAACCCGATCTGCTTGCTTTTGCATATAAAACTGCTCCTGAATCCCGCCAAATTTTCTTGTAAAGCTCTTGCAGACTAGATTTACAGTTTTAAAAATTTAGTAATCTGCTTTCAAATAGGAAAATTCAACCGAGAAATTTTGACTAAAAATTTCACAAGTAAATCACATGTTTAATTACTTGAATGGCAACTATATCATTTCTATCTAAGAACTACAAATTTATTAAACTTTTTAAAAAAATTGAGTGATTATGGGTATTGACTAACTTCTAAATAAGAACTATTCTTAAAAGTGCTCAGAAAAGTATTTACCTCAAAGAAAAATATGGCAGTTATTGAAACCGTACCAAGCGTTGTTTTTAAGACTCGTGTACGTGATGAATCTGTTGAAGGTCCTAACCCATATCGTTGGGAAGACAAAACTACTCAAGATCTTTTTGCTGGCAAAAAAGTAGTAGTTTTCTCTCTACCTGGTGCATTTACTCCTACCTGCTCATCCAATCACTTACCTCGTTACGAAGAGCTTTATGAAGAATTTAAGGCTCTAGGTGTTGACGCAGTCATTTGTATTTCCGTTAACGATGCTTTCGTTATGTTCAAATGGGGCAAGGAAATCGGTGCTAAGAATGTATTCTTGCTTCCTGATGGCGCTGGTGAATTTACCCGCAAGATGGGAATGCTTGTTGACAAATCTAATATTGGTTTCGGACTTCGCTCTTGGCGCTATTCGATGTTAGTCAATGACTCTAAGATCGAAAAGATTTTCGTAGAGCCAGGCTTCGCTGATAATGCTGGTAGCGATCCTTTTGAAGTGTCTGACGCTGACACGATGTTGGCTTACCTTAAGGGTGCTGAAGCTACTGGTGTGTCTGCTCCTCGCTTAGCATTTGTCGGTTAATTCTGCATTTTCTAACGCAAACAACTGTAGAGAAAACTTGTGAAACAAGTTTTCTCTACAGTTGTTTCTCCCTTATTTGGAGGAAGAAATGACTACTCTAAATCGTTTAGAACATGTCAACTTAGCTTGTCACGATATTAAAGCTAGCCAAGCTTTCTATCAAGTTTTATTCCCTGATTGGTATGTTCGTGCCGAGGATCTTCACGATCAAAGACCTTGGGTTCATTTGGGTGACGACCAGTTTTATGTTTGTTTAAACCACACCCCAAATTTAAAAAGGGTTCATGCAATCTATGAAAATATCGGTGTGAACCATGTCGGATTTGTGATTAACAATGGTGAAGCGATCAAAGTCCGACTGGAAGAAAATAAGATTGAATACTACATTCTTAATGCACCAGAAACCAAGCATCGCATTTACGTCAGTGATCCAGATGGCAATGAGATTGAATTAGTTGAATACAACTCTGACTACAGGCTTCGCTAGATCACATCGCCTTTAAAAATATCGTCTTGTAAATTTGCACTGCCATGAAACTCTCTAGCAAAAATCTTAATGAACACATTGATACTCTCTACGATGCGATCGTAGTTGGTGGTGGTATGGGTGGTCTATCGGCGGCAATCTATTTAGCCCGTTATGGATTGAAGTGTCTAGTGATCGAAAAAGGAAAAGGGCGATCGCTATGGATGCAAGATTTGCGTAACTATGTCGGTCTTGATCCTCACACTCCAGGGCGCGACATTTTAAATCATGGAACCAAAACATCCTTAGATTGGGGAGCAGATCATCTGCGTGGTTATGTTGAAGAAGTAACCGATGAAGGCGAAACTTTTGCTGTAAAAGTAAAAGTTGGTAAGCAAAATAGTATTTATCCTGTATTTCGCAGTAAGTATGTGATTGCGGCTTCTGGCATTATGGACAATTTGCCTCAGCTCGAAAACATGCAAAATGTCTATGATTATGCAGGTTATACACTTCATGTCTGCATGATTTGTGATGGCTATGACATGTGGGATCAGAAAGCAGTTTTGATTGCGAATACAGAATCTCAAATCGGTGCGGCTTTTGTGCTGAACTGGTTCACACCCTATATTTCTGTGCTGACTCACGGCTTATGTACAGTTAGCGATAAGACGAAACAGAAGCTTGCTGAACATGGCTATCCATTGTATGAAGCTCCGATTGCTAAGTTCTTAGGAGAAAATCATCAGCTTAGTGGTGTCGAACTCACCGATGGCACAGTTGTCGAGGCAACAACTGGTCTAGTAGGTATGGGTTCCGTTTATCACAATCATTACCTTAAAGGTATTGAAGGTCTGGAATGGGATGGACAAAACTTGGTCACAAATGAGATGGCACAAACTAGCCACAATCGCATTTTTGCGCTTGGTGATTTAAAGAAAGGTTTGAATCAAGTTTCGATCGCAGTTGCTGATGGCACTGTCGCGGCTACTCAAATCTGGCGGAATATTCGTCGAGCTAGTCCGCCACGTAAATGGGAAGAGAATATTAAAATTCCAGTTACAATTTAAAAAAAGAGGACTCGCATTGCGAGTCCTCTTTTTTTAGCTTGACCAAATATTTTTTAGGTTGAGTATAAATCCTTGTAAGACATCTTCACCTGAAAGATTGGATGGCGCTTCGATGATTTCTACTGGTTGACCAATGCGATAAATGGCAACGCGCTTATTTTCGGGATCGATTAGCCAACCTAACCGACAGCCGTTATCCATATATTCTTGCATCTTTAGTTGTCCCTTAAGCCATGAATCACTGGGAGAAAGAAGCTCAAGTGCGAAGTCTGGACATATAGGCAGAAATTTTTTGCGCTGTTCTGGAGTAAAGGCATTCCATTTTTCAATGGGAATCCATGCCGCATCGGGGGATCGATCTGCCCCATTGGGCAATGAAAATCCTCCTGAAGAGTCAAAAACCTTTCCAGTAAGATTTTGTCGATTCCAAATATTGAGATCGGTAGTTAAATCTGAGTTCCAAGAACTTGTTTCACTGCCTGTTGGCGACATAATTACGAGTTCTCCATTAGCATTACGCTCTAGTCGCAGATCGGGATTGTTGGCACATATTTGATAAAACTGTTCTTTAGAAACTTGGACTACGGGATCGAGGGTTAAGGTTAATGCACTCATAGATTTATGGTTTCCTGCGTGAGAGCTAAATCAATTATAAAACCAGCCCTACAATAAATTGCGGGCTAAAAGCTTAAACCAGTTTCAACAGGTTGATTTGATATTTTCTTTATCGTCAATTTACTCAGTTCCAAACGAGCGATCGCCTGCATCTCCTAACCCAGGAACAATCCATCCTTTCTCATTCACAACTTCATCGATACAACCTGAATAGATCTGTACCGCAGGAAATTGTTGATTGATTAGTTGCAAAGCTGGCGGAGCACATAGGGCATTAATAATCCGTATTAAGGATGCATCGGCTCCTCGTTCTGTCAACATTTTTAGGGTTGTAATAATCGATCCACCTGTTGCCATCATTGGCTCGACAATGAAAATATGTGTTTGAGGTTCAAATCTCTCTGGTAAACGATTGAGATAACAGCTAGCTTCAAGGGTTTCTTCATTACGCACTAAGCCAAGATGATAAACATTTGCCGTTGGCAATAGATTTTGGCAGCCTTCAAGCATTGACAAGCCTGCACGCAAAATCGGGACAAAGGCTAAAGGGATAGAACCATCGATCAACTGTCCTGATGCGTTTCCCAATGGAGTTTCTATATTTACTTCTTGTACAGGTAAAAATTCTCGGACAGCCTCATAGGTAAGCCATTTACCCATTTCGCTCATCGCAGTTCGGAATAAGGGAACTGGTGTATGCTTCTCCCTTGCGATCGTGAGCCAGTGACGAATGACTGGATGTGGAGGAACATATACACGCAATTGAGAAGTCATTGGTTTACTTTTGTATTCTAAATTTAGATTTAATGCGTTCAGTCTATAGTGCTGTGCTTCTTAACATCCTACATCGCTTTTGGTTTCAGTTTTGGTTTCAGTTCCATGAATTTATAGCTGCCGCCAAGCGTACTAGGACATAAAACCCAAATTAATAAAGGCTGAGAGAAGCTCAGCCTTTATTAATTTGGGTTTTATGTCCTAGCTATCTCTTACATTGCTATATAACTGATTTGTGAATCGGTATGAGTAATGGCATAGGTTGGTTGCTGGTACTGGGGCTTAGCACCTAAGAGAATCTTTGGTTTTTAGGGTTGGGGCAAATCCCCGCGTGGTTGCCCTGCTTTGCTACTGATCAAAAAAAGGAGCGCAAGGCGCTCCCTTTTTTAGACAAATTCAGCTTCGATGGTTTCAGGCTGTTGCTGAGGGCGAGGATCGAACTCAAATAGTGAGTAGACAACATCACGGCGAATTTGGGTCATCATGTCTAGGAAGATTTCATAGCCTTCACTCTTATATTCAATCAAAGGATCTTTTTGTCCATAGCCACGCAAACCGACGGATTCACGCAAAGCTTCCATTGCTTGTAAATGATCGCGCCAGAGAGAATCAATCCGCTGCAAGATAAAGAAGCGTTCGGCTTGACGCATCAAACCAACTTGCAAGGATTCCACTTGTGCTTCCTTGATTTCATAGGCGCGGCGAACTTCCTCACGTAGGAAAGCTTGCATCTCAGGCAAGAACATATCATCAAGTTGATCTGGTTCGAGGTCTTGTAAGAGGTTTACAAATTCCTTGATCTTTTTCACCATCGCTACGAGGTTCCATTCTTCGGGTGGAAGTTCAGGATTGACATAGGCATTGACGATATCATCCATCGTGCGTTCAGCATATTCGATTACGCGATCGCGCAAGTTTTCACCCTCAAGCACGCGACGACGCTCAGCATAGATTGCTCGACGCTGATTGTTCATGACTTCATCGTATTCAAAGACTTGTTTACGAATGTCGTAATAGTAGGTTTCTACTTTCTTCTGAGCATTTTCTAGAGCGCTAGTCAGCATCCCTGAACTAATCGGCATATCTTCTTCGACGCGGAAGGCATTCATCAGCCCTGCAACGCGATCGCCTGCAAAAATCCGCATCAAATTATCTTCGAGGCTCAGGAAAAATCTCGTCGAACCTGGGTCACCTTGGCGACCGCAACGACCGCGTAACTGGTTATCCACACGTCGCGATTCATGACGCTCAGTGCCAATCACATGCAAGCCACCTAGTTTCGTTACTAGCTCATGCTCAGCATCAGTAACTTCTTCATATTCACGCTTGATTAGGGTAAACGCATCGCGGAGTTTTTGGATCACTTCATCATCGGTAGGAGCTTTTTCAGAAGCAACCGCAAGCATTTCTTCGGCTTCCAATTCCGATTGACTCATTCTGCCTAACTTCTCAACTGCAAAATCTACAGCTTCTTTGAGCATCGTTTGGGCATCTTTAGAGAGTTCGCAAGGATAGAGACTATCAGATACTTTCCAAGTCTTTTTCTTTTTGCCATCCGTTGAGCCGAATCCCTGCCCTTTTTGAGGGCGATCGCTAAACATGCGTTGCCCCTCATTGGTAAAGTCTTCGTCATCTTCAGGACGAACAATCATCGGCATAAAGCTTTCACGCACCTTCAAACGCGCCATGTAGTCAGCATTACCGCCGAGGATAATGTCTGTGCCACGACCTGCCATGTTTGTAGCGATCGTGATTGAGCCTTTACGTCCTGCTTGAGCCACGATTTCGGCTTCGCGTTCTACGTTCTCTGGCTTCGCATTGAGTAGATTGTGAGGAATGTCTTTTTCACTCAACAACCGCGCTAAAACTTCAGATTTTTCAACACTGGTAGTTCCAATCAAAACTGGGCGACCTGATTCATGCATTTCGCGGCATTCTTCGGCAACGGCTCGCCACTTAGCTGCTTCAGTTTTGTAGACCACATCCGACCAGTCACCACGTCCGCTCTTACGGTTGGTGGGCATGGTTGTGACTTCGAGATTATAGATCTTGCCTAGTTCGGCTTCTTCGGTTTTTGCCGTGCCAGTCATGCCGCCAAGTTTTGGATAAAGCAGGAAGAAGTTTTGATAGGTAATCGTGGCGAGAGTTTGGGTTTCATTCTCAATGTCTGTGCCTTCTTTTGCCTCGATCGCTTGATGTAATCCATCGCTCCAACGGCGACCTGGCATGACACGCCCTGTAAATTCATCAACGATCGTGACTTCGCCATCGCGGACAATATAATTCACATCTTTGAGGAATAATTCCTTTGCCTTCAGCGCGTTAAATACATAATGCGCCCAAGGATCAGCTTGGTCAAACAAGTCAGTAACACCAAGCAGCTTTTCGGCTAGCTCAAAACCTTCATCGGTCATGACGACATTACGCTGCTTTTCGTCAACTTCATAATGGGTTTCTGGTTGCAGTTGAGCTGCGATCGTGACAGCGCCTAAATATTTCTCTGTTGGACGCTCAACCATACCCGAAATAATCAGGGGTGTACGCGCTTCATCAATCAGGATCGAGTCAACTTCGTCAATTACACAAAAGTTAAAATTACGCTGCACCACTTCTTCGATGCTGGTCGCCATGTTGTCGCGTAAATAATCAAAACCTAGTTCGCTGTTGGTGGCATAGGTGATATCACAGCCATAATTTTTGCGGCGCTCGACTGGCTCCATTGAGTTTTGAATCAAGCCTACCGACATACCTAGAAAGCGATGCACTTGACCCATCCATTCTGCGTCACGACGGGCGAGGTAGTCGTTAACTGTGACTACATGCACGCCTTTACCTGACAGGGCGTTAAGGTAGCTGGGCAAGGTAGCGACGAGAGTTTTGCCTTCTCCCGTCTTCATTTCGGCAATTTCACCACGATGCAGGATCATGCCGCCGAGCATTTGGACATCATAATGACGCAGACCTAAAACGCGGGTGGCTGCCTCACGGACTACCGCAAAGGCTTCGGGGAGTAGCTCGTCAAGTGGTTCCCCTTTTTCGAGGCGCTGTTTAAACTCTCCTGTTTTTCCTTGCAATTCGCGATCGCTTAGCACCGCTAACTCTGGGGCTAGGGAGTTAATGAGAGCCACTTCGGGACGGAGTTTGTCAAGCTTACGCTTATTAGGATCGCCAATCAGGTTTTTTAAGTTAAACATAGCTACCGAATGCAGTTAAAACAGGGGATGCGCCAAACGTGATATTTAATACGATTTTGGACTACAAGTATATATTACCCGACTGTTGAGATTACAAGCTTCGGATAACCGAAGCGATCTCGAAACCAAATAAAAAAGTGTTGCGAAGCAACACTTTTTTATTTGGTTTATTGCACGTAATAAGCCCTTGTACCTTTGGCATCGATCGCTTCACTCAGGCGCGTTAAGGCATGTACATAGGCGGCTGTCCGCATCGAGATTTGCTTTTGATCGGCAATTTTCCAGATTCTTAGAGTTTCGGCGATCATGCTGTGTTTGAGGCGATCGTTTACCTCTTCGAGTGTCCAATATAAGCCACTACGATTCTGTACCCATTCAAAATAACTGACAGTAACACCACCCGCATTCACGAGAATGTCAGGAAAAACCATGATTCCGCGTTTTTCCAAAATTGTATCCGCCGCAGGAGTGACTGGTCCATTCGCGATCTCGAAAATATATTTAGCGCGGATCTCGTGAGCATTATGTTCAGTAATTTGATTCTCCAGCGCCGCAGGAATCAAAATATCGACATCGAGTTTGAGCAATTCTTCATTGGTAATCGTTTGATGTTCAACAATATTACATACTGAATCCTCGCAGTACACGGCTTGAAAACTGCGAGTCGAATTTTTGTAACTGATGATGCTCGGCACATCTAGCCCTTGCTTTGCATAAATACCGCCCTTAGAATCGCTTACCGCTAGAACCTTGTAGCCTGCCTTACTCAACAGATCGGCGATCGCAGCGCCCACATTTCCAAACCCCTGCACCGCCACTGTTGTTTGTTCGCGCTGCATTTTTAACAATGGCAACAAAGTTTCGATCGCAAAAAATGCCCCTAAGCCCGTTGCTGTTTCGCGTCCGAGACTGCCACCCATAGCGATTGGCTTGCCTGTTATCGCCGCAGGACAAAGCCGACGTTGAATATTGCTATATTCATCCACCATCCATCCCATGATCGTCTGGTTAGTCTGAACATCGGGCGCAGGAATATCTACATCTGCGCCCATAAAATCTGCGATCGCATTGATATAGCCACGACTGAGTCGCTCTAATTCAAACTTGGATAATTGTTTCGGATCGACGGCTACTCCACCCTTTGCACCTCCAAATGGCAAATTCACAGCAGCACATTTAAAAGTCATCCAAAATGCTAAGGATTTTACTTCATCCATGTTTACATTAGGATGGAATCGAATTCCTCCTTTGGTTGGCCCCCGCAAATCGTTGTAGCGCACTCGATAGCCTTGAAAGACTTTCAGAGTTCCATCATCCATTCTCACTTGAATGGAAACTTGCAAACTTGCTTTCGGTGATTTTAATCGCTCGATCGCATCTTCAGAAATATTTACATGTGCGATCGCGTCCGCCAATCGTTCACTAGCTTGATCAAATAAAGACTCTGCCACCAATAACTCCATTGCTTCGCGCTCAAATAGATCTTGTAACCATAGTATTGACTATATGACTTATATAAACAAACAACTCTATAACACCATCAAAATCTACTTTTTTTGAGATTGAAATTCCCAGAGCTTCTCTGCGAAGTATCACTTTATAATAATTACGACATATTGCGTAGATGGAAAATACCAATCCTCCTATTGAATCGTGAACAAGCGCAACCACAGAAGGATTATCTCTACCTGAATAATATAGATTTATAGGAGCTACGCCTCCATGATTATCCTAGGTTTGGTCGATTTTAGGGATTTCCTTCTGCGTAAAGTGAGTGAGTACATAAAAGTTAGAATATTTTGATGCATAAATTTATAAGTTATAGGTAAGTTACTAATAAGTTATAAGGTATAAATTTATGAGCAATTGCGAACCCAAAAGCTATGTAGTTTGTCGTAATATATATCATCAGCCTACGAGATTTTTGTTATGTTCATTGTAAAACATGGATTAAGTTACTTATTACTAACTAGCATAATCGCATCAACAAGCGGAGCCTATGCCCAGAACATCACTACTGGGGCTAATGGATTAAATACAAATGTCGATCAAGTAGGCAACCAATACAACATCACGGGTGGAACACAGGCAGGTGGCAACTTATTTTATAGTTTGCAAAAATTAGGACTATCCACAGGGGAAATAGCTAATTTTTTAAGCAGTCCTAATATTCAGAATGTCTTAACTCGTGTAACAGGTGGAGAAGCATCGCTGATTAATGGATTGATTCAAGTAACAGGAGGAAACTCTAATCTATTCATCATGAATCCTGCTGGAATTGTGTTTGGTGCAAATGCCAGTTTGAATGTACCCGCCAGTTTCTCGGCTACAACTGCGTCAGGAATCCAAGTAGGGAATGGCTGGTTTGGGATGAATAGCAGCGTTGATGAAGTTCGCAACCTCACTGGTAATGTTGCTGGCTATGCGTTTACAAATACTTTGCCAAGTGTGGATACTAATCCATCAGGTGTAATCGTCAATGAAGGGAATCTGAATGCTAGTACAGGCAAAAGTGTGACCCTTGTTGGTGGAATGGTAGTAAATACGGGAACGATCGCAACACCTTCTGGCAACATAACGATCGCAGCGACTCCTGATAACAAATTTATCAAAATCAGCAATGAAGGTAGTTTGATGTCACTTGAACTGCCGATAGCTGATCGGCAAGCTGTTGGTAATGCACCAGTATTAAAAGGCGTGGATTTACCTAGCTTGCTTACTGGGAAGACTGCGGGAACTGCGATCGTATCAGGTAATTTAAATGTATCGGGAAATAACGGCGGTAATGTTCAAGCTTTGGGCAACAATGTCACCTTAGCAAGTGCCAACATCAATGCAAATGGAAATAACGGCGGCGGTACGGTGCTCATTGGTGGCGATTTACAGGGTACTGGCACAACACCTACTGCTCAATCAACAACGGTTGACGCAAACAGCAAGATTAGTGCCGATGCATTGACCAATGGCAATGGCGGCAAAGTAATCGTATGGGCGGATAATACAACGAAATTTGATGGCACTATTACGGCAAAAGCTGGAACCCAAAGCGGTAATGGTGGACTAGTTGAGACTTCTGGCAAAAATACTCTCATTGTAGGCAATACCGCACAGGTCAATACTTCTGCTCCACAGGGTGTATCAGGTAATTGGTTGCTTGATCCTACTTCGATTACTGTGGTGGCAACTGGTGGAATTGATCCTACAGTTGCGGCAGCTAATGCTAATGCGGGTGCTAGTACTATCGATAGCGCTGTAATTGTGACGGCTCTTGGTTTTGGTAATGTCACCCTGACCGCAACTAATACGATTACTGTCGATGCGGCAATCAATTCTCTTTCTGGAAATGGCTTGGAGCTCAATGCAACCACCACTAATCTCAATGCACCGATTACTTTAACAGGAGGTGCTCTTACGGGTACTGCGACTACGGTCAATGTAGGTGCTGCGGGGACAGTGCAAAATGGTGTGGATGCAGCGGCGACTGGAGCAACTGTGAATCTGGCGGCTGCCACTTACACACTAGGCGCAACAGTGTTAATTAATAAAAACTTGACACTAAATGGTGCAGGTGCGAATAACACTATTGTTAGTGGTAACAATGCCGTCCAAGTCATTCGTATTGGCAATAATGGCATTGTCAATATGAATGACTTGACTGTTACAAGGGGAAGAGCTACTGGAGATGGAGGAGGTATATTTATCGTTACAGGATCGACCCTGAGCCTGGATAGGACTATTTTCTCTAATAATGTTTCTGGTGCCACAGGGGCTGCCATTACTAATGATAATGGGACAATACTTAATGTTGCAAACAGTACATTTTCAAATAATTCGGCATCTGCAGGCAGTGCTATTGCCAACTTTGGTACAGCTACAATCTCCAACACTACCTTCTCGAATAATTCGGCAACTGTCGTTGGTGCGCTTTACAGCTCGAATGCAACAACTACAATCTCTAACAGTGTCTTCTTGGGCAATACGTTAACCGATAGAGCTGGAGCAGCGGTTTTGAACGAGGGTGGTACGACTAATATCTCTAATAGTACCTTCTCTGGAAATTCGACAGGTTTTAACGGCAGAGGCATTATTTTTAACTTCTCTGGTACAACCAACATCTCTAATATCACTGTCTCTGGCAATACGCCAAATCCACAGGGAGCTATTTTTAGCGAAGGTGGTACAATTAATATCGCTAACAGCATCATAATCGGTAATTCGTCAGTCGGAAATCCAGAGATCTTTGTAACAAATAGAGTGACGAATCCAGTGGGAACGGGGATTGTCAATTTTACTGGAGCAAATATTGTTGGCGCAAATGGAACAAGTGGCATTAGCATCAGTGGTACTGGCTCAGTTACAGGAGTAACGCCCATTACTCCGACTGGGGCAGCCAGCACGGTAATTAACACTACCCTCGCCAATAATGGTGGTTCCACACAAACCTTTGCCCTTTCTCCTAACAGTATTGCCCTTGATGCAAGTACCACAGCAGGTGGAGCAATTCCTACCACATCTGACCAACGCGGTATCCTTATAGTTAATGGTACTCGTGATATCGGTGCATTTGAGTCGAGAGGATTTACTCTCACTCCCGTAGGCGGAACCACACCACAAAGTGCCACTGTCAACACATTGTTTGGGAATCTCTTAGGAGTTACTGTCAGCTTTGATGGCGGGGTTGTGGATGGAGAGACAGTTACCTTTACTGCACCAAATACTGCTGTATCAGGTTTGTTTGGTGCGAGCAGCACCACTACAGCAACAATTGCGGGAGGTATAGCCACTGCTGGAGCTTTCAGGGCTACTACTACATCGGGAACTTACAATGTCACAGCTACAGCTACAGGCGTATCCAACACCGCCAACTTCGTTCTAACCAACACCCCAGATGCACCAGCCACCATCACCGCCACAGGAGGCACACCACAAAGCACAGTCGTCAACACCGCATTTGCCAATCAATTACAAGTATCAGTAACAGACCAATTCGGCAATGTCGTCCCAAATAGCACTGTCACCTTCACCGCACCCAATGCTGGTGCATCAACAGCAGTTGCGATCGCAACTGCAACGACCAATGCTAGTGGAGTTGCCACAGTTTCCGTTACTGCCAACACAATCGCAGGATCTTATACCAACACAGCCACTTCAGGAGCTGCTACACCCGCCAACTTTGCTTTAACCAATAACCCAGTGGTTGTACCACCAGTCGTTATCCCACCAGTCGTTACCCCACCAGTGGTTGTACCACCTATCGTTACACCACCTGTTGTCACATCAAAGCCAGACATAGATCCTAACAAGGAGACTCGTTACCATGACGAGAAGAAAGTTTTGGTTTTATCATCATTAACTCCGATCGCATTTCTCTCAACCGATGATATTGAATTCCAGCGCCTTGATAGATTCCTGATCGTAATCGTTGAGCTGATGAATAAAGATGGTGGCAATTTAGCGATCAACACCAACGATATCTGGAAAGATGCAGATATCAGTATTTTTGAAAAATCAGTCAATCAAGATGTGATTAAATTAGCAATCAATCGCTCAATTGGTAGATTTATTGGCAAGGAATATATCGATCTAGTAGATGTCAACTTTGAGACTAAAAAAGACAGAAAAAATATCCTACTCAAGGTTCGGAAGTCTCCTAAACCTGCTAGATTTCTCAAGGATTAAATGCCAAAATCCTCAATTTGCTTTTTAAGGTAAAGTCGGGGATTGTATCCTACACAGACCTAATGTTTGTAAGCTTTTGGCGCGAATTTTATTTCAGTCTATAATTACAGGCTTGAAATATATAAATAGTATAATTAAATGGTGTGAGCAGACTAATGACCCAACAAACAAAAGACTCCCTCAAGAGCTTACTATGGACAATCGTAATTAGCTCAGGGTATTTTGTGCTCCCCAGCTATGCTGATACGATCGCATTAAATCAAGAGAATACAAAAACAAGTGAGACAGAAGTTAAGGTAACAGAAACTGCGATTTCTCAAGCCGTATCCATCAATCAAGTAAAGTTGATTGGTAATACTGTCCTCAACCGAGACGAGATCGACCTTATTCTTCAGTCACTCCAAGACAAATCCTCCACTCTAGAACAGGTCAAAGCCGCTGCTGAAGATATTACTCAACTGTATATCAGTAATGGCTATCTCACCTCCCGTGCTCAATTTGACCCGCAAGATCCTCAAAGTATCGTTAATGGGGTTGCTCAAATCAAAGCAATCGAGGGACAAATTGAACGAATTGACGTTGTAGGAACTGTCCAAACCAATCCTGACTACGTAAGATCGCGAGTGGAATTGGGGATCTCCAAACCATTCAATGCCAACGCTGTTGAAGATCAGTTGCGACTCCTAAAAAACGATCCGCTATTCAAAAAAGTCACCTCCACTCTCAAACCCAGCACCGAAGCAGATAAAAGCTTACTAGTAGTCCAAGTAGAAGAATCAAAACAGTTTGGCGGCTCCGTTAGCTTTGACAATTACTCACCCATCGCCGTTGGCTCAGAACGCATGGGTGTAGGATTAAGCTATCGGAACCTTACAGGACTTGGCGATTTACTCTCAGCATCCTACTATCGCAGCACCACAGGTGGCTCCAATCTCTACGACTTTAGCTACAGCATTCCCGTGAATCCCATGAATGGAACTGTAGCAATTCGCTACGCGCCGAATAACTATCGGATTACCGATCCAGACTTCGCGACCTTTAATATTCGTGGCGCGAGTAGCCTCTATGACATCGTTTATCGCCAACCATTAATTCGTAACCCACGCGAAGAATTTGCGCTGTCCCTAGGATTTGCCCATCAGACAGGACAGACCTTCCTGTTTGAGAATCTTGCAACCCCATTTGGGATTGGACCTGATGCCAATGGTGTCAGCACCACCAGCGTATTTCGCTTTGGTCAAGACTATACCTTGCGCGATAATGATGGTACATGGTCATTGCGATCGCAATTCAATCTTGGCACAGGACTATTTAACGCCACCTATGTCACCACACCTAATGCTGGCTTTTTTAGCTGGATCGGACAGGCTCAAAGAGTGCAAATGCTAGGCTCTGATGCGCTTCTAATCGCCTCTTTTGATTCGCAGTTGTCTGCTAATCCTTTACTTCCTTCTCAACAATTCACGATTGGCGGTGGACAATCACTGCGAGGATTTCGCCAAAATGCGCGATCAGGCGATAACGGGATTCGCTTTAGTCTTGAGACTCGTCTAGTAGCAATGCGAGATCAAGAAACTAACAGAGCAATTCTCCAAATCGCTCCTTTTATCGATCTTGGTGCAATTTGGAATCATGGCAATAACCCTACACCTTCATCATCACAAAACTTTTTAGCCGCAGGTGGGATAGGTCTAATTATTGAGCCAATTGAGCGGTTCCTGCTCCGAGTTGAAGCTGCTATTCCATTTGTGAACTTGCAAGGACGCGGCAATAATCTTCAAGATACTGCCGTTCATTTTAGTGTAAGTTATCAGTTCTAGGCTGCGAAGGAGATAGCTGTTAATATTGAATAAGTTCCAAAGGGCATAAAGCTATGACTGTTACAGCAATTAGACCCACAACACTAGATGAATTTTTAGCACTGCCAGAGACAAAACCTGCCTCTGAATTTATTCATGGGCAAATCATACAGAAACCAATGCCACAAGGAGAACATAGTTTACTACAAGGTACACTCTGTCAGACCATTAGCCAAATTACTCAACCAAAGCAAATTGCTTTAGCCTTCCCAGAGCTACGCTGTGTTTTTGGTGGGTTAGCGATCGTCCCAGACATAGCTGTATTTCGTTGGGAGCGAATCCCTCGTTTGCCATCGGGGCGCATTGCTAATCGTTTTGAAACTTATCCTGACTGGGCGATTGAGATTCTCTCGCCCGATCAGCGATATAAACAAGTCTTAGCAAAATTATTACATTGTGCAGAATATGGTACTGAACTAGGTTGGTTACTTGATGCAGAAGACGAGAGTATTCTATTAGTGGATAGCGATCGCCGAGTAAGAGAATTTAAAAATAGCGATCGCTTGCCAGTTCTCGCAGGAATTGATTTAGAGCTAACAGTAGAGCAAGTCTTTAGCTGGTTGAGTTTATGACTTGATTGATTTTTTAATTTGATTTTTAAAATACTGATTTTGGAAATTTCAGCGCCTACGGCGCTGAAATTTCTAAAATCAGTTTTAATGCAATTCAGCCGTTGGCTGAATTGCATTAAAACTGATTTTTACAATGAGAATTGCTGGATCACTACTGGGTTATTCTCGCAACCCCTTGCAATAGGCTACTATAGAAGATCAGATCAGCATTTCATCATAATTGCTAGTCTAATTTAAGTATATTTACTCAGGCAGACCTGCGTGCAAGCAATAGACCCACAAGAATTATATCCCTTTGAACTTGACCCGTTTCAATTACAGGCGATCGCCGCATTGCAAGCTGGTAAGTCGGTCGTTGTTTGTGCGCCAACTGGTTCAGGCAAAACCTTAATCGGCGAATATGCGATCCATGCAGCTTTAGCAGGTAATCGCCGCGTTTTCTATACCACCCCCCTCAAGGCGCTATCAAATCAGAAATTGCGAGACTTTCGGCAGCAGTTTGGCGATGATAATGTGGGCTTGCTCACAGGTGATACCTCTGTCAATCGTGATGCACCAATCTTGGTGATGACTACCGAGATTTTTCGGAATATGCTCTATGGTACTCCTATCGGTGAAGTAGGTACTTCGTTGACAGACGTGGAAGTAGTGGTACTAGACGAATGTCACTACATGAACGATCGCCAACGGGGAACGGTATGGGAAGAGTCGATTGTGTATTGTCCTGCGGGAGTGCAGCTAGTGGCACTCTCGGCAACCGTGGCAAATAGCCAGCAGCTCACCGATTGGATTCACAAAGTACATGGCGACACCGAATTAATCTATTCTGATTTCCGCCCAGTTCCTCTTGAGCATTCTTTCTGTAATAACAAAGGGTTTTTTCCGCTACTAGATAGCTCTAATGAGAAGATTAATCCGCGACTGAAGCCGCTCACTAATAAGCCGCCATCAAAAGAAGAAAGACATAAAATCGTTCCCCCGATTGGGGCTGTAATTTCCCATCTGCGTCAGCGCGATATGCTGCCAGCAATTTATTTTATCTTTAGCCGTCGAGGTTGTGATAAAGCGGTCACGGACTTAGGTAATGTCTCTCTAGTTAGTCCGACCGAAGCCCTGAGATTGAAACCGCAAATTGATTCGTTTGTTGCCGCAAATCCTGAGATTGGTAAACCTACACATATTGATGCTCTTTATCGTGGCATTGCCACTCATCATGCAGGGATTTTACCTGCTTGGAAAGGCTTTGTCGAGGAACTCTTCCAACAAGGCTTAATCAAAGTTGTATTCGCGACGGAAACTCTTGCCGCAGGAATTAATATGCCTGCACGAACTACCGTAATCTCTAGTATTTCCAAGCGTACCGATCGCGGACATCGATTGCTCAATGCTTCGGAATTTCTGCAAATGGCAGGCAGGGCTGGACGACGAGGTATGGATGAAGTTGGCTATGTTGTGACTGTGCAAACTCCCTTTGAAGGGGCTAAAGAAGCTGCTCATCTCGCCACATCTGGAGCCGATCCTCTTGTTAGTCAGTTTGCACCGAGTTATGGAATGGTCATGAACTTGTTGCAAACTCATTCTCTTGATCAAGCTAGAGATCTGGTAGAACGAAGCTTTGGGCAGTATCTTGCCGATCTTAATCTCGCGCCACAAATCCAGAATCTCGAATTAGTCATCGAGCAAATCGCTAAGTTAGAGAAAGATCTTGCTAATATCGATTTGAAGCAATTGGAAGTTTATGACAAATTGCGCGATCGCCTCCGAGAAGAAAAGCGGCTCCTAAAAATGCTCGCACAGCAAGCGGAAGAGATGCGTTTAAATGATTTGGCTTCCTACGCTCCCTATTTGCTGTCAGGCTCACCGCTTACGATCCGCACTAACAAAGGCTTGATTGTGCATACAGTTCTCGCTGCCAAAGTGCAAGGCTCTGGGCAGTTTCCTTGGTTTGTCTGTCTTGGTCGCGATAATCGCTGGTATACGGTTGGTTATAAAGATATTGTCCAAGTTGGTGCTGATTTGTTGCTTGATGGTGATATCGAATATCCTGCAAAGTTGCCATTGCGCCCAGGACAATCGATCGATGGGGATGAATCCAGCTTTGCGATCGCCCAAAAAATTACGCCATTACCTGATCCAGAGTTAGCACCTGAAGTAATTACCCAACAGTCGAGAGTCATTGCGATCGAGTCAGAAATGAATCAACATCCTGTCTCGAAAATGACTGATCGCGGTGCTGTTTTCAAAAAAGTTAGTCGGCTCGAACAATTGCAGCGCCAGATCGAATTTCAGCAAAAGGTGGTCAATGAGCGCCGCCAAAGACATTGGCAAGAATTTATGAGCTTAGTTAATATCTTGCAATTCTACGGATGTCTTGAAGATACCCAACCCACCGATAAAGGTAAGGTCGTAGCGGCGCTGCGAGGTGAGAATGAACTATGGTTAGCTCTATGTCTAATGTCAGGAGAGTTAGATAACCTCGCTCCCCATCACCTCGCTACCGTCTGTGCTGCGATCGTTAGTGAAAACAGTCGTCCTGATAACTGGATCAAATTTGGTTTATCCCCAACGGTGGAAGATGCCCTTGATGGTTTGCGCGATCGCCGTCGAGAATTGATGCCAGTCCAACGCCGACATTTGGTCGATATTCCTGCATGGCTAGATTATGAGCTAACAGGACTAGTGGAACAATGGGCGTTGGGAATGGAATGGTCGGAGCTATGTCAAAATACGAATCTTGATGAGGGCGATATTGTCCGCTTGATGCGCCGCACGATTGATTTGCTATATCAAATTCCCCATGTACCGAATTTGCCCTCTCAAATCTATTCATCAGCCAAGCAAGCTGCACAAATGATCGATCGCTTCCCTGTTAACGAGGTGATTTAAGCATATTTCTCACAATATATAGCTCGCCAAGTTAGTTAAAATATATAGCGCTTTTCAAGCGATCGAAGTACGGGATTGTGTCTCCGCCTTCGGCGGAGACACAATCCCGTACTTCATTTCAAAACCCAAATTAATAAAGGCGGAGCGAAGCTCCGCCTTTATTAATTTGGGTTGTATGTCCTAAGCAAAGCTTACATTGCTATACCTATTCTTTCTCGACTTTAGAGTGCAAAGAGCTTTAATTTCTTGATGATGCTTTTAATGGCACTAACTTACTTACTTTTGCCCAACTCAACTCATGTATCAATACATAGGAGCAAGGAATCAGGAATAAAGTCAGGATTGTGGCAAGGGCTAAGCCTGAGAAAATTACGATTCCAAGTGGTTGTAAAAACTCACCACCATCGCCGCCGCCAAGGGCAAGCGGAAATGCACCGACAACAGTTGTAATCGTGGTCATCAAGATCGGACGTAAACGAGTGGGGGCAGCTTGCAACATCGCTTGGATACGACTACATTTCTGCTCCTCGCGTAATTGATTTGCCAGTTCCACCAGTACGATCGCATTATTCACGACAATCCCAATCAGCAAGATCACGCCGATTACTACCATCACATTGATCGAGCTATTGGTGACGTATAGTCCAACAACTCCACCAGCCAGTGCAAGGGGAATCGTCAGCATGATCACAAGTGGATCGAGCAATGAGTTGTACTGTACTGCCATCACCACAAATACGAGGAATGAGGCAAGTAAGCCTAATGTTCCAAAGGCTCCAGATAGGTTGTCATTAGCAGCTTTTGCAGAACTAGGTAATACGGTGACACCATCGGGCAGGTCAATTTCGGCGATCGCCTGTTCAGTTTGTTTGAGAGCATCACTAAGACTTGCGCCGCGCTCCACACTACCGAGGATTAGGTAAACCTGACGTTGATTAATCCGTTGAATTTCTCCTGGGGCGCGACCTTCGCTCAAAGTTGCCACATCAGCGAGGCGGACTGGTCGATTATTGCTGACAAATAGGGGGACTTGCTGCAACTGCGAAGAGTTTTGGCGTAACTCAGGATCAAGCTGTACGCGCACATCGACAAGGCGATCGCCACGTTGTAGTTGGGTGGGTACTGAACCTGTAATCGCAGTTTGCAGAGTGGAGCCGATCGCTTGGGTGGATAGTCCTAATGCTTGCAGACGTTCCCAATCAGGAATAATTTGGACTTCAGGCTGACGAGCATCGGTATCGGGACGGAAAGTTGCGCCTTTAACTGACTTCTCTAAGACACTGAGAACTTCTAAACCTGCTTGGGTCAATAGGTCGGGGTTATTACCTTGCAAAACGACATCAATATCAGTTCTGGGTACAGGGGAATTATTGACAATAATCCCGCGCACTTGCCCAGGGTTAACCCGAACCCTCACTCCTGCTAGATTTAGTTTGGCTATTTCGCGATTAACGCGACTCACAAAACCCGTCAGGTCAGCATTTGGCTTGAGGGTAACCGTACTACCACTTCGCAAAGGATTAGCAGTAACGTTATTGCCAAAGGAACCACCGCCAATAGTAGCGAATGAGTAGGCTGTTTCAGGTTGCTTAATCAGAATTTCATCAACTAGCGCCATCACCTTAATATTCTCAGCAAGAGTTGTACCTGCTGGGAATTGAGCATTGACGTTGACATCACCTGTTTTGACTTGGGGGATGATTTCTTGGGGAAGTTGTCGCGCCATTAGGAAGCCACCACCGCCAAGGATTGCAAATAAAGCAATTATCACCAAAAGCCGATAATGGACAATCCTTGCTAAAAATCCTGCATAGCCCAGAGTAGCCGCCGCAAAACGACGCTCAAATCCGACCATGAACCAAGATTCATTTAAACGGCTCGACCAAGGGATTGCTAATAGTCGCGAAGCCATCATCGGCACTACAGTTACTGCAATCACAATCGAGGCAAGTACTGCAAAACTAATGGTCAGAATTAGTTGATTGAATAGTAGTGATAGAAATCCACCTAACAATAAGAATGGAAAAATTACGACAAGGTTGGTGCTAGTAGAAGCAATTAGAGCTGATTCAATTTCAGCACTGCTAGCCTGTGATTGGTTAATAATGTCGTCAAAGCCAGCCTCACCAGCATTGCGCTTGCGGATTTTCTCAATGCCGATAGTAATGTTCTCTAACATCACAATCGAGTTATCCACAACAATACCGACACCAAGAGCAAGTCCACCTAAACTGAATAGGTTGAGAGAGAATCCAAAAATACCCATACAGATTACTGCCGCAAGGGTCGCTAGGGGAATTGCAAGAGAAATAATTAATGTCTGACGTAATGATCCTAGAAATAAAAACACAGCGATCGCCGCTAAGCCAGAACCAATAATCCCTGACCAAGCCACGTTAGCAACCGATGCCCTGATTAGCTTTGACTCGTCAATGGTGGCTGTTACCTCAGCATCACTGGGAATCAAGCCATTTTCCTGAAGGGTGGCAATTTTTTCCTTGACGCGATCAACGACCTCAATCGTATTAGCATCGGGCTGCTTAGTTATGAGCAACCGCACCGCTTCCTGTCCATTTAATGTAGTGAAAACCCGTTGTTCCTCAGTACTATCAATAATCTCCGCAAAGTCACGCAAATAGACTTGTCTAGACTGGGTTGTAGCCGATGGATTACTAACCACAAAGGATAAATTTTCTAGCTCTTTAGCATTTTTAAACTTGCCGATCGCCCGAGTCAGTGGCTCAACCGCGCCATTGCGTAACCTACCACCAGAAATATCGATATTGCGATCGCGCAATGCATCCAAAACATCATTAACGCTCACGCCTGCTGATTGTAATCGAGGCAGATCGAGATTAACCTGTACTTCTTCCTTTACTCCTCCAACTACATCAACACCCGCAACCCCAGGCACGATCGCCAGTTCCCGACCCAACTCCTCATCCGCGAATAGTCGCAACTCTGGCAATGACAAAGAAGGCGATGTGAGCGCAAACTCATAGATCGGAAATTGAGACGGATCAAACTTAAAAATTCTTTCATTCTCGACGACATCAGGTAAACGACTACGCCCACGGTTGAAGCTAGCAACAGCATCATTCAGCGCCTGATCAACATCACTACCTGCATCAAAAAACAAATCAACTCGCACTTGTCCTTCGCGAGTACGCGAAAAAAGCTGGTTAACGCCTTCCGTAATTGCCAAAGCTTCTTCTAGAGGTTTGGTGACTTCGGTAATAGCCACCTCTGGAGAAACCCCTGGAACATCAATCTGTACGCCGATGCGTGGATAAACAATTGATGGAAGTAAGTCTACCTGCAATCGGGTGATATAAAATGCGCCCATCACAAAAATAGCGATCGTCAGCATCAGCGTACCGATGTGGCGGCGAATTGCCGTGGCGCTGATACTAAATCCTGTCGGCTTCGGATTGGACAAGTTTTGGTTGCTCATAGTTACCTCTTAAAATAATTAAAAAAAATAAAGATGTAAGGTGCAAAGTGCCTTACATCTTTATTTAGAAGATTCCGATAACACGCTGAGCTTGACAGAATCACCATCCTGCAATTTGCCCCCACTTCTGACCACGATGCGATCGCCTTCTTTTAAACCAGAGAGAATCACGACTTTACCATCACGGCGATCGCCAAGGGTAACTTTACGCGCCGCCACTTTCGGCTCTTGCTGATCACCAGTAATCACAAAAACTGTGCCAGTTTTTGGCTTGCCTTGATTACTAGCATTAGGATTAGACTTGGTATCGGTTTTTGGCTTCGCTTGAGTTGTATTTGCATCTTTAGGTGATGGGGTCGGTCGTCCTGCTACCTCTAGAGCTGTTTCTGCGATCGCAATCTGACGAGCCTGATTACTGGAAAACTGCACTCTCGCTAGCTGACCGCTTCCCAATTTATTATCGCGATTAGGAACGACAACTTCTACAGGAATCAATCTCGCTACAGGATCAGCTACTGGTGAAATCCGTCTCACCGTTCCTGTAAACTTTTGATTTGGGAATGTATCAAATCGCACGTCAACCGATTGATTTAAACGAACCTTACTAATTTCCAGCTCTGAAATCAGCACAATTACCTTAACTTGACTAAAATCACCTAATTTTATAACGTCATTTCCTGCGAATAGAAGATTCCCCGTTTCACTAACGCGCTCTAGCACAACCCCACTAATCGGTGCAGTAATCGTAGTGTAGGATTGACGCTCTTGTTCCCTTAGTCTAATCGCTTCTTGAGCTAAAACTCTCTGTGAACTTGCTCCCACCGTTTGTTGCTGAAGACTGACTTGTTGCTCAGCAGATCGCAATGATTGCTCGGCAGTTCGCGCACGGGTAATTGCAGTCTCCGCAGTTTGAGAAGATACGGCTCCATCTTTAGCCAATTGGGTGAAGCGGTTCGCATCAGCTTGTGCCTGTTGGTATTCCAGTCTGGCTCGTTCTACTTGAGCGCGAGCATTACCCACGCCAGCACTTGCTTGCGAAACTTCTGCTTCTCTCGCTGCAACTTCCGCTTCGGCCTGTAGCACAGTTGCGGATAGAACTGCATCATCCAATTGGGCGATTGATTGTCCAGTTTCCACGCGATCGCCAACATCCACATTCAGATCGAGCAAACGCCCTTCCAGTCTCGATTTTACCGACACTTCTCTGATTGGTGCAGTTGTGCCTGTGTACTCTGTCTCAGCTTGGAGAGTATCAAATTTAGCGATTGCCACATCTACAGCTGTAGATGGTTTTTGGCTTTGTGTCTGGGCTTGAGTTGCGTCTTTAGCTGCACCACAGCTAGTAATTCCAACTGATAAGCCTGTGATCGCCGCTAACATCCAAATAGCTTTCATAGGTGTGATGGCAAATGTTGAGTTTTCTAAAGCCATTCTAAGCGATGTTACTTTATTTTGCGCGAGATTCTCACGATAAATCCTTTAGTTAATAAATGCTTGCTGTCATCACTACCTATGTCAATATAGATGGAGAAATAGTCATAAATCCCTGAAATTATCTAATTTCAGCTAATTTCGCCTCAATGATTCCTCCAAATGTGGTAGCATTCATCTTTTCTATTGTGATCAGTGCAATCGCTATAGGAATTTTGTGCTATCCATTTTTTGTGAAGTGGCAACGCGATCGCCTCATGGCGCAGCAATTTCCTAAGTCATGGTTAAGCATTATCGAAAGTAATCTTTCTATTTATAAGAGTATGACTTCTGAACAGCAAAAAGAATTGCTCGGCTATATACAAGTATTTCTGAAAGAGAAGCAATTTATTGGCTGTCTAGGATTGCAAATTACGCAAGAGATTAAAGTGACGATCGCGGCAATCGCCTGTTTGTTGTTATTTGGCGATCGTAAAACTTACTTTCCAAATCTGCGATCGATTTTGGTTTATCCTCACGCTTACATCGTCAATGAGATGGTGATGAGCGATCGCTATGTAGTGGAAGAACGTCGTGTCGCTAGATTAGGAGAGTCATGGACAAGAGATCAATTGGTTCTCTCTTGGGAGCAGGTACAGCAGGATATTCGCAATTGGCAAGATGGACATAATGTGGTGCTGCATGAGTTTGCACACCAGCTTGATCAAGAAGATGGGCAAGCTGAAGGTGTGCCAATTTTATCAAGAGCAATGGATTATGCGGCATGGTCAAAGGTGATGACGACAGAATATTTGCAACTATGCGATCGCGTGGAATGTGGGAAAAAAACTGTCATTGATAGTTATGGTGCGACTAATCCTGCGGAGTTTTTTGCGGTGGCAACGGAGACATTTTTTGAGAAGCCACATCAGTTAAACCAAAAGCATCCTTCTCTTTACGAAATCTTGCAAAGATACTATTACCTCGATCCTCGTCAATGGCAACATTAAAGCTATATATTTAGCCACTAACCTAAAGGAGAGATGCGGCGCTTTGCGCCGCATCTCTCCTTTAGTAATAAATCAAAGAGGGGGAGCTACGCTCCCCCTCTTTAGATTTATGCCGCAACAGCTTGCTTGAGCGGTTGCCAAGTCACTTGGCGATCGCTACCTGTTTCAATTACGATTTTTACTCTTGGATCGCGATCGGGAATCTGGCTTAAAGTCTCAAGTTCTTCCTTGGACAGGTATTTACCCTCGATCAGCCACACAACTAAGCCCTTAGCTTTAGGAGGTAAAGCATTGAGACGAAATTGGATCGCAGGTGGGATGAAATATGTGCGAATCTCGGTTTTGCCAAGGTGAGAAGGACGCACGCCATGAACTCCAGTGAGATAGCTATTCACATCACCTAAACCACGCGCAGAAATGAACAAAATGTCATAACCTGCATTCTTCAGTCTGAGTTGGTAGCGACCTTCATATCCGCCTTCTGGGGGAACGCGCATTGCTAAAGCGCCTGCCTTTTCTAGGTCTTTGACAATTTTATCGGTTGCAATCAAGGGCATGGTGACATCCTATGCTAAACGCTAAATATAGAGCTAACAGTATTTTATACCTAGAAAGGAAAAGGATGCGCTTCGCGCATCCTTTTCCTTTCTAAAAAATGATCCAAAACAGGGGGATGGACTCATTCGACAACTTGGACATCAACATCGATAGTGCCTGGTGGGGTAAGCCGTACAAATTTATTTTGCTGCTCTTGCAAAGGTTCACCACAGTTAGGACATTGAAACTGACTTGACCTTGAGGCATTAAAAGTTGTGTCGCATATAGGACAATCTGCTGTCACGATGCTGCGTTTAATCCACCATTGCAAACCAAAAAAGGCGACGACAGGGACTACTGTAATGAAACCAATCAAGATGAAAAACGAGTTAACTAGCCAACCTAGCCCGATCGCACTAAATGCCCAAAAAACCAGCATAGTCGTTAGCCAAAAACGCACACCTGACCAGCGATCGCCACCACCGCCGCCATTGGGAAAATTATTGCCAAATGTGTAGTATTTCATTAGTTTCAGTCCCTGTAACCCTGTATTTGCATAATAGCGATCGTAACACTCTTATCTAATGTTGCCCTTCTGTCATTGGGTATGGTTAACCACAAATAATGATTAGAGGCGGCGCTTTGCGCCACCTCTAATCATTATTTGCAAGGGGAGGGCTAGGGTGGGGTAAATTTTCGGTGATACGACGAGAATTTGTGTCGTCTCTATTCCAATGATCGCTATAGAATTAATTTTGTAACTCACGGATATATTTGCGGAATCAACGTGAACCCTGCTAGAACAATTTGTCTTGGCTTTGTGGCTGTCATAGCAATTGGGACATTTTTACTAATGCTGCCCATATCAACTAGTAACGGCACATGGTCAGATCTGATCACCGCTTTATTTACCTCTACCTCGGCTGTATGTGTAACGGGTTTATCGGTAGTTGATGTCGGTAAATTTTATTCATTTTGGGGACAACTGTTCCTGACATTGTTAGTCCAAATAGGCGGATTGGGCTATATGACTGCGACTACCATCCTCCTATTGCTGATTGGACGTAGATTTAGCCTGAGGGACAAAGTGACTTTGCAGTCCGCATTGGATACAAATGGTATTCGTAGCGGTCTGCAATTAGTTAAGTCAATCATTGCCGTGACAATGTTATTTGAGTTGACTGGGGTATTTGCCCTGATGCCCATCTTTAGCCAAAAAATGAGCTTTACTGAAAGTGTTTGGCAATCAATTTTTCATAGCGTTAATGCTTTTAATAATGCTGGTTTTAGCCTATTCACAGATAATTTGATGGGCTATGTGAATTCACCGATGGTGAGTATCATTATTGGCTTACTGATTATTTTTGGTGGCATTGGCTATCAAGTGATTTTAGAAGGCTATCTATGGTTAAGAACAAAATTTTCACGCGATCGCGATTACATCTCCTTTAGTCTGACCTTCTGCGTAGCCACCAGTACAACCATTGCCTTACTCCTATTTGGCACTATATTTTTCTGGTTGACAGAGTTTAGTAATAGCGAAACATTGGGTAAATTGCCACTGTTTGATCAGATCATTGGTGCTTGGTTTCAGTCGGTTACTACGCGCACGGCTGGCTTCAATACGATTGACAATGGCAAAATGACTGTGACTGGGATATTTATCACGATCGCTTTAATGTTTATCGGTGCAAGCCCTGGAGGTACAGGTGGTGGCATTAAAACCACAACTGCTAGGATTTTGGCTAGTTGTACGGGCGCAGCATTGCAGGGTCGAGATCAAATCAATCTTTATAAGCTGCAAGTACCAAATGGTCTGATCTTAAAAGCAGTTGGTGTCGCAGTGGGTTCATTATTTACAGTAATTTGTTCGACAGGGTTACTATCATTAACTGATCGCAATATGGGCTTTATAAATATTCTATTTGAAGCTACTTCAGCATTCGCCACAGTCGGCTTATCGACTGGCATTACTTCATCGTTATCCTCAGCAGGCAGACTCGTGATAATTGCCACAATGTATATCGGTCGGGTTGGCGTATTACTATTGATGGCAGCAATCTTTACTGATACCCGTCCTAGTCTGATTAAATATCCTCAAGAGTCGATGCTAGTTGGTTGAGCCACTAAAAACATTGCTACTTGCTGTCTTTAGTAATATTTAAAATAAATCACCGTAAGGAATACAGGAAAATTTTGTGGATATATCTTCTTTAAGCTTTTTTCGTAGTCTGCGCCACGAAAACAAGCAATTTGCCGTGATTGGCTTAGGACGATTTGGGAGATCGGTATGCTCGACCCTTGATCGCTTAGGGCATGAGGTCTTAGCTGCTGACAAAGACGAAGAGAGTGTCAGTCATGTTCGAGCCAATAACCTAGCAGCGCATTGTATTCAATTAGATTCCACTAATCCACTTGCACTCAAAGAATCTGGCATTCTCGAAATTGATACGGTGATTGTTGCGATCGGCAATTTTTTAGAAGAGAGTATTATCACTACTTTGAATGTGAAGGAAGCGGGAGTGAAGCACGTTGTTGCGAAGGCTTCATCAGAAGTACATGGGACTTTGCTCAAAAAAGTTGGTGCGGATCTAGTCGTTTATCCTGAAGCAGAAATGGGAAGAGCATTGGCGCGATCGCTAACTCAACGAGGCATTTTAGAGCGCTTTGAACTCGATCCAGATAATAGTATTGTCGAAGTGATGGTTCCTGAAGAGTTTGATGGCAAGACGATCCTAGAACTAAAGCTGCGTGGTCACTATGGCGTAAATGTGATTGCCGTTAGCCATGATCAAAAGTTTGAAATCAACCCTGATCCAAACCAAAAGCTGTTCAAAGGATCAGCGATCGTTGTAATTGGCAGCAACAAAAATATTAGTCGTCTGCCAATTTCCTGTGATTTGTTCAATAACGATGGAACTTCCGTAACAACTCAGTTGCCATTACATCAATCATCAGAAGTCAAACTTAAATAGCTGATGTTATGTGTAGAAAGCAGATAATGAATCTCTTGCTGGTAGTGAATCAGGGCAGACACGGGTGGATTGCCCCTATCTGAATAATATTTATGCTCTGTAGGTGCTGCGCCCCCTTGCCAGACTTAAGCCTCAGCTATCTCAGGAATTCTATCTAGGTATGGTGATTTAAATAGAATAAAACCAAAAATTTAGAGTCAGCGCTTTGCGCTGACTCTAAATTTTTGGTTTTGAGGAGGAACTGAATCCTAATAAGTGTTTTTAACTAAACCTTAACTATTTTAGGCTCAGGAAATATAATGTGACTAATTTAACAAAACTGTTTACTTTCGGAGTCGCAATGATTAGACATACTCTTGCAGATAATCTAGCGGAGGATTTTCATGATGCTGCCAGTCCTGCTGTTCCGACATTGGCAAATATTTGGGCAAAGAAGTATATTCAAAATTTGCAAGCGGATTCACCCAAGCAGGATATTAAATCTAATAATTTAGAGGAAATCTTATCAACAGAGAGACGTGAGGTAACTGCTACAAATTTATTGCAGTCTCTACGCTTCTCTAGCGCTCAGGCATGGGCAAAGACCGAAAATTTATTGATGGGGCAGTTGCAAACCCATGGTATTGCCGCAGACTTAATCGATCCTTGGGCAATCGCCACCGATTCTCGGTTTCTGTTAGAGCAGGCTCTAAAGGTTTATACAGAGAATTCTGAAAGTCGCCTTGTAGAGATAGACCTGAACATTGATGGGCAAAAATTGAGTCTAGCCAGCTATACACAGTTACCAACAATTGGACAGCTCTCAGTTGCGATCGCTCAAAGCGTTGGAAAGATTCGCAAAAAATTCACATCAGTTGATGCGCGCGCGATCGGCTTTGTGAGTATGCAGTTTCATTACAGTGGGCAGTTACTTCTCGACTCACTTCCACCACTCGAAAAATTGATGGTTAACTCCTACTTCAAAGTCATTGACGATCATCTCTACATGCCCTTGCAAAGATGCTATGAAGCGGCTGGGAATCTAGAGTATGACGACATTGCCTTGGAATCTGTGCGTCATTTGCTTACAAGAACTAGTGAAATTGCACGGCAAGTTTCTCAAAAAACACTGATTATGCATTCTGACTATCATTGCTATAGCGGTGTGTTGAGCTCACCTCAAATTCGTGTTTCTAGCTTGCGTGACATTGAGATGTTTCAAGTTTATCTTTGTCTATGTGTTCTCGAAAAAAGCGTTGCTTCAATTCAGCAAGAGCTTTTCCCCCTCTGTATTATGCTCTATCCACCTTTAAAAGTTAGTTGGGAACTAGTGCGCACTTTGTTAAGACTGCTTTCTCAAGAGATGCATAATTGTCTTGGAGAAGAGCATGTTCAGCAGTTTGAGCCATATCTCATCGCCTTGAATGAAATGTTTGGTGATGATGTGCTGCCCGAAGCCTGATAATAATAAAGCTTGGAATATTAAACCTACAGCTATTTCCGATCAAACTAACCATAATAAATTCTATAAAAGTGTTGCTTCGCAACACTTTTATACCAAAACACAAAGTGGCGTAGCCACTTTGTGTTTTTAAAACCCTTACAGGGTTTGCTTTTTAATTCACAGAAGTGTTGTCACGCTTTTGTGAATTGGTATTAAAGAATTTATTAGTTTGGGTTTGAGCGTAAAGCACTGTAATAAGCTTGGTAAAAAAGTTGCCAGTAGTTTTAGTTATACCCATTGGCTTAGTTAAAAACATGTCGCAAACATACTTTTAACTAAGCCAATTTCAGTACTTTTAGTGCCACTGGTAATGAAAGTACTGAAATTGGTCTCATAATTAGAATTGTTGAAAAGTTGCGCAAACCGAGACTTTTTTACCAAATTTGAGTTTGCCATCCGAAGCACAGAACAGCTACGAACAGAAAAAATTAAGCATGACCTGTATTTGTACGATTAGCCAAGCGATCGCCATTACATCGGCAATGGTTGCCAATATTGACGAAAACGCGCAAAACAACATAGAGATAAGGGGCGTTACTTCCGATAGCCGCAAACTTAAAGCTGGTGAGATATTTGTAGCTTTAACTGGCGAGAACTTTGATGGTCATATGTTTGTGGCAAAAGCGATCGCCCAAGGCGCAGTTGCTGCAATCGTCAGCCGTGAATGGGCGAGCTCAGATGCCGCAGTAGGTTTACCTGTCTTAGCCGTTGACGATATAATTACGGCTTACCAAGATCTAGCCCGCTGGTGGCGATCGCAGTTTTTACACCCAGTTGTATCGATTACTGGCTCAGTTGGCAAAACCACCACTAAAGAAATTATTGCCAGCATGTTAGCTTGCTATGTCGCCCCCGATCAGCGAGTTCACAAGAGTCAGGCTAACCATAATAATGATATTGGTGTGGCGCAAACTTTGTTGTCGATTGATCCTGAGCGGGATCGTTTTGTCGTTGTAGAAATGGGGATGCGTGGTCTAGGCGAAATCGAACGCCTTGCCAAAACAGCTTTGCCGACGGTGAGCGTAATCACTAATGTGGGAACAGCTCATATTGGTAGGTTAGGTTCGCGAGAAGCGATCGCTCAAGCTAAATGTGAACTTTTGGCTGAGACTTCTCCGAATGGCACTGCCATTCTCAATGCTAGTAATCCCCTTTTGCTGGAAATGGCTAGCAAAGTTTGGCAAGGTAAAACGATCACCTATGGCTTAGGGACTGGGGATATCAATGGTGAACTAATTGATCAGCAATTACATGTAGAAGGTCTAACGTGGGACTTGCCCTTACCAGGTCGCCATAATGCTTTAAATTTTTTGGCAGGCTTAGCAGTTCTCAGGGCATTAAATCTCGATTGGCATCGAACAACTCAAGGGATCGGGAAACTCGATCTTCCGTTTGGTAGAGCGCAGATATATGAGTTGCCTCAAGATGTGATGATTCTTGATGAGACGTATAATGCTTCCCCTGAAGGGATGCTCGCGGCTCTGCGCCAACTTGCAGATATGCCAGCAAAACGACATTGGGCAGTTTTGGGGACGATGAAGGAATTGGGAGAGATGTCTACTCAATTGCATCGTCAAGTTGGTGAAGCGATCAGTAAATTGGGAATTGAAGGAGCGATCATCTTGACCGATGGTGAAGCAGATGCGATTTTGACGGGAGCCAATGGTTCATTGAAATATGCGATCGCCTGTCAGTCCTATGACGATATTACACAGACGCTTTTGCAAAAAGTTAAAAGTGGCGATCGCATTCTGTTTAAAGCTTCACGATCCGTTGGCATGGATCAAGTTGTCAAGGCATTTCGCCAGACTTGGCAATAGTTTGTCTTTAGTTTGTTTTTATATAAATGGCGGCGCGTAGCGCCGCCATTTATATAGTCTTTAGGAGTTGTTGAATAACTGTAATTAAATGAGATAGTTGCACAGGTTTGGCGAGATATTCATTCGCACCAACGGCTAAACATTTTTCGCGATCGCCAATCATCGCTAAAGCAGTTAGCGCCACAATGGGAATATTGTTTATATCTGGATTTGCTCGGATACTTTTAATTGCGCTGATTCCATTTAGCACTGGCATTTGAATATCCATCAGAATCAGATCAGGTTTTTGGGCGATCGTCATATTGATTGCTTCTTGACCATCAGATGCAAAAATTAGGCGATATCCTCGACTAATTAAATAATTAGAGAAAGTTTCAATATTAATGGGATTATCATCTGCTAACAAAATCAAAGGATTAACAGCTAAATTATTCTCTAAATTACTTGCTTGCTTATAACTCTCACTGAAGGAATTTGATGGAAGTTCTAATTTATCTACTTTATCTAATTTATCTAATTCAATTGATTCTGTATAGGGCAAAACTATCGAAAAGCAACTTCCTTCGCCAACTTGACTAGCAACACTCACACAGCCTCCATGCATTTCCACAAGTTGTTGGACTAGAGTAAGTCCTAAACCTGTGCCTGCGTATTGTCGATTTAGGCTGCTATCAATCTGGACAAAAGCTTGAAATAGATTACTAATATCTTCTGGAGAAATGCCAATACCCGTATCAATAATTGAGAAGATCATTACATAAGGGCATTCGGTAGTTATCTTTGTTGTCTCTGCTGCTTGGAGATTAACTTCTAGGCAAACACTCCCCCCTTTAGGCGTGAACTTAACCGCATTGCTGAGTAAGTTAATTAAGGCTTGCCTCATGCGTCGTTCATCAACTGTGACCATTTTGATGCTGTGGTTGATAGACAACTTGAGCTGAATATTTTTTTGACTGGCAATTTGCTTGACAAATTCTAGGCTGGATTTGCACAGATATTCGATCGCTACGGAGCTAAGCTCCAGCTCCAATTTACCTGCACCAATTTTGGCTACATCCAAAATGTCATTAATTAATTCCAATAAATGCCGACCGCTAGTTTCGATTAGAGATAGCGATCGCATCTGTCGCTCGTTTAAATCTCCAAATACTCCTGTCATCAAACCTTCAGACATTCCCAACACAGCATTTAGTGGAGTCCGCAGTTCATGGCTCATGTTAGCAAGAAATTCATCCTTAAGTTTCGTCGCCCTAGCTAACTCATTATTAGCCGCGCTCAATTGCTGATTGGTAAATTGAAGCTCCTGCGTCCGTTGTGCAACTCTTGACTCTAATTGTTGATTGAGTTGATAGAGATCATCAATCGCTTCTTGTCTTTCTATCTCTGCACTCGCCAAAGATTTTTCAGCTTGCTTGCGATCGCTAATATCTTCGATGACCCCAACTAAAAGTGGTGTCTGACCAACTTCATCCAATATTTTAGAACTAGTTGTTCGTACCCAAAGCATTTTCCCATCTTGATGAAAAAGTCGTTTTTCCATTTGATAGCTTTCACTTTCACCAGACAAGACTTGAGTACGCAGTCGTAAATTATCTTCTATATCTTCAGGCAGCATATTGTCAGTAAATCGCATTAATTGCAATTCACTTTCAGAATAGCCAACCATTTGTTGATAAAAAGGATTAGTCCTAATAAATTTACCGTCAGCATTCGTAATTGCTATGCCTACAACTGAACGTTCAAACATGGCGCTTAAAAGAGATTCACTTGCTCTTAATCGTTGTCCACTCTCTCTTAAGGCTATTTCCGCAATCTTGCGATCGCTAATATCTTCAGCAATGGCAGCCATTTGCTCGATTTTTCCATTAGAATTTTTTAAGGGGAAGCAGCGTCCCCATATCCATCGAATATCTCCATCAGGACGAATAATTCGATATTCCTCACTAAAGAATCCACTACTAACTGTCAATTTATAAAGTTGAAGAACTCTATCAATATCTTCAGGATGGATCGATTGCATCCAAATCTCAGGATTTTGATATAAATACTCGCATGAATGTCCCCAAATCTCAGAATATCGAGGACTCACATACATTACCTTCCCAGTACTAAACTCACGGATAATAATTGCACCGCGATTATTATCGGCAAATTGACGAAACATATTATTACTGTCAGCTAGTGCAAATGTGCTTGCTTGCACTTGGCTCTCCAATAGTTTATTTCGTCCTTGGAGTAACTCTAGTTTCTCTTGCTCTAGTCGAGACATCTTTGTTTCTAGGATCGAGACTAGTTTATAAATTTCTGTGAGCTGAAGTGTATTAATCAAGTCACTTTGACCAATGATTCCCTCCATTGTTCCATCTGGATTAGTCACAATCAAGTGATTAATCATTCGCGTTTGCATTATCTCTCGTACTGACCAAAGTGTCTCATCTGGGCTGACTGTAGCAACTGGAAAGCTCATCACTACCTGTACAGATGTTGTCGCTAGTGCTATCTCTAAAGCAAGATATTGAACGATATCGCCTTCAGTAACAATTCCCACAGGCAATATGCCTCTATCGCACTCTTCAACGATCACTACTGAACTCACTTTCTGCTCAAGCATTAAGTTCGCAATCTGTGCTACCGAAGCTCTAGAATCTGCATAAATCACAGAAGTAGTCATAACCTCCCTAGCCTGACGCAAACGCAGCATATCGATGGGACGCAATAATTGCCGTAAACTCTCTTGAGTAAGTAATCCAACGATTTCGCCACGATCATTTACTAGGGGTAAATGTTTAATCTGATAGCGATGGAAGCGATTAATTGCTACAAGGATGTCGGTAAATTCCCATTCCAAAAGTGATTGAACTGGATAAACCATCACCTCAGCGATCGTAGTTTCGATCAGATTTTGCACCGAATTTTGGGCTGAAGTTTCAGGATTAGCTTTTTGTCCACATAGCCTAACCAAGTCACGTTCAGTCAAAATGCCAATTAGTTTTTTCCCTTCAGTTACTAAAATGCAACTGTTTTGGGCATGAGCTAATTGCAAATTTATTTCTGAGTCAATCTCACATAATAAGTTGCAAGTTTTTCTGCCCACACTCATTAGGGCGATCGCGTCAGCAACAGTTGCACTTGCTGTGATCGTTAAGGGAGCGCGAATGATCGCCTGTTCAATTGGCACTTCCTGACTATTAGCATACATAGGTACAACCACAGAATTTTATGAAATTTCTATACAAATATCTTTTAACTAAATTCTACTTTAAGTTTCTGGCTTTTACTTGGCATTCACAAATTTTCTGGCGATTGCCATTACGAAACTGATTTTCAATTTTACTGAGTTAACTTCCGAATCCAGCAATTCTAAATTTATGAAACCAATTTGGACAATGAATATCACTGGTACAGTAAGTTTGTGTCTATATAAGTAATGAGGCTAGCTAAATAATTGTTTCTCCCAGAGCAAAAGAATAATTCCTATAGTATAGTTGTCTTGAATCCGTTCCCATAACATAGAATCAATCAAAAGGTTTAATTTGATTTGATAGATGTTCTAACTGCATCTATTTTTATTTAATGAGTTTCTTGTGATTACTTGGTAAGCAAGTATCTATAAAATCAGTTAGGTATTAAAGTAAATGATTGTATTTTAGTTGCTTGTGATTTTCAGTATTGCTCATCCATACTACTTAACAGACCTGCTCTAGTGGACTCATCAATTCAATTACAACCTAAGTTTATTCAAGATTTGAAGCAAATACATGTCCTGTTTCAACAGGCTACAGGTGAGTTGCTGGTAACTGGGGACCAAGAGGGAGATCCTACTTGGAATATATATTTTTATCTAGGACGGTTAGTATATGCAACTGGTGGCAAACATCGTGTCCGTAGGTTGGCAAGAGCGATTCGTCAGCATTCACCGCACATAAATATCCAAGAATTACTTGGACATGCCACACCCAATACGGAAGCTTGGGAGCTAAAGATCATTGAACAGGCTATTCACGAAAATTTACTGACAACAGAGCAGGCGCGGGCGATTATCCAGTCAAGTATTCATGAAGTTTTTTATAGTCTAAGCGATCAAAAGAATCCAAAATCATCTTGGAAACCCTTAGAAGCTTTAGTGTTTAAGCCTATCGTTGCTTTGCCTACGCTCCAGACCCTAGATAGCGTTGTTGCAGCTCAATCAAGGTGGCAACAGGCGGGATTGTCACATGTACAGAATATGATTCAAGGGTTTTCCTTTGATTTAGCACCCTATCTGGCTAATCCAGACCAATTAGACTTGATGTTAAATGCCGATGCCATCACGAGCAAAACCTATAAAACTCTCAAGAAAATTGTTAATGGCAAAAATACTCTATGGGATCTGTCAATCATCATGCACTGCTCGATGATTGCCGTGATGCGATCGCTATTACCACTGGTGGTAGATGGTATTGTCGCGTTTCACGAAGTTGCTGATTGGGTTTCACCGAAGTGGAAATTTCCCAGTAAGCCTAGTAACGTTCCCCTTCGAGGTTTGATTGCTTGCATTGATGACAGTCCTCAAGTTGCAATTGAAATGAGGCGCATCCTTGAGCCGTTGGGCTATGAAGTTTTGGGCATTACTGAGCCTTTACAAAGTGTTAGTACTTTATTGCAACGTAAGCCCGATTTGATTTTTCTGGATTTGGTGATGCCAAATACTAATGGTTACGAATTATGTACTTTTTTACGGAAAACTACGACATTTCAGGAAATACCTATTGTGATTTTGACAGGAAGAGATGGGATGATTGATCGGGTAAGAGCGAAGATGGCCGGCTCCTCGGATTTTTTGAGCAAACCACCAGATTCTGCGAAGGTTTTGCAAATACTACGTAAGTTTTTGCATCTTGCTCAACCAAATTAGCTTGGAGAAACTCCTAATTCAACTAATTAACATTCGATAAATTATTGATAATTTATTAATAAATAAAACGGTAGATAAAACAGTAAAGGGAAAGAATTTATATGAGTACAATTTTAGTGGTTGAGGACACAATGACTCAAGCTGAGATTATTACAGGCAGTCTTAGAAATGCTGGCTTTAATACGATTTTGGCAATGAGTGGCGATGAAGCTAGAACAAAAATCAGCCAACAAAAGCCTAGTGCCATTGTTTTGGACGTGGTTTTACCCAATGAAAGTGGGTTTGAGCTTTGTCGAGATCTTAAGGACAAGCCTGAGACTAAGGATATTCCGATCATTCTTTGCTCTACTAAGAGTGGCGAAATGGATAAATTTTGGGGTATGAAACAAGGGGCTTCAGCTTATCTGACCAAGCCCGTAGATGTTGCTGAACTGATCCGCACAATTAAGTTGTTAGTAAAAGATTAGGAAGGCGATCGCCATGACAAATCAGACGATTAGTAGTCAGAAAAAATCAACTCAGCTAACTAAGTCTCAGGCTGTGGTTGAGCAATTTCTGTCATTTTATTTGGATGCAGATCAGCAATCTTTATTGCCAACTCAGCAATTACTCGAAATCGTCAAGGTTAGTCTGACACAAATAACGGCGATCGCAGGTTTGGCTCCTAGCATTATGGGTATATATAACTGGCGCGGAGATGTGATCTGGGTCGTTGATTTAGCTAGTCTTTTAGGATATAAGCCTCTTTATGCACAGCAATATGAACAGGAGAAACTTCAGGACAAATGCCACATTATATTGCTGCGTAGTCAAGATAATGTAATTGGCTTGGCAGTGCAGCATGTGGGGCAGATAGTGAAATGTGATATTTCCAAAATTCAAACTTCAGCTTTAACATTTGCAAATCCAGCAATGATGCAAGCTTGTCGAGGCTATTGGTTAAGTGGTTCGGAGGAAACTTTTTTAGTGCTTGATGGCGATGCGATCGCCGAAATTGTAAGTACATAGATTAATTTCTGAACATAACCATGTCATGATTTCATCGTAATTTTTCTGAGATTTGACGGATTGAAAATTACAAAATTTCATTTTTTAATGCTTTTTTAGATGTTTAGGGAGCAGAATCAATAATGTTGACACAAAATAATCAGCCCAAAAACCAACCTCATTCAGGAGGTGCTGACATAAATGGCAATAATGCTGCTGAAAATAATGCAGAGCTTCTCGAAAACTTGCCAGAAGATGACTTTCCGCCCATTCCTCAAGCGCCTAAATCCCAAAAATGGGGCTGGCGATCGCTATCTCTAAAATCTAAATCAACAATTCTAGCGGTCATGATTGGTTCATTGCCAGTTCTGCTCATCGGAATTGCAGGATATCTCATAGCTGGCAATACTGTGACAAAGCAGGTTACTGAATCCAACACTAAGGCTTCTATCACGACTGGGGACAAGATAGCTAGGTTTATGTTTGAACGCTATGGTGATGCACAGGTGTTGGCGAACCTCCCAATTTTTACTGATTCTAGAGTACGAAAAATTTACTCCTTGGCTGAGCGCTCAGAAATTTTAACAAAATATGCCGAAAGTTATGGGGTGTACGACAGTATTGCCGTTTTTGATTTGCAGGGTAATACGATTGTACAGATGCGTGGTGGAACCCCTATTAGTAACTATAGCGATCGCCCATATTTTCAAGAAGCTATAAAGACTGGTAAGCCAGTTCTGAATCCACCCGCAAAGTCTAAATCTTCAGGCAAAGTTTCGGTTGAAATTGCTGCGCCAATCAGAGATGTTGAAACCAATCAAATAATAGGTGCGTTGCGAACTCGTATTCCTGTTAAAGTCTTGGAAGATCTAGTCTCAGCCACAGATAAGGGTGGAAGTTACAATATTGTAGATGCCAAGGGCGTAATTTTTATCTCTCAAGACAAAGATAAAGTTGGTAAACCAGTGGCAGCAGTATTTAAGGATGTCGAAAGTCGAAAAGATGGAACCCCAGCTTATTCTTATGTTGGACAAGAGATTGAGACATCAGATTACAAACTAATTGGCAATGCTCCCACTCCTGAATTAACTGGAATGCCCAACCTTAATTGGAGATTTTTATTAGTTGTTAACGACGATGTTGCCTTTCGGGCGCAAGTAGAGTTGGGGTATGTATTTTTACTTGGTGGTCTATTCTCGGCTGTAGCGGTAGGATTACTAGCTGCTCTTCTAGCAAATCGAGCTGTTAAACCAATTCAAGAAGCTGCTAAGGTGGTCGAAAAGATTGGGCTAGGCAATCTAGATTCTCGCCTTGAGGTAGTGAGTGATGATGAGCTAGGTGTATTGTCTAGTAACATTAACGGGATGGCTGAGCAACTCAAGTACCTGAATGACATTCAGCAACAAGAAGCAGGAAGATTGGAGTCGGCTCGACAAGAGGCAAGAGCAGAAGCCGATGAACGAGCTGAAGAGCAAAAGCAAGAAAAGGAACTTTTGCAACGTCGAGCCTTGGAACTATTGATGGAGGTTGACCCTGTTAGCCGTGGTGACTTGACGATTCGGGCTAACGTGACTGCTGATGAAGTAGGGACGATCGCTGACTCGTACAATGCGATTATCCGTAACTTGCGGAAACTGGTAGTTGAAGTACAAGGAGCTTCACAGTCTGTAACCCAAACCACTATCAGTAATGAAATATCAGTGCGATCGGTTTCTAATGAAGCATTGAAGCAGTCAGAATCGATTAACTCAGCGCTACAAGAAATTAAAGTCATGGCTGAGTCAAGTCGAGGCGTAGAAAATAGAGCCAAACAAGCCGAACAGGGAATGCAAGTAGCGGTATCAGCTCTGAAAGAAGGAGACGAAGCGATGAATCGCACGGTTCAAGGGATTTCTGAGATCCGTGAAACTGTGTCGGAAACAGCGAAAAAGGTCAAGCGTCTGGGTGAGACTTCGCAAAAGATTTCACGAATTGTGAACTTGATTAGTAACTTTGCTGCTCAAACTAACTTGTTAGCTCTTAATGCCGCGATTGAAGCTGCCCGCGCTGGTGAAGAAGGAAGAGGATTTAGTGTAGTTGCTGAGGAGATCCGAGATCTTGCGGAACAGTCGGCAACATCAACGGCGGAAATCGAACAACTAGTAGAAGAGATTCAATCGCAAACAAACGAAGTAGTTGCAGTGATGGAAACTGGTACTGAACAGGTGGTCACAGGTACAAAACTTGTCCAAAACGCTCGTGATAAACTAACTCAAATTGCGATGGTGAGTAAACAGGTAAACTCAATTGTGCGCGAGATTGCGATCGCTGCGGATACGCAGACCCAAACTTCCGATCACATGGGGGAGACAATGCAAAGTATTGCCGCGATCGCAAAGGATACATCTAAGCAGTCTGAAGATGTGGCGCGATCGTTCTCTGAGCTTTTGCAAGTTGCACAAGATTTACAGGTGAGTGTATCTCAGTTCAAGGTTGCTTAAGTCTCTTGGATAGTCGTCGCTTAGCGACGACTATCTGAATTCAATATTGATCATAGATTTAGAGAAAATTATGTTACTTAAAGACAAACCAGAGATGCCATCACCTGAGGATGCAGAGCAAATCTCACGTACAAAATCATCGGAAAATAAACAAATTTCCATAACTAAGACGAAATCGCCTAGACCTAAAATACCTTTCTGGAATTTACCCGCACGGGCTTGGAACAACTTAGGTGTGCGTTGGAAATTGTCGATTGTTCTGTTGTTGGTTTCGGGGCTACCAGTATTAATCGTCACACAGATACTAGTCAAATCATCAGAACAGGCTTCTCTTAAAGAATTAAAGATCTCAGTGCAGGAGAAAGGTTCTTTCTTTGTGTCAGAATATGTGCTTTGGACAAATAATGAAAGTAAGCAGGATGCCGAAGCGATCGCTAAAAGCATTGAAGATGCCAATTTAGATTTAAGCGATGCAACTGCTCTAGCCGCTAAGCGTTCTATTCTGCAACCATTACTTCAAGTTAGCGGCGAAGGTGTCGATCCCGAATCAATTAAGAACATCAAGGTGATCACAGACAATAGTGGTCGCAGTATTGAAGGAAATTCACTTGTTCTAAGTGATGATTTTTCTAAGTTTCCAATGTTGGCATCAAAAGGTCAAAAAGAATTAGTTCCTCAGGTTTATAGACAGGAAACAATCCCCACAAATAGTAATTTAGCAAATCTGCCGATTGTTAAAAATGCGATCGCGACTGGTAAGCCGATGTATGGCATCGAATTGGTAAAATCGGCTGATCTGCAAGCCCTCGGATTAGAAAAGCAAGCCAACATTGGTATCCGCCCCCAAATAACACAGGGGCTCAAAGAACCAAAGCAGCCAGCTCCAACAGGAACTTACGACATTGAGCAAGGCAAGTCAGGCTTAGTAAGTATGGCGGTATATCCAATCAAGGTCAAAGGGCGCGTAGTCGGGACTGCTGTGGTTGGAGCCTTGCTCAATCGAAATTATGGCATCGTTGATAAGTTTTCTGTACGCTACAATATGCCGACGGCTACAATCTTCGCTCAAGATTGGCGAGTCACCACCAACGTTCCTTATGTCGATCCGAACACTACAAGTACGGATAGCACCAGAGAGATCGGTACTCGTGCAGCGCGTGAAGTATCGGATAAGGTACTTCAACAAGGTCAAGAATATATTGGGGAAACGAGTATTACAGGTGTCAATTACTTGACATTTTATGCTCCTCTTTATGATCACCGTAAACTAATTGATGATACGGCTAAGCCTGTTGGCATTGCTTATGTAGGTCGTCCTCTATCCGAAGTGCAAGACCTGTTAAGTGGCTTATCCAATGCTGGCTATATAATCGCCTTAATTTCGATTGTGCTTGCTAGTGCGATCGGGTTAATCATTGCTAGTTCTTTTTCTAGTCCCTTGCGCCGTTTATCAAGTTTCACCCAAAAAGTGGGTCGTGGCGAAATGGCAGAAAGATTAACTGATAGCGATCGTGGTGATGAAATAGGCACCTTGTCTCAAGAGCTGAATAATATGGCTGAACAGCTAGAAGTCCTGATTGCTGAGAAACAGCTAGAAGCAGAGCGTATTGCGGTTGCTAGACAGGAGGTTGCTCAAAGCGAGTCGGAATCGCGCATTCAAGAACAACGTCAAGCGAAGGAATTTCTGCAAAAACGAGCCTTGGAATTGCTGATCGAAGTTGATCCGATCAGCCGTGGCGACTTGACAGTTCGCGCTAATGTTACAGAAGATGAAATTGGTACGATCGCAGATTCCTATAACGCCACCATTAAGAACCTCAGTAAGTTAGTACTAGAAGTTCAATCTGCTGCTCAGTCTGTATCTCAAAATGTTTTGAAGAACCAACCAACTATGGAAAACGTATCCAATGGTGCTTCAGAACAAGTACTGGCGATCGATCAGACGCTTGAAAAAATTCATACTCTTACCGAGTTGATCGCAGGTGTAGAAATGCGTGCAGTTCAAGCAGAAGCACAGGTGGAATCGACGAACCAAGCGTTGCTCGAAGGTGATGCAGCGATGAATAGCACCGTTGAAGGCTTCACAGCAATTCGTGAGACTGTAGCCGAAACCGCCGAAAAAGTGCAGCAGTTGGGAGAAGCTTCACAGAAAATCTCGAAGGTCGTCAAACTAATTAGCGGATTTGCCAATCAGACCAATATGCTAGCGCTGAATGCTTCGATTGAAGCTGCAAGAGCTGGAGAGGAAGGTCAGGGCTTTGGCGTTGTTGCTAATGAAGTTCGAGCACTTGCCCAACGTTCGGCAAAGGCTACCACCGAAATTCGGCAATTGATTGAGGAAATTCAATCGCAAGTTAATGATCTCGTCAAGGCAATGACAATGGGAACAAAACAAGTAACCAGTGGCTCTCAATTGGTTGAAGAAACCCGCCAGAAGCTAACTGATATTTCGGCATCTAGTCAACAAGTTAACCAATTGGTGAGAGAAATTGCTCAATCAGCTTCTTTGCAATCACAGACTTCAGATCAGGCTAGCCAAACGATTCAAAACGTAGCTGCGATCGCCACTTCTAACTCTGGCTATGCCCAAAATCTGAATGATTCCTTTAGCGAGTTACTAAAAGTTGCCGAAGAATTGCAAGTTAGTGTCGCTCAGTTTAAAGTCAACGCATAGAAACATTATTAGAGAGAGATTCAGGCAAAAAAATCAGGATAGCAGCCATGTACAGCACAGAAAGAGAAATTCACGATCAGGCATATCAATTTTTTAAGCAAGAAGCACCTGAATTTTTGCAGACGATTGAGACGGGTCTACTCTCTCTGCGGGAAGATCGCAGTACCAATAATATCCACTCGATTATGCGAGCTGCCCACTCGATCAAAGGCGGTTCCGCTAGCCTCAATCTCGAAGGTATCAAAACGATCGCCCATCAATTAGAAGATGTCTTCCGATCGCTTTACCGCTTTGAAGGCGAGATTGATGCCGATGTAGAAGGCTTGTTATTTCAAGCTTATGACTGCTTGCGCCTGCCACTAATGGATCAACTGCAATTAGGACATTACGAATCTGCCGCTGCGATCGCGGCGGCAGAACCAGTATTTGAAGTGTTAAAGCTGTATTTTGGTGATACGGATGAAGATGTTGAATTACCAACAGCGGCTGAGTTAGGTGTAGATATTGTTCAGATCGTCTTTGAAGGCGATGTGCAACAGGGAATCGCCCGCCTACAAAGTGTCCTTGCCAATCCTGAAGGTGTACCTGTAGCAGGGGAAATCCGAGCACAAATAGAAGTGTTTAGCGGTATTGGCGAATTATTAAATTTATCTGGATTTAAAGCAATCTCCGATGCAACCTTGCAAGCGCTTGAACAAAATACTGATAATCCAATTTTGGTGGGCAGGGTGGCAGTTGCTAATTTTGAAGCTGCTCGTGCTGAGGTCTTGGTGGGCGATCGCGCTCAAGGGGGGCAACCCAGCCCAGAGTTAATTGCTCTGACAAAATCTCAGTCTAAAGCTAATCAAGCTAAATCTAGTTCAACAGCAGCAATTCCAGCTTTGACGGAGGAAGACCCTTTTGAGGCAAATTTTGATGATGATGATTGGTTTAAGGCTTTAGAGGAAGGATTAAATGAGGTTGTATTTCCAGAGACTAACTCAGATATACAACTAGAGACAGAGACTGATTCAAGTTCAGAATTTAACTTAGATATATTTGTTGATACCCAACAATTTGATTATCTTGATGATATTCCCTTAGTCAATTCAGGGATATTGGAAGCAACGTCAGAAATTGAGTATTTTGATTCTCTCGATATTGATCAACTCGATCAAAATTTTGATATTTTTTCTGAGGATCTAGATGAAGATGTACAACTAGAAACACAGATAGATTTAGCTATAGATAGTTTTGGCGATAATTCTCCAGAAATGGAATTAGATCTATTTGCAGATACTCAAGAATTTGATATTTCCTTAATTAGCTCTGAAATCGATCCAGAGGCATTGGAAATAACGTCAGAATTTGAGAACTTTGATGTTCTGGATATTGATCAACTTGATCAACATTTTGATGTTTTTTCTGAGGATCTAGATGAGAATGACAATGAGCTTATAGAAACAGACTCTTTTAATGGTTTTGAAGAAGTAACAGATATATCTGAGCTATCTAATTTCTTTGAACCTAAAGAATCTTCGTTAACTAATAAATCATCTTCCCAATTAGCTGAAACTGTACCACAGCAACCCAAAAAAATATCAACTAAATATGTTACCCAAGAAATTGGTAGTACTCCTAAAAATGTTATTCCTTCCATCGCCGAAACTATTCGAGTCGCTATACCCAGATTAGATCGATTAAATAATTATTCTAGTGAATTAGTGACACAAGAGAATGCCTCAATCCTTCATAATCAACAGCTTCAAGCCAAAATTGAACGCATTCAAAAGCAATTTAAAGATTTTGATCAACTCTCTAAAAATCTGCAAACATGGCTCGATAAAGCACAGCGATCGCAAGTTAGAACTCAAGAACTAACTGTAGATTCTTCTCCTCCCGATGCCTACAATGCTAATGATGTTTCTCGGAGCTTTTCTACTTTTACGAATCTACTAGTAGATTTTGACCCATTATTAATGGATTCATATAGCCATCTGCATGGTTTTATCCAAGAGGCACTCGAAGATATTGCGCAAATGGATGAAGGGATGCGCGATATGACGGTTTTAATGCAACAGACGCAGCAAACTCAACGGCGCAAGCAGCAGATTCTCAAACAAGTACGCTATGACCTACTATGGTCGAGGATGTTGCCACTAGGAGATATTCTCAGCAATTTGCCGCGCATGGTGCGGGAGATGTCTAATAAATATAACAAACAGGTCAATCTGAAACTATTTGGAACAGGCACATTAGTTGATAAATCTATATTAGAAAAACTTTATGATCCCTTTGTGCATTTAGTCCGTAATGCTTTCGATCATGGTACTGAGCCAGCTCAAAAGCGTCTCAAAGTTGGTAAGTCTTTGATTGCAAGCATTGAGATTCGTGCGTATTATCGAGGTAATCAAACCTATATCGAAATCAAAGACGATGGTCAAGGGATTAACCCTGACAAAGTAAAAGCAAAGGCGATCGCGTCTGGTCTATTGGCACCTGAAAAAGCCGATCAAATCACTAACGAAGAGGTCTATCAGTTTTTATTTGAGCCCAATTTTTCGACAGCGGATGTAGTATCTGAGATCTCAGGGCGGGGAATGGGATTATCCACCGTCCAAGAGCAAGTTCGTAGTCTTAAAGGATCAATTGAAATCAAGTCAGAACTTGGGCAAGGTACGACTTTTACGATTAAATTGCCGCTAACACTGAGCATTGCCAAGCTGATGATTTTCAGCATTCAGGAACGCTTATTAGCGATCGCGATCGATAGCTTGCTAGGGATTATCACCGTTGATAGTAATGAAATTCAAATTATCCAAGGTAATGAGTTCTATCGTTTTGAAGATCGGCTAGTTCCTCTATATCCTATATCTTTATTTGCTGATGGTTATCCATTGCCCAAGCAATCTCTAGATATGTTTAACACAGAGTCATTTACAGAGGATAATCAGACCACTTTGTTGCTGTTTTCTGATGGCGATCAAGTTGTGGCTCTCCCAATTGATCGCGTACTTAATGAGCAGGAATTAGCGATTAAACCTTTTGGTAAAGTAATCACGCCGCCACCCTATCTATACGGTTGTACTGTGTTAGGTAATGGAACACTTGTACCTGTCATTGATAGTTCAGTTTTGCTTTCTATCAAACAGTCTACCAATTCCTTGCTATCAGCATCGCCAACACATACCACCCCACCGTTATTAGCTGAATCCAAGCCTAATGCACCCCAGAGGAAAACGATCCTAATTGTGGATGATTCACTCACTGTTCGCCAAGCACTTTATTTGACCTTAGAGAAATTTGGCTATCAAGTTATCCAAGCTGGCGATGGACGCGAAGCGATCGAGAAACTGTCTAGATCTCCTGAAATTCAAGCTGTATTGTGTGATGTGGAAATGCCGAATATGAATGGATTTGAATTTTTAACCGCCTGTCGTAAAGATAGCCGTTATCTAGATATTCCCATTGTTATGCTCACTTCCCGTAGTGGCGCTAAGCATCGCGGCGTAGCTCAGATGCTTGGCGCTTCAGGATATCTCACCAAACCCTATTTAGAACAAGAATTAATCAAAACTATCCAACAGTTACTCGTATAGGCGGAGCGAATCTTCTCCTAATATCAGATTTCATTATCCGAACTTATAATTAATTACTATGCTCAGCAGCAAAAAAAAAGAAGAAACGCTTAAATTCCTGATCTTCACCATGGCAGACCTCAATTTAGCGATCGGCATTGAGAGTGTGGTGCGAATTATCCCTTTACCGCAAATTCATCGTAGTGGTGATAAATTATTGGGAATAGCAAACTATGAAGATCAAGAGGTTTTAGTCATCGATTTGCACAAGCGAATCTATGGTAAGGAAATAAATCTTGCTAAAGGGTTTTTGGTGATTTTTGCAGGTCTAAACTGTTTGTATGGTATTACGATCGCCACTTTACCAAATGTGGAGAATGTTTCTGTAAATAGTTTGCAGCCAATACCACCTGCATATCGCGAGATTGACACATTAGGAATTGCTAGCCACACAATGCAAGTCTCCATTAAAAGATCTAATCCACAAACTGTATTTCTACTAGATTCCGAACTGTTACTAAAGATGGCAGCTTAGCTGCACCACCAAAACAACAAAAAAGGCGGCGCTTTGCGCCGCCTTTTTTGTTGTTTTGGCTAGAAAGCAGCGATCGCCTTTTCGACGATGGCTAAAGCTTGGTCAATCTCCTCAGCAGAGACGATCAGAGGAGGCACAAAGCGCACCACCTTCACACCCGCAGGAACTAGTAGCAACCCATTTTCAATTCCTGCCGCAACCACATCACGGGCTTGGATCTGGCTGGACTCTTGCAAAACTAAACCATCGATTAAGCCCCAGCCACGGACTGAAGCAATATGCTGGGGATAGCGATCGCAAATAGCTTGTAGCCCAGTTCGCAATTGTTGACCACGCTCTCTCGCATTGGCAATCAAATTATCCTGAACCATCGTGCTACAGACTGCTAGAGCCACGGCACAGACAAAAGGATTACCACCAAAGGTACTCGCATGATCCCCAGCCTCAAACACATCGCAATGCGCCTTACACATCATCGCGCCAATGGGAATGCCGCCGCCTAATCCCTTTGCTGAAGTGAAGATATCGGGCTGAATGCCAAGATTTTCATAACCCCAAAGCATTCCACTACGACCCATACCAACTTGGACTTCATCAATTATTAACAGAATTTTCTTCTCGTCACAGATTTCACGAACACGAGCAAAGTAGGTGCGATCGCCAGGATTTACGCCACCTTCACCCTGTAGTGGTTCGAGCATGATCGCGCAAAGTCTACCTTCATATTTTTTGACTGCATCTTCGAGGGCGGCAATGTCGTTATATTTAATGTAGTCAAATCCTCGGACAAGGGGCGCAAAATTCTTGTGGTATTTAGGTTGACCCGTTGCTGTAACAGTGGCTAGGGTACGTCCGTGAAAACTAGCATTTGCAGTCAAAATTAAGGGATCTTCAATGCCGAGTTTAGTATGCGCATACTTACGCGCTAATTTGATCGCGCCTTCATTTGCCTCAGCACCAGAGTTACAGAAAAAAGCCTTATCCGCACAAGAGTTTTGTACCAGCCATTTAGCTAATTGACCTTGGGGCGCAAAATAGAACAAATTAGAGGCGTGGTGAAGAGTTTGGATTTGCTCAGTTACAGCTTTGACCATTGCAGGATGTGCGTGTCCCAACGTACAAGTAGCAATGCCAGCCACAAAATCCAAATATTCTTTACCTGTACTGTCCCAGACTCGGCAACCTGCACCTCGCTCTAAGGCGATCGGGAAGCGAGCGTAGGTACTCATCACATATTGATTAAACTCGGCAATGGGATCAGTTGAAACCTGATTATCTGCCTGAACTTGAGATTGTACTTCTAACGTAGTTGGAGACATGGATAAAAATGTGATAATGCTGTTAATTTCATTATGAATGATACGAGAGTTTTCGTAAGTACTTCTGTAGTGGAATTAGCGAATAAACCCAAAATTTTTATTGAAAGTTTTACAAGGTAAAACTTTCAATAAAAATTTTGGGTTTTACGTCAGCGCTTTGCGCTGTAATGATATTGCAGTTGTCGCCATAGGAAAAAATATGCCATACATTATTCAAGGTCAAGGTACTCCCCATGAGCGCATCTGCGAGCTACGATATGGTGTAAATACGATTGGACGAGGACTAGATAATAGTATTGTCGTTGAAGATGATGCTCGTAGTCTTTCACGTCATCATGCAGAAATTCAGGTAACAGATAAAGGCTTATATGTTACCGACTTGAATAGTAGTAATGGCACTTTTGTTAATCAGGTCAAGATTATTCAACAAAAGCTTAGCCATGGTGACTTGGTACAGTTTGGTAGTGTCGTATTTCGATTAGTTGATGACTCGCAATCTGGGGATGATTCTACTTCTGGTCAAAAAGTAATTCCAAATTCAGGTTTATCGATTGTAATGCGAGTTTCTCCAGAGAAATCTCGTGTGAATATGCAAGATTTGCTGAAAGAGCAGAAATTAACGACATCAGGCTCGGTGTTGATGATTCAGGGGACGGATGAGGTACAGAGAACATCGGCAAAGTTGCGAGTTTTGCTGGAGGTTAGCCAAGAATTAGCATCTCCCGAAGCTTATTCAGCTTTACCTGAAAAGATTTTGGAATTATTGCTGAAAATAATGTCAGTCGATCGCGCTGTCTTATTACTTGTCGATGAAAAAACTGGACTACTAGAACCAAAAGCCTATAGATTTAGCAATCCTAGCGCCACAGCCGATCTTGATTTTTATAGTCGCAAAATTACTAATTTTGTATTTAAGCAGGGAGATGCGATTATCAGTGATGATGCTTCGCTCGATCGCCGTTTTGATAGTTCGCAATCTATCATTCAACAATCGATTCAAGCCGCGATGTGTGCGCCATTAAGACCCAGAGATCAGACGATCGGTGTTCTGTATGTGGATAATTTATCCCGTGGTCATGCTTACCATAAAGAAGATTTAGAATTTTTGAGTAGTCTTGCTAACCAAGCTGCGATCGCAATCGAAAATGCCAATCTCTATCGCAATATGCAATCAGAAGTGATCCGTCGTACTAAGCTAGAGCGATTTTTTCCTGCCGCTGTCAGCCAAAAAATTGAGGAAGGCTGGGATTTAAATCGGATTATCGAAACCGAAGTGACCGCTTTGTTTTCTGATATTAGTGGTTTCACCGAAATGACAGCGCCGATGCAGCCCCGTAAGGTTCTCGAATTTTTGAATGAATATTTCAAAGTAATGGTCGAGGATATCGTCTTCCCCTTTGGTGGCACCTTAGAGAAATATATCGCTGATGCCCTATTAGCGGTATGGGGTTCACCCTATCAAAAAGAAGATGATGCGATCATGGCAGTGAATGCTGCGATCGCGATGCAATGGGCGATGAAAGAGTTAAATGAACAGTGGACAGAACAGGGACGCGATCTGCAAATCCAGATTCACATTGGGCTAAATACAGGAATGGTTGCCGCAGGGAATATTGGCTCTGAGAATCTCATTCAGTACACCAATATTGGCGACACAATGAATGTGGCTAGTAGAATTTGTACAGCTGCGAAGGCGGGGGAAGTCTTTATTTCTGAAAGTACAAGGACTCATATTTCCAGTCAGAATCTACCACTAGAGAAGCTAGACCTGATTAAGGTAAAGGGGAAAGAAGATCCATTGCAGTTGTATCGAGTCCTTTGGGAAAATGTTGATGTTAAAGAAATGCTTAGTAAAACCAAAACTAAGTTTTCAGGTCCGACTCCCTAGGTTTAGCACTAAGGGATCTGCGATTTAATAAAGTACCAAATATAAAACCAGAATCAGTGGGGCGGCTTCGCCGCCCCACTGATTCTGGAAAATCTGGATTGGCACTTTATTTTTTCGCAAGTCCCTAAGTACCTGTGCATCTGTTTGGTTTGAAATTCTCAAAATGGCAACGCCATTTTGAGAATTTGTATTAATGGCTTGCTCGTGTATAATTCATTCCTATTTGCACAGCTTAATTTCTATGGTTGCCAACCTTATAAAGCCACTAGTAGACAATTTTTGGAGCGAATATAACATTCGCTTAGAGCCTTGGAGTATGGGCTATGATGCACCTGTCAGCATTAATCCTGAAGAAATTCCTACAAGCGACAGGGTAAATACTGAAGTTGAGTTTGAAAATGGTGAATGGCAACCAATCAGGGCTGCGATCGCACCCGAACTTCCTAATCAAATTTTGTTTATCGATGGCAGACTGCGCCTCGATGCTAGCTTTTTGGGGCGGCGAGATGATGAGATTTTGTATGGTGCGTTTGCGACGATCTCAGTGGGAGCAGTATTAGTCGATCGCACGATCAACAGAGCAAAATGTGTAGCGACAGAAGTAACGAGGATTATTGCTCTGGGTGGAAATTTGACTCCCCCTGTAACGTCAATTCCTTGTCCTGTCAGTGGTCGAGGTGATTTGAGATACGATCGCTGTTTGACTAGTAGTAACAATCAGCCAGACACTCCATCTCAATTAGTGCAGGGCGAAATGCTCGACGAAGAACTGCGAATTGCTAATGCTCTCTCTTTAGATAAAGAATTAATCAAAGAGAATACGCTAATTGTTCGCGATGGACCCTTACTCTATCGAGTTTATCAAACTCCCTACGATACGATGGGTTATGTGAAAACAATGGGTAAAGCCTATCTCAAAGGAGACAATGCCCAAGTCATGCGATCGCTAAAAGTCGGAGAGCGGACTCCAATTTTTAGGATTTCTAATACCAATGGCTCGAATCTCAGTTGGTATTTGCGATCGGGTAGTAAAGATTTGAACTATAAAAAGCTGGGCTATCACGATTTACATGGAATTATTCGCATTGATCTAGATGGCGCAATTCCCCTAGAGCGAGCTAAGGCGATCGCGGATCAAAGCACATATTTAATTCCTCAATATGCCTCGCATCCTACGCGCGATCCCCGTGCCCCGCAAAACCTCACCCCAGTGGGAGCCTTAGAAAAAGAGCTGGGACGCAGAATGGGTAGTCGTGAATTAATTTCTCGGCGTTTACGTGGCTTTTTAGCTGATTCTGCAAATTTTCAGCCAATCTAGCCAACCCAAAATATAGCGGTTTTGAGGTGAGCGTAAACTCACCTCCAAGCTCAAAAGATGAGAGGCAGCGCAAAGGCAGTGCCTCTCATCTTTTGAGCTTGGAGAATAAAAACATCGCGATCGCCCCGATCGCAAAACCGCTAACATGAGCCAAATATGCCACCCCTGGTAAATTAGGATTCGCTATCGCGGCATAAACAGTTTGACCTACAATCCATAAGCCTAAAAATACTGCCGCAGGAATCGGAATTGCTGTGATAAAAAAGCCTAAAAATACTAAGCTCAAAATCCTTGCGCGAGGAAAACGGATTAGATATGCGCCCATTACACCTGATATCGCACCACTAGCTCCTATCATCGGAACTAAAGACATTGGCGCAGTCAGCACTTGAGCAACTCCTGCTACAGCTCCACAAAGCAAGTAAAAAAACAAAAACTTCCAATGCCCAAGCTGGTCTTCAATGTTATTGCCAAATAGATATAGGAACCACAAGTTCCCAACTAAATGGAAAATATTGCCATGGAGAAACTGTGATGATATTAATGCGATCGCGCCTTTTGATGGATTAGCAATTAATTCTTTTGGAAATAATGCCCAATTCCCTAACCATTCCCCCAGTTGAAAGTTTGGCAAACTAGTTTGATATCCAAAAATCAGCACATTTATTAAAATCAGCGCATAGACAACTATAGAAGTGTCTTGAGTCGGATTATCATCATGTAAAGGAAACATTGCTAACCATAAGCAACAGCTTTATAGATTTTAGCAATTACATCTCAGCATTTTGTGTAATTCCTATAATTTCTTGGCTTTGTGTCTCATCTTCAATAACTTTATCGTCTCTGGGTCAGAGTCTTTGCTCCAGACAAGACGATGCCCTTGAAGTTCCGCACAGTATTCTTTTAATTTTTGTTGCCAGCCTTGCCAATGTGAAATATCTTTCATGTTTTCTAGCAATCCCCAACTTTCTTCTTGTTGGGTCAATTTTGCAAATTTTTCATGCTGTGGGTAGTCGGGAAGGATATAGGCATCTTTGCAATGAAGTACTGGAGGATTATCGGAATTGGGATAGTCACGATAATGAACCTGTAAATCTCTCAGGTCAATTTGCATTGAGGCTTGCATTTTTGGGTGAGGATCTCGATCAAAGTCAGGATAAAAAAGATAACTTATTTTCGGTTTATGAAGATGGAATTTGATCAGCGTGGCTCCATCCATTCTACCAATGGTGCGACTGGCACATCCTTCATAGAGTCTGAGCATAGTATCAAGATGTTCTAAAGCCGAAATATGAACATAGAGGGCTTGATGATCTAGCCGTCCAATTTTGCTATTTCGACAACAGGTAGCGATGAAACCTTCACGACCTAAATTAAATAACATCAGGTCAGAAGTGGTACTTGCGCCTTGATAAGAGCCAAATAGAGATTTGATATCGGTTTGGTATGGCGTTGAAAGTTGGCTTAATTTGAGTCGTTTGTAAGGGTTATCAAAATTGCTAAGGGCTAGGAATACCAAGATATCTTGGCGACGCTTATCAGCGATCGCATCCCATTCATTTTGATTTGTGGCGCTGACAATCAAGTTAAAGGCGCGGCGTACCGTTCCAAATTCTGTCAGTAACGGCTCGAAGTTTTGCAATTCCTCTCCAACGGGTAATCGTCCCCGTTCAGTAAAGAAATCCATTAGGGGAGTAAGTAATTCACGATAGTCTTCAAATCGTTTGGAGACAAGTCGGATTCTGGGTGTTGTCGCTCTCGAACGAAAACGTGATGCTCTAAAGCTTTGTGCTTGCATCTCATCGCGAAATACAAAATAAATACCGAGAGCGACAGGCACAGAATCTACGCCTAATACTTGATCGATATAGAGTTTGAGTTCTTCTTGTTCGTAGTATTTCTGAAATGTGTTACGACTACTCACCACACCATCACTGTAGGCGATTTGCCCTCTGCCCACGTCTCCAATTAAAACTTGTGCCGAGACAATTAAAACTTTTTGCGTTAATTCCCATGCTTGGATGAGGGCTTCTCTTCTTTCGATCTGCGATTCGATGACGTTGATGATATAGCCGAGGTTGACGATTTCGGCGCTTGTGCGATCGCATTGTGGTCGATAGTATGGGTCCCAACCATTACTGGTAAAGCCGCGATCGCTAATTCTTTTGATATCTTCGCCATGCCCACAGCCATAGTCAAAGAAGGTTGAGCTTTCTGTAAAGAGTTCCGCTTCTAGGGCAAGTCGAACAGGCTTGGATAGATCGGGGCGATGAATGGCAGCTTTATGGCGCTCAATTTTGATGTTGCCTTCACCCTCAGCCCCTTTCCCAGAGGGCGATGGGAGTAAGATGACTTGATGGTCTTGAAGTTCGACATTGTATTCTTGTAGACGTTGCTCCCATCCTTTACGAGTGCCGATGGTGCGCGTCTCATGAAATAAGCCGATCGCTTCTTCTTGTTTGGTTAATTGGGCAAATAGTTGATAGTTGGGGTAATCTGGGCTTACAAAGGTTTCTTTGCGATGCAGTATTGGAGGATTAGGTGAGTTTTGATAGTCTCGCTGCTGAACTATTTGGGCTTTTAGGTCAACTTGAATACTGTGATGTAATGCAGGATGTGGATCTGTGTCAAAGTTTGGATAAAACAAATAAGAAATCTTGGGTTGTTCGTAATTAAATTTGATCAGAGTAAATTCACTTTCTTCTGGAAGTAGTAATCTGGCTTGGCGATCGCATTCTTGTAATTGTGGAGATAAAGAGGCGATCGCTGATCTATGAACATAGAGAGCAGTGGGTAGCTTTTTGCCAACTTTGCTTTGTTGACAGAGGGCAAGGAGTTGGTTGTGGGTATACTCTGTGATCATTGCGACAAGAGCTTTATTGAATGTTTAGATTATACTAGTAACACCTCATTACCCAAGTAATTGCCAAGGTTAAGCCATGACTCTAACTTTAACTAAAACGGCTGATCAATACCTCGTCAAGCAGGCTGTGACATGGGAGCAATTCAAGGCTCTGCAATCTGCGTTTGCAGAAATTGGCGGAGTAAGATTAAATTATTGTGAAGGAGTAGTAGAAATTGTGGGCATTGGTTTGCTGCATGAAATGGTATCTACCTTGTTGGGTGCGTTGCTTAATTACTATTTTTTAGTTAAACGGATTCGATTTACTGGTACAGGTGCTTATACCCAAACCATTGAGCCTAAGTTAGAGTTTCAAGCAGATTTATCTTTTGCATTTGGTGACAATCCTGAACTTACAGATTTATGTATTGAGATTGTGGTGACTAGTGGCAGCGTCAAAAAGTTAAGAAAGTACCAGTTAAGAAATATTCCTGAAGTTTGGTTTTGGCAAGACGGCAAGATCAAGATTTATTGCTTACAAGATGGAGAATATGCACAGGCTGAAGCAAGTGGATGTTTGCCTGATTTGGATATTGCTCATTTGGAACAATGTTTGCTGATGGAGTCACAGTTAGAAGCGATGTTGGCTTTTCAGGAAAAATATAAATGATATGATGATCGCTGTTGACCTGTGCGATGTATTCTTGTTGCAACGTGTTTTAACAACAAACTGAGTGGAGATCGTTAATGAGTCAAGGGGCTAATGCATTACCAAAGTCCGAGCAGCTAAATATTGAAGCATTTTCAAAACTATTTACGCATACAGCAAACTCTTACAAATATTTATTTTTCTTGGCGTTGTTGAATATTCTGAAGCAAAGAAACTTTGATCATGCTCCTATTGCACTACAGGATCTTATGGTTGAAATGTTAGTCGTTGCTTGGCAGGTATACCATCCACATCGATTGTCATTTGGAAATAAAGATATGATCGCAGGCAGATTTGAAGTTTTTGCTGAGGTTGGGAGCAATCTGTCAGGAGAGGAATTACGAAAGGCGATCGCTTCTAAAATGTTAAGTACTACTAAAGAGTTGAAAAAATTTGCTCCTTATCGTCTGATTAGACCATTTTTTGAAATGGAACTCAAGGGAGTTAAAAGTGGTGAGACAAATCAAAATATTGCCGCATTATCCCGCGATCGCTTTCAAGACAAAAAGCCTTTATACTTCATTAACGATCAAGATGAAACAATTTCATTACATCCTGAATGGATAGAATATTTAAAGACCAATTATGATGTTGTTTACCAGTGGGCTTTTGCTGCATGGCTAGGATATATGCAAAAGTGCAATCTTGGCACAAACGATCTACAAAACAAGATAAGTATTGTGTAAGAAGTTTACAAAAACTCAGCAGATACAAGGAAAAGTATAAGACCTAAAGATGAAGTCTAGAACAATAATTCAAGCCATTATCGAAGTCATGAAAATGGTTGGTCAACCCATGACAGTTACCGAAATCTATAATTCAATTATTGAGAATAATTTCTACACATTTAAGTCTGATGAACCTATTCAAATCGTTAGAGGACAACTGAGAAGACACTGTGAAAGTCTTAATTTTGGTTCAGCATCACCAACGAAGTACTTTGTTATTCTTTCAAATCAATCTTACTGGTTAAAAAATTTACCTCTAGAGGAAGTAATTCAAGAAGCAAAACCAGATATACCCAATGAAGTTTCTTTTGAGGAGTTGGGGGTATTACATAAAAAGTACGTCGAAGATTTTCGGCAAAGAGTTTTGGAATCGCTAAAATCTCTCGATCCAAGGACTTTTGAAATATTTAGTAAAAGACTATTAGAAGCATATGGATTCCATGATGTTAACGTGACCAAGAAAGGTAAAGATGGGGGGATTGATGGCTATGGCAAGCTAAAAATTGGTCTTGCAGATTTGAAAGTTTCTTTTCAATGCAAGAGATGGAACAAAACCTCTGTTGGTCGGAAGGAAATCGATCAATTTAGAGGTGCTGTTCAAGGTAAATGCGAACAGGCTATTTTCTTCACGACATCTACTTTTACTAGAGATGCAGAAAAGGTTTCGTTTCAAGTAGGAGCAGTACCAGTAATTTTAATTGATGGTTCTTTGATTGTAGATCTAATGGTTGAGAAAAGATTTGGAGTTGAAGTTCAAAGTATGCCCATTTACATTAGTGCATTGGATAATGTCATAAGCGAAAATGATAATTTGGATCTAGATATTTAGTTAGTTGTTGATTTCACTATTTCAATTAGATTCTCTACCTTCCTAATATTTGTATCGCCTGCTAAGTAACCGATGCCACGATGGAGATGTAAGCGAAATTGGGTAGCTAGGGTTTCTTTGTCGGTGGCTAGTCCATCGTTATAACAGCGTTGTTTGAGGGCAACAATTAGAATATCTGACAGATTACCAGCAAAAACTTGCCAAGTCATCTCCACATTGCTATCTGTGACAATATTAATAATTGATGGAGGAGTTGGTTCAGCCAGAGATTTACATAACGCCCAACGACAGAGGACGTTCCAATATTCAATACGAGTAGCACGTTTGAGTTTGAGTAGTTGCTCTCTGGCATTTTGAGAGAGGCGAATGCGATCAATAGGTGGTTCCATAGGTTAGATGATTGGTAATTGGTAATTGGTGATTGGTGATTGTTTACCAGAAGTATCCTGATCGCACGGAGGTGCGGTTGGTTGATTCGTCGTAGTCTAAGAGATATTCGTGTGCGAGTAGTTGATTTTGGCGGAGGCGAGTTACTTCTTCTTTGCCAATTTCGGTATCAGTTGAGAGTAGGATGACTTGCTGACTGGCGTTGGGGAAATAGCGATCTAGAAGGTTGAGGCGGTGGGATGAGTCCAAACGACCGAGAGGAGTATCGATCACGACAGGTAACTGACAACCTGAGACACGGGCCAATCCCCATAAAAAGGCGATCGCTAACATTTGTTTTTCACCTGCGGAGAGACGATGTTTGGGGATAGATTTACCCTCAGCATTGTATAGCTCTAGGCGAAATGTATCGGGAGCAATCGTGATACGATGAACAAGTCGGGATTTATGTAAAAGATGGAGAAAGCATTCGGTGACGCTGTTTTCTAGTTGAGCGATTTTATGGGCGGTGAGTTCTTTTCTAAATGAATCCATTGTTGATTGCACTTTAACAACAGACTGAAAGAAAAATTCTAGATTGCCTCTTGCGACTATGGTTGTTCCATAGTTTTCTAGTTCTTTTTTACTAGAAATTAACTTGCGTTCGAGTAGTGCTAAGTTGCGCTGAGAGTCGTCTAGCTCATTTGCTAAGGACTCACAAACTGATGCAGCTTCTTCTTTTTTCTGTAAGAGTTGTTGATAGATTTCTGGACTTGCCGCAGAGGCAATCACATTTTGGATTTGGGTACTTTCGCGATCGCAAGATTCTAATTTTTGCGCTGCGGTACTAGCTAAAGTGACGGTTTTAGGTAAATCATGCTCTAAAAGATTTGAGAGTGATTTCACTAGATCTATATCGCTTCCAAGCCATATTTCTCCATGCTGCGATTCATCTTCGAGTTGAGCGAGTTCATTTTCTAAAAACTCTTGGACTAGGCGATTGTATTTTTTAGGGAAGTTCTGGTCTATAAATTCTGTCAACTTGCGATCGCGCTCTTTAATTAGATCTAGAGCAGCTTTAGCTTTTTGCAGATGGAGCTCTTTTTGACTTTGGGAAAGCGCTTGTTCTAAGAGAGGTGATTGAATTAGCATCAGAGGTAAACAAGTCTCTGCTAAATCTAGCAATTCTTTTCTTTGCTGATCGGCTTCTTCTTTGAGTCTTTGATAGCTTTGTTCTAGCTCTTGCTTATCTCCTGCGGCTTTCCCTCCTTTACGCATAAATTCACGTTCAGCTTCTGCAAAAGTAGCTTTAGCTTGTTCGAGGTCGGCTTCCAGTTGAGTTTTATGTGTTTCTTCTAATTCAATCTCGGTGGATTGTTGAGCGATTAGAGTTTCAATCTCTGTAAGTTTATTAAAAGCTTCTGTGTCAGATGATTCACGTCGTTTTTTGCTAGCTAAGACTTCTAAATCAATTTCTAAGCGATCGACTAGTTCTAATCCGAGAATTGTGCGAATAGCATCGACAATACCCTGTGTGGGAGTGTCTTGCAGTGCAAGTTCTCGCACTTGTTCGCCATCAAATAGAAATAAGCCTGAAATACCGATGGGCATGATCTCTTCAATAAATTCATCCCATGTGCTAGTCAGAGTTTCGTTATTCCAACCATCAACTCGGACTTCTAAAATATCGCGCCCATTTTTTGGTTGCTGTGTCCAGCGACGGGAGATCGAGATGGGAACTTGGCGTAGTTCAGATTTATTGAAACTAGCTTGTTCAAAGACTAATTCGATCGCAGCTTCTTCGCCGATTTTGGCTTCGCGATTGACGCTTTGAGATAAAAATTCGCCATAGCTTAAGTTTCCTCTTGTGGAGCATTGAGCTTTTGCGCCGTATAGAACAAGGCGGAGGGCATCGATAAAGGTCGTTTTACCACCACCATTTAAGCCACCTAACAGGACAATTGGTGGATGGTCTTGATTGACATCGACAGAAAGATTAATCGTGTGCTTTCCTTGGTAAGCACCGAAATTTTGCAGAGTTAATTCACGAAAAATCAAGACTGTACCTCTGCAACTGGGGAGCCAAATTTCATCGATGCCCAACTATTGACTTGGGGGGGAGCCTCTGATTCGTTAGGTTTGGCTGGCTGTCCTAGGGCAAGCTGGCGGACTTTATTGGCATCTCCTTCCTCGGCGGCATCTTTTATATTTTTGACCCTATGGGCATTTTGAATTGCTTCTTCTGGCGATCGCGAACTGGTCTCAAAGCATTTTTCGAGAGCTTCATAGATACCGACGCGGCGCATTTTGCCATAATGTTGCTTTTCAACGCTGAGCAGTTTGGTGGTGAGTTCGAGGTGCATGGCGTTATCACCGCAGAGTCGAGCGAGGATCTCCCATTCATCGGCTCCTAACAGGCTTTGATTGTTAGGATTGTTGATATCTTGGAATTTTTCGCTTGTTATATCGAGATAAATATGGGGTAGTGCGTCATCAAATTCATGTTTGTCTTCACGCCAGATCCGTCGAATTTCGCTGAGTTCGGCTTGAGTAATTAGCTCAATCTCTTGCATCTCAAGTGGTGCATTTTTACGTGCTTCGGTTTGTGCTTTAAGTAATTCTCTAAGCCAATTTTCACGCCATGTTTTGGTATAAGGTCCTGGGATCGGCTTTACTTCTTGTTTCCCATCGCTGTTGTGGGTAAATAGCTGTACGTTGCCACTCATGCGGCGAAAGTCACGTTTGTCCCAGTCATCAGGAATATCGAGGGCGTTTCTTAGATCTAGCATTGGCTGCATCCATTCTTTTTCGTCGTCATTGAGGATCATCGCTTCCATAGATTTGTCTTTGTTGACGAGGGTGCATACCCAGCAACCAAAGCGGGAGTCTCCACAGCTAGGTGTATTGCTATCGATCACCAGAGGACATTCATTATCGGCAGTTGCACCGCGATACATGGTGAAGAGATCTTGATTGCTATTGCCCCAAGGGTTGGCATATTGCATGAGGTATAGCCATACTTCACTGTTGCTCCAGTCGGCAATGGGGCTATAGATTAAGGAGTTAGGTAGGCTGCCGCTATAGAGCAGGGATGTGAGATTGCTGTCGCCAATGCGATCGCCAATACTGCCCATTTCATGATCGTTCATCGATCGCGATCGCCTAGAGCTTTCGGCTTTGCGAGTGCCAAGGACGATGATTACTTCACCTTTTGCCCTGACGACGTTTTGAATAAATTGGTTGGATGGTTTGATTTTGAGGCGTTCGGTACACCATCTAAAGCCGTTGCGGGGGGCAGGGTAGCCTTTGCCGATGAGGTTGACCCAGAAGGTGTCTTTGACATCAGGGACTAGTAGTTTTGCGGTGATGGGTAAGCCTTGCTCAGTTGCGGAGGCTTGCATATTGGCGATCGATTGCTTGACCCATGCGGCGACGATGGGGTTTTCGACACGGGTGTCGGTGGTGATGACGTAAATCTGTTTGGTTCGGCGATCGCTTGGTAGTTGTTGGAGGGCTTGCCAAACGAGTTGAAGGGTGGCGGTGGAGTCTTTGCCGCCTGAATAGCCAATAATCCAAGGGATTTCGTCATGGCAATACAACTGCTGGATCTCAATTATCAGCGCTTTGATATCTTCGATTAATTGGGGTGCAGTGCGTTGTGGTTCGGTCATGGTTAGTAAATTTGCCTTGGTTTTCGGGATATCCCTATTACTGTTGTAGTCCAAATAGACTACAAATGATCAAAAATAAATCGCAGGCGAGTAATTTTGCTATATTCGCTAGTTCATTTGCATCAAGTTCTCGAAAGGATGCCGATTTTTCCAGCGATAGGTATAAAAATCGCGAAAATCAACGGAGAGAATGCGCCCATGTCCCAAGTGTTCGGCAAGAATAATCAGTGAAGCGTCCGCGAGATCCATTGGCAGAGAACTATATTGATTCATCAGTTCACCAATTCGTTTGCCATCTTGAACTTGCAAATCGAAAACTTCAAATGCTTCTATTTCTAAGCTATGTATAAATGTTTGTTGGGCGTTGGTTCCTGTCCGTTTTAGGAGAATATGGCAAGCTTCGGTGATGACGCACCATGTGGTAATGAGTGGCTCATCTATGGTTGCTAAAACATTTTGAGCGAGAACATGATAGTCATCGCGGCGATTGATCAATGCAATCCAAAAGCCTGAGTCAACGATGACCATATTTTTCGTTTAGGCTTTCGGTAAGATATTGCTTGTAATTCACGGATAAGTCAGGATCTCCTTCAGCACAACCGATCAGCCCTGCTTGTTGGAGAAGTTGCAGTGGTTTGGGGGATTCTTGGCGAAGTTTTTCATAGTAAAGGTCGATCGCTGCTTTCATGATTTCCGATGTGCCTTGGTTAGTATGCTGGCGGATATACTGAAATTTATTGGTGCGATCGCTGTCAAGACGGGCGTTAACTCTCATATTTTTATTTGTCATAACGCTGTATGACAGTATAGCTTATTCCTTGGATATCAGCTTTTGCTAGTTGTCTATAATCCTGTAAATGAGGAGATTGTGAAATGGATAAAGAAAGTAAGTAAATATCAGGAGTATGTTCAAAGTTTGTTGTCTCAATATGTGAGTGGTGATGTGTCTGATGATGAGGTTGAGGTGCAACTGATTTTTGATGTGGAAAGGGATCATTATTCAGTGGCTCAATATTGGCTGGCAAGAGTTAAATCGTGTGTATCGATGCGTTATGCATTTTGATATTAAGGATGGCAAGATTTGGCTGCAACAGAATTTGACTGATCAAAATCCTGCGGAGGAGTTAATTGCTATGGGTGTGGAAAGGCAGGATATTGTGTTGGGTTTGCAACCGCCATATAAGCGTCCATATACAGATTATGGTGTTGCTTAAAATCAGCCAAAGATTACTATTCAAAAATGGCTTAATTTAAGTAAGTTTATTAAGTAAATTTATTGAGCCGTCAGCAAGGTATGACTTTTTTCGACCTTCTGGGCATCTATCGGACATGTATTCGACGAGGGTTCTACATAAACTAACGATAAAGTTACATGTACGATGGAATAAAAGAATATCATCCCTTGCAGTTAAGTTTATCTGCATTGGATCTATCAACCATGTCTGCGAAGTTTCATATAATTCTGATACAGATGTCTTTCTTATATTTTGGTATGGAAACCAACAGTTAAATTCATGTTGGTAATTGACTTTATTTCGTATATATGAAAGCCACTTGCCTCCATTCTTTCCATGACGGCATAGATTAAAACACATTACATCAATCTGTACCGATACTCTTTGAGCATCAGCAATAGGGATTGAAGGAGTAGACAATATTTTATTGCTAATATCTTTTAATTCATCATAAAAAGCTTTCCAGAAACTCTCATGAGATCCTCCAGATGCATTTAGCTGTTCACAATATAATTTATGACTGTTGTAGTCATATCGACATTTGTAATATCCAGATTTTATAGTCACTCCTGTTGGTTTACAACTAAATATGTCCGCTATATCTTGAATTTTTTTAATAGGTGCATTATCAAGCTGTGAACAGCTTATTCCAATCATTCTTAAAACAGATTGTGCAGCAAAGAAAGCAGAGTAATATGATTGTATAACTAACCAAGCTGTGGACTTAGGAAGTGATTCATTTTTACGGATCAGTTGCATACTCTCAAAAGAAGCAGATGCCATACGATTACAATCAAAAGCAAAAGCCCTAAGAAGTGAACTTTTGCTTGTACTTGCTATCTCAAGTGTAAAGGAGTCAGATTTAATATTTGTATAGATTTGATAATTTCCATCAATTATCCATTTGAGAAGGCTGCCAGATTGTCTTCCAGTAATCTCATTAAGACCATTTATCCAAAACGGTCTAATAGCATCATTTACTAATGACATTTAATTAATTTTTAATTTTTTCTAAAATGTAAAGTCAAACAATAAATCGCTCATTTTTTTATGTAATGAGTTTATACTCTTAGCCTGTGTAAATGAAGTAGCTTTAGTTTTAATGAATATTGGCTTTAATACTTCATAAAAGTTGCTTACTGAGTAATGTGTACCATACCTATCTTTGACACGTTGTCCTACTTGAGAGAACAACAACATTACTGCACGAAAAACAATTGGCTTTACAATAGTTCTTTCTGTGTCTAGTGTGTTCATTCCAGATATAAATGCTTGAATATAATCCCGTGTTATTTCATAAATTTCATTTACTTCTTTGTCTTGAGAAATATCGATTAAAGGTTTAAAGGCTTGATTAAAAGTAACTCTTGTCAGTTTTTCTTTTGTTTTTTCACTTGGGCTTAGTAATCCAACAAGAGGGCTGTCAGGCGAATTATAGAATAAATCAAATATTTCTCTCAACAATTGTTCAGAATCTGTTTCTCTCTCTGCAAGTTTTTTGATGTCCAGAAGAAGTTCATTTGGAACAGGTCGCTGCTTAGTATTAATGTCAATAAATAGCCTAGATTCTTCCTGCCGACTTAAGTTATTATAAATTACAACAGGTACTCTAAGTTTCATTTTAGCCAAAGAAAATCCATAAACTCGGTGTTGACCATCTAACACTAGAAATGATTTTGGGCGTTCAAAAAACGTGATTATTTTTCCTTTTTGTATTTCTTCGAGTTCAGCATCTGGCTGGGCAGATAAAACAATAGAATTTGGTATAGATGCGCCACTATCTATATAATCTGCGATTTCTTGGGCTCTTTTTTTATCTAGAACTCTTTGAAATCCCTTTTCAGGATCTTCTTCCCTAGTAGTTACAAAGCATATTTTGGCTAAAATATCACTAGGAAGGGTCAAAGTATAAAATCTATTAATTCCCTGAGTAACTAAGTTATGAGTAAAACGAGATTTTGTTTCTTCTTTATATTGAGCAATATTCATATGCAACCTTTTTAGAAATAAAAAGTGAATCAAAACTATAAATTAAATACTTATTACTCCTATATCGTTAGTAAATTACTCAAATCAAAATCACCATTTTTATTAGCCATTTCATCCCTTTCAGAACTTAGAAACAGCAAAATACGTTCTAAATGATCAACTGATCCTTTAATTTCATTGTCGATTATTTCTAGCCCTGCATTAGCATACTCCTCAAAAATCTTGATCCGTGACTCCTCAGCCTCATCATTGTCAGCAAGAACCCTAGGGTTTTTAGTTGCAACTACAGCCAAAAGTTTCACTACTTTATCATATTTTCTAAAAACTTCATACGGGATTGGATCTGGATCTTTTTTTGAGAACTCACCAAAAGGCTCACGGCGATCACGCTTAGCCCCCAAAGCCGCCGCAAATACCAAAACCTCCGCATAAGTCTGAAATGGCTTAGTCGTATCATCTGCCCCCTCAGCCCTCAAAGACTTTACCAACTCCGCTTTATCCTTTGCGATCTTTACCCTTGCATCAGCCATTCTTACTTATTCCTTGATACCCAATCTAAAAACATCTTACACACAAGCGATCGATTCATTAACTTCAGTCACCATCAAACCAGCCATCATCAACAAGCGATCGCTCTTTCCACAAGCATTTCTATTTCAACCAAATCATTCCTAATTCGCTCAGCGATATCTATTAGAGAACTTTTCAAATTGCTAAACCCTCTCTATTAATGCGTTCTGCGATAGATTGACGACAGCGATCAAGATTCACTAGATCAACCTTAAAATCACGAGCAATAAGTTCTATATCATCCACAGCTTGATAAAACTGTTTAAAAGTTAATCCACTAATTGCCAAATCAATATCTGAGTACCTTGTAAAACGCTCTTTATTTGTTAATGAGCCAAAAACAACTATTTGCTTTGTCCTGTAGCGATCGCGCAATAAGCTTGATATCTTGTGAACAATTTTCCAAGCCTCAGTCCATCTAGCCTCATCCTGTAAGCTATCCAGATTTCTGGATGGGCAATATGCTTCGCGTTCATGGAGTGTTAGTTCAAGAGCAGTTTTTGTCATAGTTGATAATTTCAAAAAATTTGGAGCTGATACTGTATCCATGACTAGACAGCTAACTTGCATACCATTTTACAGCAAATTTCATTTTTCAGTAACAAGCGATCGCACTGATGACCAGTATGTAAAGCCCAAAGCGATCACGTCTTACAGAATCGTCCGCCTACCCATTAAAAGTCTGTAATAACCATCTCGCGATCGCGCCATCATCTTCAGTTTGACTGCGTTTAAGCGCTTCTTTTACCGTGGCAATTTCCAATCCTTCGAGAACTTGCGATCGCTCAACTATGCCACTACGTCCATCAGCGATCGTAAAAGCAAACACCTCAGAAGTTTGAGCATTCACCACCCAATATTCCAGAATCCCTAAACGCTCATACAATAAGCGCTTATATCCCAAATCATCTTGCAGCGTAGTCGAAGAGATTTCCACAATCAGAGTTGGCAGGTCAAACTTATTAAGATCCACAGGAGCGTTATTGCGAGGCGGCAGCCTCAATTCATTTCCTATATAAAATGCAATGTCTGGCTGACATTCACTCTCACCCTTTTTTCTAAAGCTACAATTTATATACTCGTATATACAAATATTCTTAAGTGCTGCAAATATTCCAATTACCTTAGAAACAATTGCATTTTCATGGGCATGTATTGGTCCAACTGGTGACATCTCAATCCTCATCTTGTGATTATCATAATAAAACCTGCCTTTTTCTAAACTAGGATCGTCAGCAAGCGCAATAAACTCGTCCCACGTTGCCTTAACCCAGCGATCGCTGACAATCTCTGGTTTAGAAGCCGTAGTAACTGTATTAACCATGATTCACCTCCAAGACTTCGGTATATTCATAATCATAGGCACTCTTTCGCACTAATGGATAGCTCTTGCCATAGAGAACGATGTCATCGGTTTGGGTGTCAGGCTTATTAGAGTTGAATACAAACACATATTCTTTACCCACTCGAGGAGTCATTTCCTCGGCAACCTCCACCCGCCATTGGGTTTTAGAAACCATCACCACAAGCTGATTTGCTAACTGGGGAATCAATCTTGCCACCTGCCGACGGTAAATTTCATCCAGACTCCCAAAGGGCGAATCCATTACCATCGGGAAAGTACTGCTATCTGGCCCCATCACCAAACCAGACTTGCTCCATTCCCTCACGCGATCGATGATGCTACCGATAAAAGACAAACTGAGGATCTGATTCTCTCCTGTCGATGCACCCGACTGAACTTCTTGACCAGCTACAGTTTCTACTAAGCTCAATTCATACTTTTCACTTAGTCTTGGCGTTTGCGCTTTGAACGAGATCTGGCTAAAGATTTCACAGATCCGAGTTTCCAATTGCTTGCGGAATAGCTCATTGCGATTAGTCTTTAACTCACTCAGAAGATCGATCGCCTGTTGCGCCGCATCAATACGCTTTTGGGCAAGCTTTTGCTTACCTTCATTTTGCTTACTGCTCTTAATTTGCTTCTGAAGATTTTCAATTTGCCCTTGATAATCAGTCCATTTTTGGAGCTTCTTACCCTTCTCTAAAGTTAAGTCCTCAACCTTGTGATCGATCTCATCAAGGCGGGTTTGCATTAGCCGAATATCCTCAATGGGACTCTTGCGTAACTGTTCGCTGATTGTTTCCAACTCTAACTCAAGACGAGAGATTGCTGTTTTGAGTTGATTGATACTCAATTGTTTGGTATCAATACCTTGCCAAAAATCCGTAGCCTGTTTCTCTACCTCATCGACAAAACCTTCCAGTTTCAAGGTTGCAGTTTCCACATCTGCTAAACCTGCTTTCTCTAGCCAAGCACTGACCTGCTCATAGTTAGGAGAACCATCATGTAAGTCTGCTCCACAGATGCATTTACGCCGTTCTAATAGGTCTAACACAAACGTCTGTTTAATATCCGCAGGTAGTTCGCCGCGTTCATGCAAACCACTAACCATTTCTCGAAAATCAGCGATCGCACCCGTCAGAAATACACTATAGCCCTTGGTAGAAATATCTGTCTTTAGTTGGTTCTTTAAACCTCGCAAATTACTGCGATTTTCCCGTTCTTGTTGTTCAAGAGCCTCACGTCGCTTTTGGATTTCATCAATACCACCCAATTCTGTCAATCGTTGATTGCAAGATATCTTTAGTTGGTTTTGTGCTTCTAGTTCCTGTTCGATTTCCTTGATTCTTACTTCAAATTCAGTGCTATTACTCTCTAGATTCTGCTTTTGCGAAATCAGGGTTTTAGTTTGAGCATCGCCAATACTTTTGAGTTCATCCTCAAGGGACTTTCTAGCTTCTTTAAGATGTTTAATCGCATTGTCCAAAACCTGCACACCCAAAAGCTTTTTTGTTGCTTCAGCAATCTCATAGCGATTGTCCGATCGCACAATCTGCTCAATTCGCTCACCATCAAAAAAGAAGTACTGATGCAAGCTCTTAGGTAAAATGCCATTAATTACAGCTTCAGGATGATTTTGAGTCACCCAACGTCCATCATCCCCCGCCACTTGCAAAAACAACTCACTTTTGTTGTATTGAATGTTTTTCTCGCCATTATTAGCAAGCTGATAGGCGCGGGTTAACCGCCGCACCCGATAGCGCTTAGCATCATGCTCAAATAAAACTTCTGCCCAGCATTCCACAGGCTGATTTAATTGGGATTCAGCGATCGCCTGACGATTGACGAGCTGCTCAGAGTCACCAAAAGCCGAGGTAAATTTTTCGTATAGCACCCATGTAAAAGCATTTAGCAGAGATGTCTTGCCAGTGCCATTATTGCCATGCATGATCGTAATATTGCGATCGTCCAGTCTGGCTAAAACGATTTCAGGCGTTTGCTGATAAAAACAACGAAAATTAAAAAGCTTGATTGAGATTAGCTTCATTGCACAGCTTCCTTAACAATTTTGAGAATATCTTCATTAATCCGCCCCAATTCATTTTTGTCGAGCCGATCCTTTTCGATCTTTAGGACATTACGAATAATTTGTTGAACTTCTGGTGGAGCTTTTTCAATTGGCTCATGAAGACTACTTAGGCTTTGAACTTTACTCATTTCCAAATACTCATACGTTTATCGATTTTATCTCAAAAATCTCTCAGATCCCCGACTTTTTCTTGCTTATAAATCCATCAACCCATAGCGTTGTTGTAAATCCAATAACTTTAGTCTAGCTTCGCCGCCGTTATCTGCTAAATTCGCAAACTCGACAAAGCGTTGCAATTCCTTTTTGAGTAGATTACGTTCAACGTCGATTGTCTCTCTCCCTAAATCAGGCGGTAACACAATCATGTCAAACAAAGTTGCGCGTTTTTTATGAGGGTGTGCCCGCAAAATCCTCCCTCGACGCTGAATAAATTGACGCGGATTGCTACTACTTGCCAACATAATCGCCGTTTGAATTGCGGGAATATCCACACCTTCATCTAAGCAACGAATTGCCACCAGTCCCTGTAATTCACCAGATTCAAATAAAAGTCGTAAATTCTCGCGGTCTTCTAAAGATGTCTCAGCAGTATATGTATTAACCCGATATCCCAATTCAGATCCCATCAACTGTGCCACCGCATCCAACTGCCTCGTACTTTCTTCAGTAACTTGACCCTCAACCGAGCCATCACCACAATAAATCAATGTATGTGATGTATCTAGACGTTGCTGCATCAATTCTCGTAAAGCCACCAACTTATTCGCCGCCGAACCCAATAGCCTAGCCCTTTGCATCAATAAAGCAGCTACCATCTCGTTATCATCACGATCGCCATCAAAAGCGATCGCCCTGCCAATCTTCTTGGTTAAATCAGCATATTTCTCAGTCTCCGATTCCGTCAGTTCTACCAAAATCGGATAGTAGAGATAATGCACGAGCGCTCCTGCTTTGATGGCATCCGCCAGCGTAAATTCTGGCTGAATGACGGCACCAAAATACGCAAATATGGCTTCTGTTCCATCCTCATCAAAATAGCGTTCTGGAGTTGCCGATAAAGCTAACCTTAGTCCCACATTACGCGGCAAACTCTCCACTAAACGTTTTGCACCTAAGTTATGAGCCTCATCACCAACAATTAAAGTTTTCCCAGGAAAATATCGCAACTGTGACTGTAATCCCTGACCAATCAATGTCGCATTTGTAGTGATTATGGTCAAAAATTTCTGATTGCCCGATCGCACGTTATAAAGTTGGTTGGATAAACGATCTTGCCAGTTATGAACATCTTCAAAAGCTAGGATTGGCTCCAGCCCAAACTTTTGACATTCCCTTGACCATTGAATTACCAGATGTCGATAAGGACAAACAATCAGTAAAACCTGCAACCCAATCTTTTGATAAAGTTCCGTCGAGATCGCTAGCGCCGTAATCGTCTTCCCGCTTCCCGTTGCCATTTTCAACGTGCCGCGCCCATTATTTTTAAACCAATTAGCGATCGCCAGTTCTTGATAATCTCGCAGTTCTAAATTAGTGGGCAGTATTGGCACACCATGATCAGGTTTAATTCCAATCGGCATATAGTCTTTTCCCTGCTCTGACACAACAGAAATTTTTTTGGCGATTTCATCAATAGGGAATTTGTCATGACGTAAACGTAACAGCGATCGCTTAGCAGCTTCAGGGAAATCGAAGATTTCTAACATTGGTGTTTCATTTTCCCATAATCGCCGAAAGTTCTCTGCTTTGCTCAATGTGCGCTCTCTAACTCCCTTATCCCAAGAACAGAACACATCAATACATTCAAAGTTATCAAGCAATGCGCTAGCACTCTCATTAGCCGAACCTGTAAAAGCAACAATATTTCCTGCATCGTCCTCAAATATTCCTAACTTTTCATGATAGATACCTCTATTACGAATATCTTTTCGCACTGCCAACTTTATTTCTAATAGATTATGACTCAATAACCAAGCTAGACAGGCAAGACGATCTTGGATTACCTCTTCAAATTCTTGATCTATCTCTCTGAGCAGGCTTTGCGTGATGACATCTTCTCTTTGTTTAAGCCCTAAAGCGATCGCTTCCGCATCTTCGACAGATAAACATGGCGAAGCAATTAGACGCATTCTGCCACCCGATTGAATTAGTGAAATTAGTCCCTTAGCAACTGATGCCATGGATGTACTTGAAAAAAATCCTACGGCTCGACTATAGAGCATAGAATTTTTTAAACAAGGAATGTAAAAATCCTGCACCAAATCGCAGCGATCGCTACGGTAATCACTTTGAAGATTTAGATCATTTAGCACAAATTTTTAAGTCTTAAGTGACGGGTTAGCTTACTCCATGTCATCAAGCTTGATGCGTGGATCGACGGCTTTTAGTAATAAGTCTCCAATAAGATTGCCAACGACTAGCATCAAAGTCCCTAACATCAGCCCAGCCATTACCAGATTAGTATCTTTTTCTTTAGTTGCATCTAGTAAAAGCTTTCCTAATCCTGGCCAGCTAAAAAAGAATTCAGTAATAAATGCACCACCTAGTAGTCCCCCAAATTCAAATCCTAATAAAGTAAGCAAAGGATTGATCGCATTACGCAGTGCATGGACATAGATCACTTTATTCTCAGGCAATCCTTTGGCACGGGCAGTTTTGATGTAGTCTTGACGCAACACATCCAGCAAACTACCGCGCATAATTCTTTGCAAGCCTGCAAAGCTAACCACCGTCAAAGTCAAGATTGGCAAGATCATATGGTGGGAAATATCGAGGAACTTCCCAAAAGGTGATAGTTCCGCAAAATCAATACTAGTCATCCCTCCCACTGGAAACCAGCCTGTATTTTGCGCCAACATCAGTAAGAGGATTGCTAATACAAAGCTAGGAAACCCTTGCGTTGCATAGCTTACTATTTGGATCAGGCGATCGCTCCAAGTATTTTGTTTAACGGCGCTGTAAATGCCGAGAGGAATTGCTAGCAGCCAAGTTGTTAGCAGGGATACAATAGACATTAGTAGAGTATTTCCTGCCCGTTCAACAATTAGCGGCGTAACAGGCGCTAAACCTTGACAACGCACTCCTAAATCACCACCTAACGTATTCTGTAACCACAAAAGATACTGGATTGCTTCAGGCTTATCGTAGTTCAGTTGTTTTTCCAACTGTTCAATCGTCTTTTTAGGTGTATTGGGGTTGTCCCGTAGAGCTGAGAAGCAATTACCAGGGGACTTAGTAATGGCAAAAAAACTTAAAATTGACACGCCCAAAACGACAATAACTGCTTGTCCGAGTCGCTTTACCACAAAACCTGTCGTGTCATTTATGATAAAACGCCAGAAAGAGCGATTTCCTTGGTTTGCAGTTGTCATAGCTCAAAGTTGCTTAGTCAATTGGGGTCACTTACTATTCAGTAATAGTAATCTAAATTTGTGTGAAAGCGCTTAGCTGCTTTAAATGTTTAGGGGAACTAGAGCTCACTTATTCAAAATCGAGACAAAAATAATGGCGGAGCAAAGTGCCGCCATTATTTTTGTCTCGATTTATCCAAACTAATTCAAGTAATGAGTGCATACTCACAGTAATTCTCATTATAAAAATCGGTTTTTTGAAAGCCCGCTGTAGGTGGGCTTTCAAAAAACCGATTTTGGTGTTTCCAGCGTGAAGGCGCTGGAAACACTAAAATCGGTTTCATAATGAGAATTACTGGCATACTCATTGGCAAAAACCTATAGCTACCATCATCACTTAAAATGTTTTAATACAACGATCGCAAATAATCATGATTCCAGAGTCGGGCGAAGGTTTTAAATCGGGTTTTGTAGCATTAGTTGGACGGCCAAATGTTGGTAAGTCCACCTTGCTCAATGCCCTCATTGGTCAAAAAATTGCGATAACTTCGCCCGTTGCCCAAACTACGCGCAATCGTTTACGGGGAATCTTGACATTGCCTGAAGCCCAAATCGTCCTTGTGGATACCCCTGGGATTCATAAACCACACCATTTACTCGGACAAACGATTGTCAGAAATGCGATCGGGGCAATCTCTTCAGTCGATATGACTGTTTTGCTAGTTGATGGTAGCGATCGCATGGGAACGGGCGATCGCTTTGTTGCTGAGACTATCTTACAGAGCAAGGTTCCTACGATTTTGGGAATCAATAAAATTGATATTCTTGGTGACGATTCGGGGGATACTTTTACTGGTTATGAGAGCTTCGCCTTAGAGCATGGTTGGCAAGTCGCTAAGTTTTCATCAATTACGGGTGAAGGATTAGAAGCTTTGCAAGCGATGATGTGCGATCGCTTGCCTCTTGGCCCCTATTACTATCCGCCAGACCTAGTCACCGATCAGCCTGAGCGCTTCATTATGGGCGAGCTAATTCGCGAACAAATTCTCTTGCTTACGCGCGAAGAAATTCCGCATTCCGTTGCAATTAGTATCGATCAGGTAGATGAGCAGCCTAAAATTACTAGGGTAATGGCGACAATTCATGTGGAACGAGATTCGCAAAAGGGGATTTTGATTGGTAAGAAAGGACAAATGCTGAAGGAGATTGGCACGCAGGCAAGATTACAAATGCAGAAGATGATTATGGGTTCTGTTCATTTGGAAATGTTTGTAAAAGTCCAACCCAAATGGAGATCGTCTCGGTTTCAATTATCTGATCTTGGTTATCGCGTAGAATAAAGAGTTGAAAGTGCAACGTACTTCCAACTCTTTATAATTCATTTCCGTACCAAATTCTTAATCCCCACATTGTAACTAAGAGAATTAGCAAGATAATATCGCGAGGTAAAAATTTGAGAGGATTCCAAACTACAATGTGAGTATTAGGAGTAGTAAAGCCGCGTACTTGCATGGCACTGGCAGTCTGTTCGGCTCTGATAAACAGATTGTCAATTAATCTCTCTGCAAGGATTAGCCAAATTTGGGTGGTGCGTTTAAAACCTAGTCTTTTCCAATTAATCGAACGTGTTCGCATTGCCCTGCCAAGATTCTGTACTTCTTCTAAAACTAAAGGGACAAAACGCAGTGCAAGGGTTAGAGTAAGGACAATTTCGACAACAGGAACTTTGAGTGATTTTAATGGAGCCAAAATTGAGGCTAAGGCGGCGGTAATTTCTTCGGGAGCCGTAACTAACAAAAATAGAGTTGGTGCATAGAGATAGGTGAAGATCAATGTACAAACGCGCACACCCAAATCCAGAGATCTGCGAGTTATGGTGATGCTACCAGCTTTCCAAACTACATAACTATAGGGAGTTGGTTGAGGTAGTTTGATCGTTAGCGGTGATGCGCTCAGAGCTTTTTCAGCCGTGACATTTACTTCAGGGATCGGGCGACGCGGCTGGACATTGGCATTAAACCCATCTGGGGAAAAAGTGGCGATCGCAAAAGTCATAAAGGCGAGCAATAGCAAAATCCCCATTTGTTGCTTCCAAACACGCATCGGAATTTGTGATGCGAGGGTCAGGATGATTAGTAAAACCGCGATCGCAACGCGCCAAGGCTCATTAGCTTGAATCGGTGACAGTAAAAATGTGAGTAGTCCAAACAGTTTGATGCGTGGATCGAGTCGATGGAGCCATGTAATCGGCTGTTCGAGGTAAAGTCCGATGGGAAGCGATCGCAGTATATCCACTATGTTCTGATATTTTTCGGGAATTTCATTCTGGCAATTTACAATATAGCAAAGATTAAACCCAGAAAAGAGAGGTGGCGCGAAGCGCCGCCTCTCTTTTCTTTAGATCGGAGTGCTGTCAGCAGAATAAACAGCAACGGGAACGCGCTTAAATGCGGGTGTGCCACAACGCTCATCAATGGGAGCACTGAAAATAGCGTTGACTTCAGGATAAAACATCAGTGCTGAGCCTTCACGAATTTGTCCATAGATGATTTCCACCTCTTTCATTTTGCCAGCATTTCCTTTGACTGTAACAGTTTGATGCTCTCGGAAACCTGCGCGATCGCCATCGGTACGATTCATCAGAATGCAGTTGCGGTGAGGCATTCCACGATAATAGTCACCATCCTTATAAACAACGGTGTTATGTTGTGAATAGCTGCGGCCAGTGCCAAGTACAAGCACGATCGCCTTGGTCTGCTCAGGTATATCAAAACTGGAGAGCGTTGGTAAATCTAGTTTTGGCAAGGGTGTGACAAACATATGTGCTTTACCAGATATGGTCGGAAATTTGGGCGTATGGAAGATGCGGTTGGCGATCGTAAATTCTTGATTGCTATGATCAATTTCACCAATTTTCTCGTAATTTGGTATGGTCTTGGCGATCAGTTGACGGATATATTTTGTGTCTTGGAGCGATCGCCAATCTACAACATCATCACCATGCAAGCGATCGGCAAGTTCTGTTAGAAATTCAACTTCTGAGATTAAATCTGTGCCTTCCCTCTGACTGAGATGGGATGTTCCCTCATCATTTAGGCGAACAAAATTATTACCAGATTCAGTTGTGGTCTTGTGGGGATTTTCAAAACGCGCGAAGACAGGCAGAATTAAGGTATTCTCTTTAGCCAGTCCATGAAAATGTCCGATATTCGGCTTTGTAGAAATATAAATAACGGTTTCGATATTACCAAGAGCGCGTTTAGCTTGAGTTAAATCAGGATTTGCGGCGTAGATATTGCCGCCGAGACAGAGTAGCGTATCGATCTGATGGCGATCGCTTGCTTCGAGCAGGGCGCGAGTATCATAGCCTTGAACTCGACTGAGAGGTCGTTGCAATAGTTTCTCTAAAGCTTGCATAATCTCTTCTTTGAGAAGAATTGTCACCCCCATCGAACCAAATCCTTGCACATTAGAATGTCCACGAATTGGCATTGTTCCCGCACCTTCTTTCCCAGCATTGCCAGTTAAGAGTGCAGTATTGGCAATACTAAACACATTATCCACAGCATTTGAATGCTGTGTAATGCCCATCGCCCATGCGAAGGTCACCCGTTGCGAAGTGCCAATCATCTTGGCGGCGATCTCGATTTCCTCGTGTGAGACTCCACAAGTATTCAGAATCTCGCACCAATCTAGCGATCGCACCTGTTCGATTACTGCTTCCCAGTCCTCAGTATATTGTTTGAGAAAGTCATAATTAACGAGATTATTCTCAATTAGAGCCTTTTGAATTCCCAGAAAAACCGCAGTATCACTACCTGAAATTGGCTGAATATAATGCGAGGAGATATCTGAGCCTTTGAGAAAAGATTTAATCGGATAAGCAGGAGAAGCGAATTTAACTAAGCCAACTTCGATCAGAGGATTGATAACAATCACTTTGCCACCGCGATCGCGCAGTTGAATCAATTCATTCATCAATCGCGGATGATTTGCAGGCGCATTGGAGCCAATCAACACCACACAATCGCTCTGTTTGAGATCAGCGAGGCTGACCATTGATGTACCCGATCCAAACATTTGCTTTAATCCAACGGTCGAAGGCGCATGGCAGAGATCGGAGCAGTCAGCAAGGTTATTAGATCCAAGCGATCGCATCAGCAATTGCAACAGATAGGCGGCTTCATTCGATGAGCGTCCTGAGCTATAGGAGGCAAGACGTTCAGGAGCTTTCTGAAAGGCTTTAGTGACAATTTCGTAGACTTCTGACCATGTGATGCGTTCGTAGCGATCGCTATTAGCCCGTTTAATCACTGGGAAACTCAAACGCCCTAAGCGATCAGATTCCATCGAACTTAATTTTTGCAATTCCGAAATTGGGTAACGCTCAAAGAAATGCTTAGGAATTGGTTCCATTAACTCCGATGCGATCGCTTCCACACTTTTGGCACAGCGCTGCAAATTCTCTTCATCCTCATTCTGAAATCCACCTTTTTGTCCACCCGTTCCCCATGCACAGGATAGACAAGCACTCTTATGCAATAGCGTTTTCCAAAGTAATCCACCCTTAAGATCCAGCGTCTTTTCCGTCCAATAACCGATCACAGGCAAGCCACCACCCATTTCTGGTTGGTTCCCATTTGCAGATGCGATCGTCGTTTCCGAAGGAGTTGAGTCAGCCATATTTTTTGTAAAAAAGTTTAGCTCAGACAAATATCTTGACAAAAATCTTACACTCAGCAAGCAATTTGGTATATAAAGTTAATTACCATAAGGTTGATCTAGATGTAGATTTGGCTATATTTTCATGAATTTGCATTGTCTGAGTAACACAATTGATCAGTTTTAGGAATTATTTTGCATGAAATTAAGAATACTAGCCATTTTCTTTATATCAATCTTTTCAAGCGCGATCGCCTTTGCCGAAAACCAAGTAAGTTCTATTCATTAACAGCAAAATCATGAAAACTATAACCATCAGCAAGGCAATCATTCCGTTATTCATGGGCTTAGGTGCGATCGCAAATACAGGGTTTATCCCATCTCCAGTTTATGCTTCCTGCGCCTCTCCCCTAGATGATGGTGGATTTGAGCAACAGACTGTAGCATCGATTGTTAGACCTTGGATGCGAGAAGGTCGGGCTGGAATAGACATTAATAAAGGTCTGAGTTTTAGTGGACGAAATAATGCGTGGATTCGGCATGATCAGGGTTGGAATGGAATTCGGCAAACTGTAAAGCTGAGAGCAGGCAGTACCTACACTCTAACCGCAAGAGTGAGGACATCAGGGAATCTAACTGATGGATATTTTGGATTTCGTAATTCACAGCAAAAGCCTGTAGCTCAAACTCAATTTGGTGCTATGACGAACTATCGAGAGTTGAAAGTAGTATTTCGCCCTCAAGAAACTGGAACCTATTATGTATTTACAGGGCTTTGGGCACTTAACCAAGACACATGGGCTCAGGTTGATGAATTTCGTATTATGGGTGGTTCATGTGCTGATACATAGAACTTTAACCCTCTGCCAAATTTGTATGGGAACAAAACTTATCCTGCACGTTTGAGCGTCACTGCAAAAGTACTTCCCTTGCCGACTTGACTAATTACGTGAATGCTACCTTCCATCTTCTGTACCAATTCATTCGCGATCGCAAGTCCTAGTCCCGTACCTAAAATATTGCCATCTGCCTGTCTACCACGAAAATTGCGTTCAAATAGACGAGGTAGATCAGCATCAGGAATTCCCACACCAGTATCTTGAACATAAATGTAAACCGTGTCAGGCTTAACATCTGCACCTAATAGAACATATCCACCTTCAGGTGTGTACTTGAGTGCATTCTCTACCAAATTACCGATCGCTTCTCTTAGTGCTGATTCATTACCCAAAACTGTGGGTAACCGTGAAGGAATATTGGATAAAAACTGAATATTGCGATCTTGCGCGATCGCACTGGCAAAATTAGCGATCGCCTCCAAAATTCCGCTGAGATCTACAGGTGCTAGATCCAAAGTTGCCGCTGGTAATAAAGCTTTTTCATGTTCGGCTTGGGGCAGTAGAAGTGGCGCAGGACGATCAGCTTCACTCAGGAGATCTTGAATATGCTGAGTTTCCCTCAAAATTCCTGTTACAAATTTTTGATTAGGATCTGACTCAACAATTCGTCGTGACAGAAGTTGAGCAAAGGTACGAATTGCGGTGAGCGGGTTGCGTAGTTGATGTAATAGTGAAGCAAAAAAATTGCTCTGCTCCTCATAGTTGCGCTGTTGGTTGGCAACTAACCATTGATTGCGGCGATCGAGAGCGCAGGCGATCGCTAAAGTATTAGCGATTTGTTGAATTTGCAATTGTTCATATTCCTGCCAGTCGCGATCATCCCGTCCCGCCATCAGAAATCCTAAAATAGCCTCTTCATACATTAAGGGCAGAACAATGCGGCGTTGTCTTACTAGACCACCACTCCCCATCATTAAAGGCAAAGTTTCAGAAAAAGCTTCTGGCAAAGCCATCACCCCATCTTCAGGAAACACAGCCACCTCAATTAGATTTGGAGGCATCCCGTCAGCAACACTTTCGGTGATATAGATAGCGCTAGCGACTGCACCCAAACTTTGGGTCAGTAATATAATTTGCGATCGGGCTAGGGCTACTAAGTCGGGACTGGCGGAGAGCATGGGAGAAATAGATGGGATTTACACATTGATTTACATTGCGTAAATTACAGTATAACTCTCACCAGTTGCCAAGGTTTATTAGAGAACTGGTAAGAGCTTGAGGTATTGCAGAAATGAGGACAAATTCAGGACAAACTTTCATTTCTAGAAATGCTACTATCTTCAGCAATTAATGAATGTGAACAGACATTCTGGTGTCCTATGAAAAAATCATCATTAGCCCTTCTGAGCAGCCCTGCATTATTGGCATCTTTTTTGCTATCAGTCTATCCTGCACAAGCCAATACCAACCAAAGCCTTGAGGTGAAAGACAGCGATCTTTATATGTCATCGGCTGTAATTACAAGGCCAGCCCCAACTCCTGATTCAAACAGGCAATCTCAAGACGATCGCACCAATATTCTAACCAGCGATCGCATTGGAGATCTCGCAATTAGTCAGCGAGGTTGTGACTGTATGGGATGTCGTCGAGCCGTTGTAGATCTTCTCTTAGAATAAAATGTGCGTTTTACGTCCCTTTAGCTCAGCAAAAAGCAGAAATGGCATGAATTACTATTTCTGCTTTTTGGGTTTTAAGAACTGCGATCGGATTGAACGTTTGGAGGGTGTGCTTCAGTTACACTAGAAGAAGCAAATTTATAAAAAATCATAAAAAACTATATATGCGGCTAAGTGATGTTACTCATCCCAACCAATTGCATGGTCTGACAATTTCGCAGTTGGAATCCATTGCTAAGGAAATTCGGCAAAAACATTTAGAAACGATCGCCGCCACAGGTGGACATCTAGGACCTGGGCTAGGCGTAGTCGAGCTAACTCTCGCTTTATATCAAACCCTAGATTTAGATCGCGATAAAGTGGTTTGGGACGTGGGGCATCAAGCATATCCACATAAGCTGATCACAGGGCGCTACAACCGCTTTCACACCTTGCGTCAAAAAGACGGTATTGCAGGTTATCTAAATCGTCGCGAAAGTGAATTTGACCATTTTGGCGCAGGGCACGCTTCGACCAGTATTTCCGCAGCACTTGGTATGGCGATCGCCCGCGACTTGCAGGGCGATAATTATAAAACCGTGGCGATTATCGGTGATGGCTCCTTGACAGGTGGCATGGCTCTTGAAGCAATTAACCATGCAGGACATCTGCCCAAAACGAATTTATTAGTTGTCCTCAATGACAATGAAATGTCAATTTCGGCAAATGTCGGCGCAATTCCTAAGTATCTGAATAAACTGCGCCTCAGCCCACCGATGAAATTCATCACCAACAATCTCGAAGGACAAATTCGCAATATTCCATTTGTAGGCGAACAAATCAGCCCTGAGATTGAGCGCATCAAGGACAATCTCAAGATTGTGACAATGGTCCAAAACAAAGTAGGAGCCGTATTTGAAGAACTCGGTTTTACTTACATTGGTCCCGTCGATGGACATAATCTCAAAGAATTAATCGATACCTTTAAGATGGCGCATACTCTTACAGGTCCCGTCATGGTTCACGTTAGCACCACCAAGGGCAAGGGCTATAGTTACGCCGAAGCTGATCGCGTTGGCTATCATGCTCAAAACTCCTTTGACCTCGCCACAGGCAAAGCCAAACCTTCTATTTCCAGTAAACCGAAGCCTCCTAGCTACTCTAAGGTTTTTGCCGATACACTCATTAAACTTGCTGAGCATGACAAGCGCATTGTCGCGATTACTGCCGCAATGTCTACTGGGACAGGTTTAGACAAATTTCAAGCCGCCTTACCCAATCAATTTATCGATGTCGGTATTGCCGAACAGCACGCACTCACTGTCGCCGCAGGTATGGCTTGTGAAGGAATGCGTCCTGTTGCCGCAATTTATTCCACTTTCCTCCAACGAGGGTTTGACCAAATTATCCATGACATCTGCATCCAAGACCTGCCAGTTTTCCTTTGCTTAGATCGCGCAGGTATCGTTGGCGCGGATGGCCCCACGCATCAAGGTATGTATGACATCGCCTATCTACGCTGCATTCCTAATATGGTGCTGATGGCTCCTAAGGATGAAGCAGAAATGCAGAACATGATCGTTACTGGTATTACCCACAACGGGGCGATCGCGATGCGCTATCCTCGCGGCAATGGGATGGGCGTACCATTGCAAGATGAAGATATCGAACCATTACCAATTGGTAAAGCGGAAGTCTTGCGCGAAGGCAAAGACGTGTTGCTACTTGCCTATGGCTCAATGGTTTATCCTTCGCTTCAAGTTGCCGAACTGCTAAATGAGCATGGGATTAGTGCCACAGTGGTTAATGCTCGATTTGCAAAGCCTTTGGATACAGAACTAATCGTACCGCTTGCTAAAAAAATTGGCAAAGTGGTTACAGTAGAAGAAGGTTGTCTGATGGGAGGATTTGGTAGTGCTGTTCTCGAAGCCTTGAATGATGAAAATATCCTCGTTCCTGTCTATCGGATTGGGGTTCCTGATATTCTGGTAGAACATGCTTCACCAGAACAGTCATTTAATTCTCTAGGCCTATCCAGTGGTCAAATCTGCGATCGCATTCTCAACCAATTTGCTTTTAATAAGCAAACTGCTATTAGTAATTAACTAAAAAAATGGCACAATGAGCCGCCTTTTTAGGATTTTAAAACAAACATAAACTAAAAGAGAATGTGGTGCAAAGTACCACATTCTCTTTTGGTTTTTTATGGATTTTTGGGTCTAACAATGCCAAATACTGATGTATAACCGTGGAGAAATGTTGTACCACCAACAGGCCCAATTTCACCTGAGCAGAAAAAGCCACCCAACGGAATTAAGCCAAGATGTTTTTGCAGGATCTCAGTATCAAAGTTTGGCTTGCCATATAGCCTCTCGCCACGTCCCATACAAGAAAACATCAAAGCCGCCGTAGCGGATACATTGGGAGCCTCTAAGTTCAATTGATTGGAGTAATTGATTAAAGCTTCTTCTAAGTCCGCCGCCGAGGCTTTCCCATCACGTAAATGTAGTTGAATTCTCTGCCCAGGGCGCATCCGATCTCCAACAGCGATCGCCCCCGATCTAGGATCGACACCAATAATATTGCGAATCAAGAAATCGCCCTGTGATGGATCTGCCTTAAACTCATTCATCACTACACCTATAAATAGTGAATGCTGGGCAAGTTCGCGATCGCTTGGGTTTAAATCGCCTACAGTATCTTGTAATAGACTCAGAGGCGGCTTACCCTCAAGTCCCAAAATTAGATTGCGTTCACATTCAGAAACCTGCAAAATCTTGCCAATTGGTCGGCAACCCTGTGCGACCACAGGATCAATGGTCACATCTCCCCATAGTGCCACACCTAACAAACCCGTGCGATATAGCTTATATTTGTCTTCTTCATGGAAACAAAACAGTGCATTTGCCCCCATGCCTCCACTGCTAGCTAATCCACCAACTTTGACTGCATTGGGATAGGCAAAATCCAGACCTTGAATTAAGTCATTAATCGGAAATGAGAATGGATCGCCAACCAATACAAAACTAGGTGAAACTGCGGGGTCAACATCCGTTATTTTTTCCCAGCGATCGGGAGGGCTATCGAGATCTGGTAACTGATTATCATCAAGGTGGAATACTTTTGCTGTTGCATTGGGTAAGTGACCAACTAATAATGCGATCGCGGGTTTATCTTCAAACTCCTGACCATTACCAACAATCCCTCCACCAGAGCAACCAATTAATTTTTGGATTGGCAATTTGTCCGCTAGCAATGGTAGTAGACGCGGATAGTCGCTTGCAAAAGCCGTAGAAACAAATAAAAATCCTAAATCAAGCGATCGATCACCCATCAAAGCAAATATTTGCTGTGACAGATCTTGCACCGCAGCTTCCAAAGATATTTTTGTCGAAAGACTAGTAACCCACTTCATAGACCTAGCCGTACCCCAACTTTACTTCCAGACATTTCTTTGTAAATTGCTCGCAAGGTTTTTAGGTGAAACCCAAATATTTAATCTTTATATCTGAGCTTTTTTTGCGATTAACATTTAAGCATAGTATCTAAGCTTACCTCGCAGCGACATAATTCCGACATTTTCTAAATCTATGTCAGCAATTCTCATTCTGAAGCTAATTTATGTATTCGCTCGCGCCATACAAGTTAAGCCATAAATCTCCAAATGCCTAAAGGCGTAGCAAAACAATGCCTACTACCTTCCTACAAAAAAATAGGCGTTGTTTAAAGTGAATAATTAGGCGATCGCGGCAAAGCCGCGATCGCCTAATTATTCACTGGTAAGTTCATATATGCATTTGGAGGGCTTGCCAAATCGTTGTTTATTTAATTTTGCCGTTGAGTTGAATTGTCAAATCTTTGGGCTTTTAGCGCTACGACGCTAGAAACCCCATTTTCACAATGAGAATTGCTGTTTATATAGAGCAAGACTTGGTAAGGCGCTGAAATCACAGTAAAATAATTTCGGTAACTGTAAAAAGTACTAGTTACCAAGTTTAAGTTATATATAGTTTACAAACTTTACAAATACGTTACCGATACATTTATAAAAGACAAATTAACGGAGAAAACAACATGCAGGATGCAATTACCAGCCTGATCGGTGCTTATGATGCAACTGGTAAATATTTTGATCGCGATGCCATGGACACACTCAAATCCTTCTTTGCGACTGGCAACGCCCGCTTAGCCGCTTCTACGGCAATCACTGCTAATGCAGCATCGATTGTGCGGAAGTCTGGCTCACAATTATTTGAAGAAGTCCCAGATTTGATTCGTCCAGGTGGTAACGCCTACACAACTCGTCGTTTTGCAGCTTGCTTGCGTGACATGGACTACTATTTGCGTTATGCCTCCTATGCTCTAGTTGCAGGCAACAATGATGTCCTCGACGAAAGAGTATTGCAGGGCTTACGTGATACTTATAGCTCTCTAGGAGTGCCAATTGGCCCAACCGTGCAAGGGATTCAAATCATGAAACAGGCTGTTATGGACTTAGTTGGTGAAAATGCTGACTGGTTAGCATCACCCTTTGACTATATGAGTCGCGAACTTAGTGAAAAGAATATCTAACTAAAAAAGGGCGCGAAGCGCCCTTTTTTAGTTAGATATAATTCTTCAAAATGATTTAAGATTGTTAATAATCGAAACAAGCTCGATTTAGTCTAGGAGAGAATTTAAATATGGCTTTAGTACCAATGCGCCTGCTGCTCGATCATGCAGCTGAAAACGGATATGGCATCCCTGCATTTAACGTAAACAACATGGAGCAAATCCAGTCGATCATGCAGGCTGCTAATGAGACCAACAGCCCTGTGATCCTACAAGCTTCTCGTGGTGCACGTAATTATGCTGGCGAAAATTTCTTGCGTCACTTAATTTTGGCTGCCGCCGAAACTTATCCTCATCTGCCAATCGTGATGCACCAAGATCACGGTAATGCACCAGCAACTTGCTACTCAGCAATCCAAAATGGCTTTACCAGCGTAATGATGGATGGCTCTTTGGAGGCTGATGCTAAAACTCCAGCTAGCTATGAATACAACGTTGCTGTTACCTCTGAAGTTGTCAAAGTTGCTCATGCTTTCGGTGCAAGCGTTGAAGGTGAACTAGGCTGCTTAGGCTCTCTCGAAACTGGTAAGGGTGAAGCTGAAGATGGACATGGCTTTGAGGGCGCTTTAGATCACTCACAACTTTTAACTGATCCTGATGAAGCTGCTGACTTTGTTGAGCGTACACAAGTTGATGCTCTCGCGGTAGCTATTGGTACTAGCCACGGTGCTTATAAGTTTACTCGCAAACCTACTGGCGAAATCTTGGCAATCAGCCGTATCGAAGAAATTCATAATCGCTTGCCTAATACCCACCTTGTTATGCATGGCTCTTCTTCAGTTCCCGAAGATCTACTTGCAATGATTAATGAATTTGGTGGCGCTATTCCTGAAACCTACGGTGTACCTGTTGAAGAAATTCAAAAGGGAATCAAGTGTGGTGTGCGTAAGGTCAATATCGATACTGATTGTCGTCTTGCTATTACAGCGGCGGTTCGTGAAGCTTTGTTCAAGAATCCTAAAGAGTTTGATCCTCGCCACTTCCTCAAGCCATCGATCAAGTACATGCAAAAAGTATGTGCTGATCGCTATACTCAGTTTGAAGCTGCTGGACAAGCTGGCAAAATCAAGCAAGTTAGTATTTATGACTTTGTTCCTAAGTATGCCAAGGGCGAACTTAAGCAAGTTAGCCGCGAAGTTGTTAAGGCTTAAACATTAAAGAGTCTCGCAAGCTAAGCTATTTTACACAAAATATAAAAATATAAAGATAAGGGGTGCATTGCACCCCTTATTTTTTGGTAGCATTGCTGTAATCAGTATCAAACTAACTAGCTTATGACTTCTTCGTCGTTTTCTGTTGATCAGCCAAATTCTGTTGACGAACTAAATAAAGTTAACGTAGCCAAAAAGCCCAAACTTTTGGTAGTTGATGACGAGCAAGATAATCTTGATTTGCTATATCGTACCTTTCGCAAAGAATTTACGGTGTTTAGATCTGATGGGGGCATTAAAGCTTTAGAGATTTTGGAACAAGAAGGGGAAATGGCAGCGATTATTTCCGATCAGCGAATGCCTGAGATGAATGGAACTGAGTTCCTCAGCCGTACTGTTTCGGATTTTCCTGATACGATGCGCATTGTCTTGACTGGATATACAGATATTGCCGATCTGATCGATGCAATCAACTCAGGTCAGGTTCATAAATATATTACGAAGCCTTGGGAGCCCGATCAGCTTAAGTCGGTTGTGAAAGAGGCGACCCATACCTATGATCTGCTTAAGCAACGTTCTGAGGAGTTAGTCAGATCGCAAGCTCAGAATGCTCTGTTGTCAGTAATTGTGAGGATCGCACAGACATCCAACCAACTATCTGATTGTGTAATGCCTTTAGCAAGTGCCTTTTGGCAAAATTTTGGTGCCGATGGAGTGATCTTGCAGTTGGTTGAGAACGGCTCTTTGACTGATACTCAAGCTATATGTGGTGATTATATTTGGGATTTGGCGACAGATCCGTTAGTGCAAGCAGCGCTCTCATCGAAAAAGTCTCAAATTTCTCTGTCTCCTAGTCAGGAAGCAGATCCAGATCAACCCTGCAAAACTAATTTGGCGATCGCAATTACTTTTCGTGAAGAGATTTTAGGAATATTGTCGATGCGTTGGCAGATATCTAATGCCCTAGTTTCTAGTGGTATTGACGTGATTCAGCAATGTGCTGATGAGATGGCGATTGCCCTAACTTGTATTCGTTACTATGCAAAACTTTGAGTCAAATTTTGAAATACTTTTAGCATTGGCAATCACGCTTGCCAATCAAGCTCATGCTGGTCAGATTGATAAAGCGGGTAAGCCTTATATTGCGCATCCTTTAACTGTAATGGCGCAGATGGACACGCTTGAAAGTAAAATTGTGGCGGTTTTGCATGATGCGATCGAGGATTCTGATTTGACGATCGCAGATTTGGTTCGTCAAGGGTTTCCTGAATTTATTACTGAGGCGATCGCGGCGATTACCAAACTAGATGGGGAACTTTACGAAGATTATATTGTGCGGGTGAAGTCTAATGCGATCGCCCGCAAAGTCAAGATTGCCGACGTTACCCACAATATGGATATTAGTCGAATTGCTAAACCTACTGAAAAAGATTTTAAGCGTTTAGAGAAATATAAAAAAGTGCTCCAAGAATTAACCACTAACTAAAAAGGAGTGCTTTGTACCCCTTTTTTCTATGCCTATTTTCTAAAATTTATAGTTAAAACTAAAATTGATGCCCTTGTCTTGGAGATTATTGTCTCGATCTTCAATAGCTGTGATGGGAATCGCATAATCTAGCCTCATATTTAAATTTTTGAGAGGCTCCCAAATAATCCCAGTACCAAAGCTCATTAAGAAGTTCTTTCCTGCCAGAAAATTAGGGTTTTCGTCTCGATTCCAGACTGAACCCATATTAAAGAATGGCGCAATCTGAAAAATTGATTGACCAGCGCCGTTACGTTGCAAAGTAATCCGATTTTCTGCTGAAAATCGAAATCCATTGTCGCCAGATCTCGCACTTTGGCGGTAGCCTCTTAATGTTTGTCCACCACCAACGATAAATTGCTCTGAAGGTAAGAGGCTATCTGGTGTGACCTGTAGGTCAGCTTGCAAAATCAAGAGATTATCGTCATTTATTCTTTGCCAACGTTGCCCTTGGAAATTCCAATTTAAAAAACGGCTATCAGGGATTGGAGCCTGATTGATTGTAGAATTTCCCAGCCCTGTTCCTAATTTAAAGACTGACTGAAAGAACCACGCGCCTTGCTCATCTCGTTTGAGATAGTCCTGTCCAAAGGAGAATACACTGGTGCGGGTAATGCCATTAGCATCAGCGCCAAAGCCAAAGGGAGTGGCGAGATTGTTAAACAAAAATGTCTGTCCATCTTTGGCTGTAAATCCGAAGGAAAGTGCAAATTCTTCAACAAATGAACGAATGAAGGGCTGACGATACTGAACTTCGTAGAGTTGTGATTTGGCAGCGATTCCAAAACGATCAAATGGCGCTTCTGTAATTGTACTGCGAGTAATTGCTGCTCGTAAATTTAGAGAGCCATTCATCGGGTTTAGCGGTGTTGAATAGCTAAAATCGTAGATATTGGAGCCGCCTGTAAAGGAGCGATTGTAGCTAAAACTAAGGCGATCGCCAATTCCTGTAAGATTCTGATGACTAGCGTTAACGCCTATCTGCTCACCGCCAACACTGGGTGGTGAGTAGTTATTGATGGAAGTATTAACGCTTAATGGATTGGTTTCCTTTGCAAATACGAACATGTTGGAATTTCTTGGGAAACTCGACTTGAGTTCACATTTCTCTCCTGATTTTTGCTCTTCAAGTGTAAATTCGATATTCTCAAATTGAGGATCGTTTTTTAATAACCGCAATTGATCTTCAAGACGATTGACACTAAGGGGAATGGTATTCGGAATTTGAATGCGATCGAGAATATATCTGAAATTTAACCTGAGATCTGGTTGCGATGGATGACGAGAAATATTACATAAACCACTTTCCCAGATGGATATCTTCACGGTTCTATTTTGAATATTAACCTGATCTCGATCAAGCACGGCTCTAGAAGTTATATATCCTTTGCTAATGTAAAGATCAGCAGTTAGCTGTTGAAGGATATCTCGAATTTTTTGTTCGGTCATGTCATCCTTCCATCGGATTGCTCTTCTATAAGGTTCCCAATCTTGATCTGTATAGATACGACTTTCTCCGAATATGACATCAGTAATTGTAAAAGTTTCTTCTTCTTTTGGTGGGCTGTTTGTCGCTGATTGCGCGATCGCATCTACGGAGATCGCAATATTCACACTCCCACAGCAAAAAATCATGATCACGAATACATGAAGCTTAGATATAGACTTAGATATAAGCTTTGTGAATAACATAGACAGACCTTAGCCCCTAAATAAATGCTTTTTACTGACTTAAACTGACAATCCCAAAAAAATTGTCAGTAAGTGCGTGATTTATACACCTTTTTGCTATATATTGCTAGCCAATTAATCAGAAAAATATAGATTTAAGCTCAAAAGCTAGATTTATATGAGGTTTGAGTAACTTAGGGCTTAAGTGAATCAGGGATACGGTTTATGCGCTTAGCTATGAATGGGCTTCAAGTTTTTTTTGTTGCATTTTCTTTACAAATCTTTCAAGCTTTGCCTGCGATCGCGCAAGTTCAGATCGTGCCTGCAAATAACGGAACGGGAACAATAGTTTTACCTAATGGCAATCGGATTGATATTACGGGCGGAACTACTTCAGGAAATGGAGCAAATGTATTTCATAGTTTCCAAGGTTTTAATGTCCAGACAGGTCAGACGGCTAACTTTGTAGTCTTGCCACAGACTCAAAATGTCCTTGGTGGTGTAACTGGTGGCAATCCTTCGCTGATTAATGGCACTATTCAAGTCACAGGCTCGAATGCGAATTTATATCTGTTAAATCCTGCGGGATTCATCTTTGGGAATAATGCTCAACTAAATGTTAATGGTAGTTTCACGGCTTCGACGGCGAGAACTGCTTGGTTTGGCGATCGCAATCTAGATATTTATAATCCTAATTACACCAACCTGACAGGCAATCTGACTGCTTTAGAGTTCGATCCTAATAATCCCGCTGCGATCGTTAACTCAGGCAATCTCAGTGTTGGTGAGGGAAAGTCGGTAAATCTTGCCGCGTCAACTGTGGTAAATACGGGAACTGTCTCTGCGCCTAATGGTTCGGTGGGGATTGTCGCTATACCTGATGGTCGGTTGCGGCTAAATGTCGGGGTGGAGGGGTTAAGTTTTGAGTTTCCTCAACCAAAGGATGCTCAAGGCAATGCTTTACCAGTTAAGGCTTTGGATTTACCAAGTTTGTTAACTACTGGCAAGCTGGATAGCAGCACGGGTATATCGCTGAATAGTCAGGGACAAGCGCAGTTAACTGCTTCACAGACAGTAATTCCGAATACTGCGGGAACTGCGATCATTAGTGGAACTGTGTCTGTTGCGTCGCCTGTGGCTAATCCTTCTCAAGTTCCGCCTAAGATTCAAATATTAGGCGATCGCGTAGGTTTAGTGGGTGCAAATATCGATGCTTCAGGTGTGAATGGTGGTGGTTCGGTATTTATTGGTGGGGATTTTCAGGGCAAGGGAGTTATCCCAAATGCGTTGATGACTTTTGTGAGTGCGGATTCGACGATTAAGGCGGATGCGTTGCAGTCTGGGAATGGCGGCAGGGTAATAGTATGGGCAGATAATGCGACAAGATTTTTTGGAAGTATTAGTGCTCGTGGGGGGGCAATTTCTGGTGATGGTGGTTTTGTTGAAGTTTCAGGTAAACAGAATCTAGTTTTTGATGGAAAAGTCGATCTTAATGCTGCGATCGGAAAAGGAGGTACATTATTGCTTGATCCAACAAATATTTATATTGACGGTGTTGTATCAGATTCAATACTTGTACCAGATCCTCTTGAGATTTTTGCTAGTAATTTTCTTGGTCAAGATATCACTATTAGCCAAGCAACGCTTGCAAGTCCTATATATAAAAATTCAAACATTATTCTTGAGGCAACCAATAATATTACAATCAGTTCGCTCATTAACAATCAACTCATCTTCCCACGAGGATCAGGCAATATTACTTTTACCGCTGATTCTGATAAAGATGGTGTAGGCACATTCTCTATGCCTTTTGATGCAGTCAACCCACAGAATGGTGCTACTATATTTGCCCCATCACCTTTAAATCAACCAATAGGCAGAACTCTATCTATTTATGGTGCTTCTGTCACACTAGGTATTATCAATACTAGAGGTGGTATTCCTGCTCCTGGGGGCTCTTTGTTTGTCAATGCTAATGGAGATATTATTATAGGTGCCGCAGAGACTTATGCAGACTCAAGCCCTGTTACGAATCCATATAACGGTGGTAATATCACAATAATTAGTGACAACGGAAGTATTGACACAAGTACTGGGATTTTGTCTGCTAGAGCGGCTGAGGGTAACGGAGGGAATATTACATTAACAGCTAGAGGTAATATTAAAACTGCTGCTCTGTTGACAGATCCTGTATTTTTTGGGACTAACAATAGAGGTGGAGATATTTCAATTATAAGTCAAACTGGTTCTGTTGACATCAGTACTAATAATGGATACGAACCACTTACTGGAGCGAGAAACGGTGTAGGATTATATGTTGGAGGTCAGCTAGGTGGGGCTGGGAAATTAGTTGTTAACGCTTTTGGAGACATAACAACTAACTTTATACAAGCAGCTTCAAATGGTAATGCAAACTCCTTAACTTTAACGAGTCAAACTGGCAAGATTGACACTTTGGCGGGAGATATTAATGCTTTTGCGAATGGTATCGGAGGAACAATAAATTTTACCGCTCCTAATGGAATAAGTACCAAAAATATATCAACAGGTGGTGTTATTACTTCTGGTTCTGTCAACCTGAGAGCTATAACAGGGAATATTACAACAACATCAATTGACACAACTTCTCTTGGGTTGCTAGGTGGAAATGCTGGAAGTATTAGTATTGATGCTGGAGGTAGTGCAACTATTGATGGTTTACTCAGAGCATTTTCTCAATCTGGTAATGGAGCGAATGTATCTGTAAAAGCAAATAATGGCAATATTTTGTTTAGTTGTGCAATTGCATTAGGAGGGAAATGTGGTGTAGAGTCCTATCCTGAAGGAAGTGCATCGGCTGTAACTCCTTCCACTGTGCGTAGTGCTGGGAATATAAGTATAGTTAGCACTAATGGTTCTATAACCCTACTTAACACTGCAATATTAGATGCAGGGGCTGATAGTGCAAGTATTTCTGGGACTGGGACTGATAAACGGGCTTCAGGTACTGTGACAATATCCGCTCAAGGAGATATTACAACTGGTCTAGGTGGAATTACATCTGATGCTAGTTTTCTTAATGGAGAACCAGCTAGTAATATTAGTATTAATAGCTCTCAGGGTAAAATTAGAGCTTACAACATAACTACAAATTCTTTTGATGGAAGAGGGGGTGATGTTGTATTCAGTGCTCCTAATGGAATTAGTGTAAATAGCGTTATCACAGGTGACTCTAGATCTGGTTCTAGTGGAGGTAATATTACATTTAACGGCAAAGTTGAGCTACTAGAAAATACCAATATTAGTGCAGGAACTGTCTCTAGTGGAAATGTTGTCTTTACCAGTACTATTGATGGCGCAAACATTCTCAATATAATCTCCAATACAGCAACTGTTGACTTCCAAGGAGCAATTGGAAGTATAACTCCCCTAACAGGACTGACAATAACTGCCCAAAATACAACTCTTAAAGGCGATGTCACAACCGCTGATAGCAACATTACGATTAATTCATTGCTAACTCCTACTGCATCGTCAACCCTGAATGCAGGAACTGGAACTATCTCACTCAATGGAGGATTTAATACAGGAAGTAATGCTGTATCAGTGATCGCCGATCAGATCAATTTAACCGCACCGATTACTGGAACTAGTAATCTTATCTTAAAACCTAGTTCAGTGAATCGAAATATTGTTTTAGGTGATACAGATTCAAACTCATTTAGCCTGACATCAACTGCGATCGCAGCAATTACTGGTGTGAAGCTTGCGATCGGTGATAGTAGCGTTGGTAGCATCTCAGTTACTGCTCCAATCACATTCAACACCTCAGCTACTTTAATATCTCCAGTATTGATTAATCTCAATGCTGATATCACCACTACTGGTCAAACACTAACTCTCACTGGCAATACAAGACTTGGCACAAACATCGCTATCAATAGCAGTAATGGCGACATTAGCACTAATGGAACTATCAACAGCCTAACAGGCAATAACTTTGGCTTAACTCTCAACGCAGGTACTGGCAACATCAATCTCAATGGCGCACTTGGAGCAAGCGATCGCCTAAGTACCATTAGCCTTAATGCTAGCAATATCTCCATATCAGGCGGCATAAATACAGTTAATGGCTTGCAGATTTCCAATCCAACGACAATTACAGGTACTTCCACCCTCAGCACCCTTAATGGCGATATTAATATTGGTGCGCCAATCAGCATTCAATCAGGAACAGCCGCCAACCTCACCATCAATTCACCAACAGGTAATGTCACCACTCAAGATATCAACCTCGCCTCTGCGGTAGGTGCTGGCAATAGCCTGACGCTCTTATCCCCACAGGGCATCGTAACTACAGGCAATCTCAATGTAAATGGTATATCGGGCGGCAACATCACCATTCAAGCACTTACTTCCATCACGACTGGAACTCTCAGCGCTGTAGGATTATCGGGCAATGGCGGTAATATCTTTCTTGATCCTCTCTTAGATATATTCACTGGTGCGATCAATGCTCAAGGGTTTGGCGGTGTTGGCGGAACTGTCGATCTGACATCGAATCGGTTTGTAAGGATTAGTGGTACTTTCATCGACCAAAATGGATTGGTAGCCAGTGTCAGTACCGCAGGGACAGCAGGGGACGGAATCATCATCATTCGTCACGATGGTGGCACAAGGTTTGAGCCTTTTAATGTCTTTAGCTCCTTGATTAATGGTACTGATGGCGTGCTGACAACTGGTGCAGGAAACACGATCTTTACGCCGAGAGCTTTTCCAGGACCTTATACACAGGGCAATATCCAGATTATTACCGCCCCAAATTTCACGGTTTTCCTAGCAACGCAACCACTAAAAGAGCCTCCTAGAGTGCAGTGGGTAGATGAAGGCGATCGCTCTCCTTTCCCTCCTGAAGAGTTCTACACAAGAGAGTTTGAAAACTTTTTTAGAGCATCTATTCCTGATCTCAAACCAGTTAAGATCATGACGCTTGCCGAGATTCAAGAAACCTTGCGCCGAGTCCAGCGAGAAACTGGAGTTAACCCTGCTTTGCTCTATGTGACTTTTTTGCCAGATCGAATGGGCGAAAGAAACAGACAACGAGGCTCTAAAGATCCTTGCTATAACCCAAAAGTTGATCCCAATGCCCAATCCCCTACAATCCCTAATCTAGAAATCACCAAACTACCCGACTCATGCGACATCCTCGAACTTACTCTAGTAACCGCCAAAGGCAAACCCATCTACATACCAGTTAAAGTAGGTTCTCAGTTTATTAGAAGAAGAGATATTGTACCTGTGGCATCGGAACTTAGAAATACTGTTGCCAATTTTGCAGAAGGTCTCCCTGTGAATTTATTTGAAAAATCTTCCCAACAACTCTACAATTGGATTGTAAGACCAATAAAGGATAGTTTACAAGATCAAAAAATCAAAAACTTAACATTTGTCTTACCTAATACCTTACAAAAACTACCATTTGCTGCTCTTCAAGACCATCAAGCGCAATATATAATCAAAGATTACAGCGTTGGCTTAATGCCTAGTTTATCTCTAACTGATACTCGACGATCTAGAGTTAATCAATATAGTTTACGATTCCTAGGTGCTTCTAAATTTAATAATGGACAAGCAGATTTAGACGGAGTAGAAGACGAAGCAAAAGTAGTAAGTAATATATGGAAAGTATCTCCTCTTTTGAACAATGACTTCACAAAGGATAATTTAGCTGATTCAGGTGAGTTTGGAATTGTTCACTTAGCAACTCATGCAGAATTTGAAGAAAATACTGGAGTGGGTAGGATTGATTTACCTAATACTTCAGTTACTCTTAATCAGATTCGAGACTTTAATTGGAAAAACGTTGAACTTTTGGTTTTGAGTGCTTGTCAAACATCAGAAGGAAACAGCAGTTCTGAGTTAGGATTTGCAGGAGCGGCTGTTCGTTCTAATGTGAAATCAGTAGTCGGCACTTTATGGAAATTAACTGATGCTGTTGCTCCTCAATTTATGGAGACATTTTATCAAGAGCTAAAAAATGAATCGGTAACTATTAAAGCTGAAGCATTTAGACGTGCTCAAGTTTCCATAACACAGAGTAACTTAAGCCACCCCAAGTTTTGGTCTGCACTCACAATTGTTGGTAATCCTTGGTAGTTTACTTACACGTCTGTTTAATTCTATTACGATAAGTCAAGAATATATTTCTTTGGATATCCAACTCCAACGGCTCAAACGTCTTAGGATTTTGGGGACGCATAACTTTATTAAATAGGTTAGTCATATTTTCTTCAAACAACCTATTGCTGGAGTCAATTTTGCCACATACTAATTTGCTTGGCGTAGCCATAAATAAATTAGTTGCCTCAGACCATAATCCTGACTTAGTAAGATTTGAAACTTGTTTCCCAAGATCTAAATCAGCCATTCTTAGATTATTTCTCGATACCAGTTTGATATTTACAGCGATTGCGTTTCCATCACCATTACATTTCAAGGTAAATGTATAATTCTGATTCTCAATCAATTTTTGTTGCCCAACTGGCAAAGAAATTGAAATGAACATTGGATTCATTCTAGGATTTCCTTTGTCATCAAGCGAAATTATCTTTGCTTGATCTAACGGTTCTCTAATTGAATGAACCGTTAACTGATTTGTACTTGCTTTTGTTGAAGGTCTTACATACAACCAAATTATAGGATTTTCTGAGCGCGTCTCCGAGGCGTTAGAACCACTAGGCAATAATGGAACTACTAGGCAGTCACCTCTTGTAGCCCTTGACGGAGATCTCTTTGGAGGTTTTGATTCTGGGATGTCATTCGCTTGAACAGGAGAAATCAAACCTAAGATGAAAATGGGGGAAATCGAAATTAATGCCAGTAATCTAGAACTAATCATATTAATGGAGTGACTTTAATAAAAAAATAGTTTGGATTCTCTGTTTATCAATATATTTTAGTCAAACTATTTTCTGTTTTCGTGAAAAATGTAAAACAAACAAAAGATAAAACTAAGCAAGAAGCTGTTGAGCCAATTAAAATAGGAATTATAGGTATCCACAATGACATTTTCAATAAGAAAAGCATGTATATGAGTAAAACTATAAACGAATACAGAGCAAAAGTTGTAAATATCATTATAAATTGTTTTGAATTACTATTTACATGTATTTGTACGAATATCAAGGAAATAGTTAGTATACTTACAAAGTAGAGACAGAAAGAAATATTGTTGATTACTCCTGTTAATATAGCCTCCCCCTCAAATATTCTTAGTAAGTAATCGACGGCTAGGGCTTGATAATCAAGGTTATTTATGCTGATGCTATCTTCTCCAAACCCTCCTATCAATACTATCCTGTCTTTCAATGATGAGTTTCTTCCAGATAAAACATCATCTAGGGCAAAATTCAATACTTTTATCTTCCCTGACTTATAGTTTTTATGGTTAAAAAGTATTGATAATTTTTTGGGAAATGATTGAGCTTCAGGATCTGGATCAAGTGAGGGATCAATTTGATATCCCCCTTGTTTTTCAACAATACCAGCAACTTCAAAGTTTTTGTATTTTAAAATTATTTGCTCTTTATCCTGAATAAATTTAACTTGCGCTTCATTAGCTTCACCTAAAAACTGCATAACAACTCTCAGAGAAAATGATAACCTCGCTAGGCTGCCACAATCATCCTTTGGAGTTTTTTGTATGAGCATTAATCTTCTGTCCTTACTTGAATATTCTAAGTCAGGCAAAGAGTTTGAAAAGCCAATCCGAGGATCTCCTAGTTTGCTAGTAATACTAATACTTCTAGGTTTCATAGGTTCAGGGAAATAGCCTCTCTCAAGGTCATCTCCTGTAGAACAATGTAAAACTAAAGTAGGATTTTTATCACTTAGTATTCTTTCTACAAGTTTTCTATTTTCAGTGGTATCTCCCCTAAGATTTGGTCTTTTAAACGTCATACCGATAACTTTAGGCATTTCTTGATCTAGACGTTCTAATAGTCGCACCAAATCTTTATCACTAATAGATTCATGATCTAGTTGCCGACCTTCATTAATCTGCATTTCTTGATCAGATGGAGTAACTCTAACTACCACAATTCGTCGATCAAGTTCTTGGGGATTGCGAAAACCCATCATTGTGTCATATAGACTTAATTCTGCTCCTTGAAATCCTCCTGAAATATGAATTACTGCTACTAGAATAGTTGTAAGACTAGCAGCAACGATCGCAATTAATGGTGATGGTTTAGGCTGCATAGCAAAACTGGGAGACTGAAAGACAACAGGCAACCAACTCGCACAGGGAAACTCAGGATGTTGTGATTTCAGCAGATATCTGGCATGTCCAACTGCATCCTTAAGCGATTGACCAATATTGAGATAGGAATCTAAAAAATACTCTAGGAATTCTGGCGCAATACTGTTGTGAATTAAATGTCTTGTGGCAACTACCATCGGCACACCAGCAGATTGCAAAGCATGAGCCGCCCCAAGACTATTGCATGAGTTGAGGATTACCAACTGTAAGCCATTTTGAGCCGCTGTTGTCAAACTCCTTTGAAAGTCATCTAAAACAATGCGCTTACCATCTTTGAGATAGAGAATCCCCTTACCATATTCTGTAGTGCTATGCCCACCAAAGTATAAAACATCCCATTTTTCCTTTAACAGAGCATTATTAATCCCCTTCTCATTCAATAGCTCTAACACCTTAATATCAGCGTTAGAATATTCTTTTTGCCAATTTAGTTTTTCATTGTCATTCTTAATATCAATGAAATCCCCTAAAATTAGCAAGATTCTAGGCTTATGTTTTTTCTTGTCAGAAAATTTTTGGGGCTTAGTTTCTTTACTACTAAATACTGGTTCAATATCTCGATCTTGAAATTCATTCCATAGGTGCAAAGGTAATTCAGCTAAATGCGGATCATCATATCGAATATAGACATCAGGCTGATGCTGACCTTTTGGAGGTAGTAGTTTAATAATTTGATCGCGAATTTCTCTAAACTCTTCGCTATTAAACAAAGCATTTATGCTGCGCTCAACTCTCTCAGCAGCATCTTCAATTGAAAATTCTCCTTTTAAACCACTAGTTTCTTCATCAATAGTCGGTTGTGGCTTTCTAAAATTCTTCTCATTTTCTATATCTACCTCTTCGTTCACAGCATCATTCTGTAACTTCACTGCATAAACAGGATAGTTTTCTCTCCATGCAGCAAAATCATTGGTCAATTCCTTAGTGATCTTCGCACTTGATGCAGCTATTTCAGCGCGATTAACTTGCAATGAAGCTTTTATCGCTTGGGGAGATCGCAGATTGTCAGTGGTTAACAAATTTAAAAATACTTGTGGCTTTGGCTGAGGTGGGAAAAGCCAAGTTTTGATTGCTTGCAAAAGTGCGTCTCGTTTTGTCGTTTGCATGGCTTTCCTCTAGACTGTAAATTCTGACTTTGCGATCGCATCATCTAGACTGATTTTAGTCTGAAAATAACCACCATATTCTTCGATAAAACTCCCTTGATAAAAGTCCTTATTTTGCTCTTGAATGCTAAATATAATATCCCCATCACTATCGATCGCTTCAAATTTGAGATTAGCTGGCAAAACTTTCTCTTGTGGTGCAGTTAGGTAAAAATGCACATGAGCTTTATCTTTCTGCACTGGCATGATTGTTACTTCTAAAGATAGCTTAATCGTCCCAATTCGATATGTAAGATCGATTAGTTGCACTCGCCGAATCCCAGCTTGCGGATGGCATGGATCAATCTTGCCAAGACAAATTGCAGCTTCACGTTGAATTTGGAGCTCCTCGCTTAAGTCACTTTGCAGAGAACTCAAATATGCGATCGCATCTTGATCCTGTTGACCGATTTTGCCTAGAAGTTTCAAGGACTCAATTCGCGTTGCAGTTTCATTATCAGTCTGGATTAATGAAATTAAGTATGGTACTGTGCGCGTTCTGAATACAGATGGCTCTTTTTTTCTAGTCAGTGTAGCTGGACTCCTAAAGCCTGTTGCATATTGATTTTGTTGCAAAGATTCAAAAAAAGCTTCTATTTCTTCAGGCGTTTTCATCAATTCGTCAATAAAATCACAACCATATATCTTCGATTTTTCAAGCAAATTACTGAGTGAAATTACTCCTCGTCGGATTACTTCCTGCAATGACGATTTTACTGGCATTGGCATTCTTGACTGCCATAGGGTTTCTCGCAAATCATCATCGCTCAGGAATGTTGTCCAATGCTCTGCTGATAGATCAAGACGAGGAGAATATAGCTTAGGCTGTTTGAGTGCAGTCAGATATTGATTTTGTTGAGTTTGACCGATCGCAGTGAGAGCAGGGACATCTACTTTTTGGTTAGAGGCGATCGCTAAAGATGTTAATAAAAACTCAATATCATCAATAATTTGCTCTTGTGGCAAAATGTAAGTACGCATAATGCGATCGTACTCAGCCTTTTGTTTAATCTGCTGATGTGTAGTAAATCCAAATACTCGCAACCAACCACTATCAGGACGAATCTGCACCGCTAGATAATATTCCCCAGCCCATTCAGGAATATCAACCCATTCATAAGGTATCGAAAACTCATCACTATCAGTTTCATCAGGAATCACAATTACTCGTTTCTTGTCGATAGTCAGAGCAAAACCTGTCACATATTCCCAGACGCTATCGGGCTTTTTCGGAATTGCAGCTAACTCTATATCACAGCCATAGATTTGTTTAAAGTATGGAATTATATGCTCTAAACTCAAGCGATTGAGATAAGCCATCCATTCTGCCGCAGGATAAGAATAACCTTGTAATTTTTTCCGAATTTCTGTTTGCGATTCTTTAGGAATTTGCAAACATATCTGGTCTTCGAGAATAGATTCAAGTTCAGTCTCAATTTTTAGAATTAACATTGTATACCTCATGTTTGTTTAGATAGGATTAAATAGAAAATTAGGGGTTAGTTGGTAGGGCGATCATGTAACCAAGCTATAATGAATTCAGTGATTTCAGGAATTATAGGTTCACAAGATTGATTAACTTTAAACTCTCGCCGAATATAATTAACCACTAAACCTACAGTTATGCTGATTGGCGTTTCTCCCATTGCTATTATCCATTCTGTTGAATTTTGGAATTGATGCAATAATTGCTCTTCGTTCTGCAAATGAGATTTAACCAGTGCATCTAATAGACCAAAAAGCCTAAATCTACAGGATGAATTAAGGGATTTTTTTAGCCACTCTTTCAGCGTTTCGCCCCACTCAGGATCACTTATACATAAACTATTTACTTGTTGCTTACAGAAGTTTGCGCATTTATCAAAAATCGGGTTGTAGAATTTCTCCCGATGATGCCTTGAAATTGTTCCTTGATTGACACCGAGAATTTTGCCAGTTTTGATTGTCTTGCAACCAAAGCCATAGAGTAGGATAAAAATTAATTCTTGCTCTGTATTTAAAGATGTAATTTCTTGGTCAACGATATTTACTAGTTCTGATTGTAATCGCTCCAGTTCCGATAGCTCAGATTCCCCATCATCACTTGAATCTGAATGCTCTGAAATTTTATCCATCAATATACTGCTTTCATCATCATAATTACCACCTTTAACTGGTTGATCTAAACTAGCTAGATTGCCTAGGTTTTGTTCTGTATTGCGAATAGATTTTATACATTGTTCCATAATCGCTAACACAACTTTAGGAACGATTGCTACAAAATTTTCTTTGGTTTTAGAGACAGTACTGTTATATAGGTCACAGATTGACTGTAGATGCTCGCTAGTTGGCTCTGTTCTTGTCTCATTGGTACCTGATGGTAGGCAAATCTGTTTATAAAATTTATGAATGTAAACATAGTCTTCCTCATTCCTGCGAGATGGAAAGTTTATTAAAAGTAGATTCTCTTTTAACTCTTTTGTAGATAAATGATAAAATTCCCCCCAATCACTCCTTCCGTCTGAACTAGTTAACAAGTCGAGTAATTTATTCCTGATAGCTCTACCTGCATAGGTGCTAAGCTTAGCTTTTTTTGTGGGCGTATAGTTTTCCAAAAATCCTAATCTGCAAATCGTTTCGTTAGCAAAACCAAACGCATCTCTCAGAGCATCCTTTTTTCCCATGTTAATACATAGTTTTTGGCTGACGAAAAAACAAGTTTCTTGCAAATAAGCAACTAGATGTGATCGACTTATTTGAACAATGCGCTGGTCTGGATTGCGTAGGCTTGTTAGAAAGGAGCGAACTATCTCTTCTTCAATAGCATCAGAGTATTTCTCCAAAGTAAGCACTGCATCAATACTGCGGCGAAGCTTTACATCTACTATCCAAACATAATCATGTGCTTGTGCAGCTTGGATACGAAGAAAAGTTGAAAATTTGTCCCGTAATTTTTGCCGCTTTAAGCTCATGTTGCTTTCCCTACTCAAAAATGGCTGACTGTAACGATTGCAGCATATCACTAATATTTTAGCTGCCATGCGATCCCACTAGATCTTAGAAACCATTTAAGAATTGTCTAGATCCCCCCCAGCCCCCCTTAAAAAGGGGGGAGAATTAAATTCTTCCCCCTTTTTAAGGGGGATTGAGGGGGATCTCTTAGAGCTTTTGACCGCAGAAAGTAATTCTTAAATGGTTTCTTATACATATTTATATATTCTGATCAGCGATCAACTTTTATGCAGGATAACCACAATAAATTGTCTCTAGTGTAAATGCCCAAATCCCAGACTTTTTCTGTGCACTTGTGGATTAGTTTTGCTAAGCACAGAAAAAGTCGGGGAGCTCAATCTTAGCCAAAATGCAATAAAGTCTTAACCTCCCAGAATATATACCTTGTAAGGATCGAAACAGACAATCTGTGGAGTCGTTATGTCTATGTTGCGTTTTATCCCTCATTTACTTAAGTTTCTGATGTTTGCGATCGCAGGACTAGCGATAGCACTGATCTTACCGACGATTTTTGGTGGCTATGCGATCGTGTTAGCGATTCTACCCACATTTTTGATTAGTTTATGGCGAACTATGTTTGTCGTGATTTGCCTAGTTTTAGTCCTCGTAATTATTGAGGGCTTTCGCTAAATTAGTAAAACCAGAGGATAGGCTGTAAGCATTGCAGTCTTTCCTTTTTGGTATTAATCCACAGGGTATGTAAAAAATAATTCCAATTTTTCGCGATCGCTGCATAAAAAAAGACTTCTTCAGAAGAAATAGGTGTATGTAAACGGAGCAGATTCACTGAACGAAAAATATTCTCGTTCAGTGAATCTGCTTCCTAAGCTTTACAGAATAGGAACAATCAAGGTCTTCCTCATGTTTAAAGGAACTTTCTTATTACCCACATTCCGCTCTCACAAGAGAATGGCGGCGCAAAGCGCCGCCATTCTCTTGTGGGTTTAAATTGCTAGAAGTAATCGCTTGCTATTAGTTCAAACTAGACAACTAGAAACTACCCACACTGAGAGGAACCCAATCACCATTGGTGGTCAAGCCTAAAAACATGGACTCTTGCGATCGGATCGATATACCAGTGAGGGCGCAAGACTCATTTCTCTGAGCTGTAGCTGTGACACTGGCGCGAATTTGTTCTGGGGAGATCCGCTTTTGTGTCGGTGACGGTTGCCTAGTATCAATGTAATCCCACAAAACACCTCGGATAAGAGCCTGATAGCCTTGCCCTCCAGCTAATTCCTTGAGCTTTTCCTTCAATTCGCGCTCTAGACGAATACTGGTAACTTCCATCTCGGTGGTCGCAGGGCTTTGATGTAGTGTCTGCATAAATATTTCTCCTAGTTAGTTTACAAACTTAGATATCTATGTTTATACTACAAGTGTAGTATGAATATCTCAAAAATTCCAAGTACATTCCCATGAAATCCTATTTGCCCATCGGTCAGCATCAGATCGGATATCCCCAAGTTTGGCAGCGAGCCAATTCCTTGGCAATATCTGGTTTTGCGATGACCATTGGGAGCCAAGATGCGATTGGGATTTGTGGCGATATTTCTGGTGATATTTCTGGCGATCGTGGGAACTTAGAATCTCCCGAACATTCAACAAAACAAGGCTCGCGGAGAGATGCTCTAACCAGCATCGGCAGATTTATTAGTGCAATTAATCCAGAGACATACCCAAGCGGGAGGTATCGGCATATCGCCATACCCACATAACGATTAGACAATATCAAGTCTTTCGCCCCCGCTTTCACACCTGAGAAAGCGGGGGCATTTTTTTATAACGGTTTTCCAATGAGTACATACTCATTAGAAAACCCAAAATCAATCCTAGTAAGGGTTTTGAGGTTTCTTTTTTTTTGTATGAAAAAAGAAACCAGCTATATCGTGAGGAGAATCCAGTGCAATCTATCAACCAATATGAACCAGAAGTATTGAGGCAATCGGTAGTCGTGTTTTCGCAAAACTATCTACCAGTGAGCCGTATCAATATCAAACGGGCGATCGCTTTGCTAGTCACAGGTCGTGCCGAACCTTTGGAACTAATGAGCCAACAAACTTGGCAAGTTGTTTCTCCTAAACTCGTCCTGCAAGTGCCAGAACATATCCGTCTGACTCTGACTAAATCAGAACGGTTTTGGAGAGTTCCACCCGTTGCCCGTAGAGAAATTTTGCGTCGTGACAATCACACTTGCCAATATTGTGGCAGTACCAAAAAGCTGACGCTCGATCACGTCATTCCCCGCGCTAAGGGTGGATTGAACACTTGGGAAAATGTCGTCATTGCTTGTGAACCTTGCAATAACCGTAAGGGAAATCGCACGCCTCACGAAGCCAATATGACTTTGCGGACTAAGCCCAAAGCCCCGATGCATCCTACCGTTGCCTTTGCCGAACAATTCTGGCGATCGCAACAAGAAATAAACAGTGGATAGCGATCCATATAGCGAGTTTTAAGTTGCCTTAGACAGCTTGAAACTCGCCCCCTATTTTAAGATTCTGGAGAATCAATCACAATGTTGAAACTCACTTACACTGATGCAGGGCTGTATTTAGAGAGATTAGATATCTCTTTAGAGGAGTTTGTCTCAAATCGAGTTTTACTCAGTTTGCGCTCTGGCTTGTCAATCCATGTCGAATCCAGTCGAGCAGCATTTCTACTAACTGCGGATGTTGTTGATTTGTTGTTATTAAAGTCCGTAATGTCTGATTGTCTCTCTAATAAGCTTAGTGTAGATAGAGTTGACGATTGCTATGTTGAGGTTTGCTTTAGTGGCACTTGGATTTCTAGCGATCTTCGCGCCGAAGAAGGAACTCTTGTAACTGCATTAGGCGATCGCGTTGAGTGCTATTTGCACAAGCTCTGGAAGATCAGCGAGTCCACTTTGACATTCGCAAATTGACATACAGAAAGATGACATGTATAGCACTGGTAATACATGTCATCTTTCTTGAAAAGATATTGAATTCTCTGCGCTGACAGCGCTTTGCGCTCAAACCCAAACCAAGAAAATTTTGAAAAGCGTTGCGAAGCAACGCTTTTCAAAATTTTCTTGTAGTTCGTTCGATCAAGAATTTCTGTAAGAACTTTTCAAAGAGAATCAGATTTATTTTGAGAAACCGCTTGACAACTTTGTAGTACATATACTACAAATATACTACAAGGCAATTACACAAGCCTCCGAAACTTGACAACTAAATAATCATCACAAGTTCAAAACTGTAAAAACATTACTCTTAGTAGCTCAGTTGGTAGTAGCGCCTGTCTGAAGAACAGGAGGTCGTCAGTTCAATTCTGACCTAAGGGGCTTATCCCAAATCATTACCCAGTAAGATTTTGAAGTTTTAAAAATGGCTTTGCCATTTTTAAAACTGGGATTATTGCCTTGTAGCTCAGTGGTAGTAGCGATCGCCTGTTAAGCGAGAGGTCGTAGGTTCAATCCCTACCAAGGCAGTTGTTTTTGCTCCTGTAGCCCAATGGAAGAGGCGTTCGGCTTAGATCCGAAGCGTTGGAGGTTCAAATCCTCTCAGGAGTATTGAATAGAAGTATTGCAAATCAATACTTCTATTCTCTTTATAACAATTGCTTGATTTAACTACATCAAGCAATTGGAAATCATATCCAGTAAAATTTGTGAGTTTTGAAAATGGCTTTGCCATTTTCAAAACTAGTATTACCAGGTGTGGCGCAGAGGTAGCGCGGCTGCTTTGGGAGCAGAAGGTCATAGGTTCAATCCCTATCACTTGGATACAGCGCTAAGCGCTGAGAACAATTCAAGAAAAATTTGCGAAGTAAGTTTTTTTTGAATTGGAAAATCATGCAGGGATGGAGCAAGGGAGGCTCTTGAGACTCATAACCTCAAAATCGGCAGGTTCAACTCCTGCCTCTGCAACCAAATATCACTTAAATTTATCGTGCTTTGCACGATGAATCTAAAAATACTTTTGCTGGTGTAGCTCAACTGGCAGAGCATCTGTCTTGTAAACAGAATGTTACAGGTTCAATTCCTGTCATCAGCTTAAAACCCGCAATAGATTTCTCCTACGGAGAAATCTATTGCCTACTAATTCAGGAGAACGATCATGTTGCATTTTTACTTATCCCATTCACTGAAATTTCTTTACTACATCATCAGCTTTCAGAATTCCGTTATTAAATATTTGAGATTATGAGTGAACATCGCTTAGAAGAAATTGTGATCGAACGTCCGCGTGGTGGCATGAGACAAAGTTCTCGCAGATTAAAAGGTGTGCGAAAGAAACTCGATCGCTTAACCCTTGAAGCTAGCGAAGATGGTTTACTCAGTCCCTACTTAATTAAAGTGAGACAGAAAACCAAATATTTCTCAGATCATCTGGCTCCATTACGGCGATTTTTGCGATCGCATGTTGGTCAACCTTGGGATCTGGTTTATAGCAAATTATGCGATCGCCTAGACCAAAGAACTGTGACTGGACAGCATGTGGTTACGCATCTCTGGCAGTATGTGGAACGATATGTCGAAATCGTTGATGGCAAACCTTGCCGTAAACCATATCAACCTCGCCACCTTGGTGATGGCTGTTTTGGTAGAAGGTATGACGAATTTTATGTTCATCCTGAAACAGGACTGCTATGTGAAGCAAAGCGATTGCTTTAAAAATAGAGAGTGGGCAAAGCCCACTCTCTATTTTTATTTGGGAATGTCGCCTAATGGAAGGGCATCGATCTTCTAAATCGATCTGTGTAGGTTCGAGTCCTACCATTCCTGTTTTGACAGCTAAAAACCAAAAGAAGCCTGATTTGCCCGCTTCGCGGGCAAATCAGGCTTCTTTTGGTTTTATTAAACTGATGTACTTACAGCTCACATAAAATATGCGATTATTTAATGAAAGTTTGATTGGTGATAGCGATCGCATTATGATATTTGCACTGTAAATAGTATGCGTACTGAGAATCAGGTTAATGACTGCCCAAGCAACACATCACAAGTCTGAGCATGAGCCAAGTAGCCCAAAGGACTGGTCGTGGAAATTTTGGCAGGTCGTGCCGCTTTATCCCTATGGTCAGCGACGCACTATTCGCAAAGAAATTGTCAAGGATGCGATCTGGACTTTCGAGCAGATTCAGGGAATTTTTTATGTAGTCGTACCGATCAGAATGACGGTAGTAAAACTAGCGGCTGGGGGATTGCTAGTATATGCACCTGTTGCCCCGACTCTCGAATGTATTCGCCTCGTTAATGAACTGGTTGCTGAGCATGGAGATGTCAAATATATTATTTTGCCTACAGTGTCAGGAATTGAGCATAAGGTATTTGTAGGGCCTTTTGCACGGCAATTTCCCAAGGCTCACGTTTATGTCTCGCCGCACCAATGGAGTTTCCCATTCAATTTGCCGCTCAGTTGGTTAGGAATGCCTTGGGGACGCACATCGCTGTTACCTGAGGATAGCTCGAAGGTTCCCTTTGCCGATCAGTTTGACTATGCGATTCTGGGTTCGATTGAATTGGGATTAGGGAAATTTGCGGAGGTAGCACTATTTGATAAGCGATCGCAGACTCTTTTAGTTACGGACACGATTGTTTCTGTTCCCGAAAAGCCACCAGAAATTTTGCAAATCGATCCCTATCCATTGCTCTTTCATGCTAGAGATGGTGCGGATGAACCCATTGTCGATACAGAAGTAAATCGAGTTCGTGGTTGGCAAAGAACGGCTTTATTTCTATTCTATTTCCGTCCCCAAGTTTTGGAAACCGCTTCCTTTTTTCAAGCTTTACTAGATATTACTAAAGCGCCAGAGCGATCTCGCAAAGCCTTGTTCGGTCTATACCCTTTTCGCTGGAAATATAACTGGGATCAATCCTTTGAATCTCTACGCGGCAATGGACGTATTTTCGTCGCGCCAATCTTGCAGACTCTCATTCTCAATCGCGATCCGCAAACGGTAATTGCATGGGCAGATAAGGTTGCTAGCTGGAATTTTGTGCGGATTGTTCCTTGCCACTTTGACAATGCGATCACAGCTACAGCCAAAGAATTTCGTCACGCATTTAGCTTTTTAGAAAAGAATCCTCATCCTCTATCAACGGCCAACCTTCCTGAAGAAGATTTTGAAGTTCTCAATCAAATCAATAACATTTTGCAAGGTAATCGTATTATAAGAGCAGCAAAGGATAAAATCTAATAGCATCAGTGATGTCAAATCACAAAATGGCTTAGCCATTTTGTGATTTTAAAACCTTTACTGGGTTTGGTTTTTAATTCACAAAAGTGTGATCACACTTTTGTGAATTGTTGTTAGGGGTGGGCTTACAGTGTTTTTATATCAATCCAAAACCAACAAACTTCTTAAAATTATTGCAAAGCAACTATTTTAAGAAGTTTGTTGTAAAGTGAAATTTTTTATTTCAAGTTAATCGCAGGTGTTTTACAAACATCAATCGGATCTAGCTCGGCAAATTTTCCGTCATCATATTCAGCTCTAATATCGAAAATACATCCAGCATCATCACCTTTATAATCAGAGCGCTTCCACTCAAAATCAGCTTTTTCGCGATCTTTAATCGGGTCATCTAGCTCGTTCTCACCCCAATCTGCTTTTTTAGGTGCAGACATATAGATAGCTTTCAAGACTTTTCCACTGTTGTTCACAACGGAAATTCTTACAGTGTCAGAAGGTTTTTCGGCACTTGGAGCCTCTGTAGCAGTAGGTTTAGCAGTTGCTGTTGCTGTTGCTGTTGCTGTAGGCGAAGGAGAAGGAGTTGAGGCAACAGTAGGTGACGCAGTAGGTGATGCTGCGGCAGTTGGGCTAGTAGTAGCTGTAGCTGCTGGTTTGTCGTTTGGTGCTGGGGTGCTGGGAGTACAGGAAACGGCAGCAACCGAAAAACTGGCTGCGATCGCAAGATTACACAAAAAATATTTTTTCATGAAGTTTTCCTTAGATGACTAACTTATATTAATAATCGAAATTATAGATTAAAGTTAGCTTTTTGCTATTAGCTATTTATTAGGACATACTCGTCAGGCAATTGTGGCGTAAGCGAATCTCGCATCACAATTATCTAAACTAATTGGGGTTTGTGTAAGCCCTAATTAGTTTAGGCCTAAGAGATCTTGAGCAATAGCTACAAGCTCATCATTATTCTCAACTGACAGGATCGTTGATTGTGAATCCATTCCATTTAAAATCCATATCGATCTATCCGAAGATTTCCGCAGGATCAGCCGATTGGACTTTGCGTAGGGATATTGCTCCAGAGATTACACACATCACTATCGTTAAGATCATGACTGGGATTGCTTTGTCCCAAATATATAATGGTAACAAAGTCGCATTTTTGGTGAGGTTATACAGAAAGAAAGAAATTCCTAATCCTGGAATAAAGCCTAAAATCGATAATGCAAAAGCTTCTTGAATTACAATTTGAGCCAAGTATAGATTCCCATAACCCATAGCTTTGAGAGTGGCATATTCCGCAAGGTGATCGGAAACATCAGTATAAAGAATCTGATAGACAATCACAATTCCTACGATGAAACCCATCACGGTTCCAAGAGTAAAAATAAAGCCGATCGCAGTGCTTTTTTGCCAATAGCCTTTCTCAAAGTCAATATAGCCTTGTATCGTCAAGATTCTTGTATCATCGATCGCCGCATCCTCAGTTTTTTTGAGATCTTCAACCGTCAAATCAGACTTGGATATCACTACTTTATTCTTATCTTCTTCAAGAGTGATTTTTCCATCTGCACCAATCTTTTCTTGATATAAACTCCGAATTCGTTTGCCGTCGGGTTGTAATTTTTCACGCGGCAAAATTACCTTATCGCTTGTCTGGCTAAGAATAAAGTTTCGCATCGCTTCATAGGGAGATGCATCAGGCTTTAGGTTAATCAATCCAACATTAATTAATCCCGCACGTCGATTATCAAAAATTCTTAGGAAATTTGTATCACTAGTAATCATCGAACCATCTGCGGCAAAAGATGCTCCTAGCTCAAATAATCCACCAACAGTTAGTTTTCGATTAGCAACTTCACGACTGACCAATTTATTGCAAACAAAAGCTTCATCATTAAATTGGGCTTTTAAGGCTAAAGTGCCACATTCACTAACAATTGGACCGAACTCGGCACGAGAGGCACGATCAAATAGAACTACATCTTGAGTTTTAACGCGATCAATGTTTGATATGGAACCAGGCATCTTAAAGACCTTAGCATCAGGATTTGCCCCTAACACTAGAATGTTGCGAGTCTGTCCCGCAGGGTCTTCTTTGATTTTCCAAGCACCAATACCAATGTAAAGAGGGTTTACTGAAGCGACTTCTTTCATGCCTAAAGCTTGATATAAGCGACGCTGAGAGAAGTTTCGCATCCCCACTAGGTTAGTGGATTGAGGGCTAATAAGCACTAAGTCGCCCACCAAATTACTTTGTAGTCGAATCGCGCTGTTAAATAGAGCATCACGGAATCCTAATTGCAAAAACATTAAGACCACCGCAAAAGTAATCCCTGCGATCGCAACTAGTAGTCGGCTTTTTTCGTAAGTAAGTTGTAGCCAAGCAAGAGGTACGGCAAAAATCATAAATTCATCTAGCGATTAAAAAAAATAGTTGAAAGTTAATAAGAGAGCAAAGCGCTCTCATTAACTTTCAATCTTGACTCTGACTTGTAAATTAGTAAGCCCTGAGACTTTTTTACTGTCATCTAACTTAATCTTGACTTCGATAATCCGCACATCAGTCTTGGCGGCTGGGTCAGTTCCGAGAACATCATTTTTGGCAATCCGCAAACCAATGCGATCGACTTTACCAGTGATGTTTCCCTCAAAAGCTTCACTCTCAATCGTGGCAGTCTGCCCAACCTTGATTTTGCCGATATCAGTCTCATAGATTTCCGCAACTACGTACATCTGACTGGTATTGCCAAGATCCATGACTCCATTTGTCTGGCTGACAACTTCACCAGTTTTAGAGTTGATTTTGAGAACTTGTCCATCAATCGGAGCACGAACTTGAGCTAGATCGAGATCAACTTCTGCTTTTTTTACATTGACGATCGCAGTTTGCAGTTGAGCTTCGGCAAACTGAACGTCAGTGGGACGGACTTCTCTAACGCTACTGAGTAATCCCTGAGACTGACGCAACTGGAATTGTGCTTGCTGAATTTGCTGCTGAGCTTGCACAAACTGACCTTGCAAAGTCTCAACCTTGAGGCGATAAGTATCAAGAACGGTCTGGGAAATTGCGCCTTCTTTGAAAACTTCAAGAAAGCGATTGTAATCTCTACCTGCAATTTCCAATTCTGCTTTAATTCTGGAGGCATTGGCTTCTAAAGATTTGATATTGGCGGCGGCAGACATGACGTTACCTTCTTGGGCAACAATATCACCACTTTTTGCGCCTGCGCGAACTCTAGCAAGATTGCGATCGCTTTCTTGAGCTTGGCTTTGGGCTTGTAGTAATGCTGCTACTGAGCGATCGTAACTATCGAGAATGGCAATCACTTGACCTTGTTTGACGGTATCACCTTCTTTGACCATCAATTTCACAATGCGTGATGTTCCCAGTGCTGAAGGTGAGGCAACTTTGATGACTTCGCCTTGTGGCTCTAAGCGCCCTAATGCACTGATGGCTTTTGGTTGATCTTTGGTGCTGGCACTAGTTGCAGGTGTAGACGCGGGGTTACTGCTAAAACGACCGATTACAAACCAAATACTCACGCCCATTGCAGCTAGGGCAAGTACGATCGCAGGGATCAAAAATTTGTTGGAGCGTTTTGGGGTCAGAGCATTTTTCATAGTACTAGTTTTATTTCTGGCAGAGGTGCTTGGTGTATCTCTCGATATGTTACTGATGTCCGTAGCCGTTTCTACCTGTTTATCCGCCTGTTTATCTACCTGCATATGCTCCTTGCCTCTGTGTAATTCAAACCAAATTAAAAAACTAGCCAACAGTTTAACAAGCTATAACTGTTTGTCTATGTCTCAGACATCCTACATTAGCGCTAACTTAGTAAAATCAATCTAACAATTTTTCATAATAGGGCTTACTTCTTAGTTTTTATGTTTGCGATCGCCAAAAGCCTAAATTCCCTAAAAGTAACCCGCGATCGGTAGGTATTACCTTAGCGATTATTTGACTCGTCAGATCGCGCTCACAACTAAAATATTGATATCCTAAGTTCCAAAAAATATAGCAAAAAAAGAGTTAGCTAGTACAAACCAAAAGCAGAAGATAAGTGGCGGCGCGAAGCGCCGCCACTTATCTTCTGCTTTTCAAACCTTGGTTTGCTATAGCCTAAGTCCAAACCAGCTAGAGTCAATCAAAGTAAAACAAGGAAGATATAAAATTTATTAATACTCTTTTGAAGTTCCTTTTTAACTTATGACATTGCTGGAATTGTTTCCAATAAAAGAAGTAAAAGAATGATCCCTAGAATCTCTTCAGCCACAGCCTCTGAACGAACAATCTGAGAAACTTCGCTAACACATCCATGTTTCTTTTCAACGCTCTACTTTCCGAACCAATGAACTTTTTGACGGTGTTGTAAAGCAGCAGCTTTAAAAATTTTAGGGCTTACGCAAATCAACCAAGAACTAAAGTTCTTGGCTCAAAGCTCAAGTCAGTTAAAACTGACTAAAGAAAGCCTCAAACCAACCTGTTTCAACAGGTTTAAGCTTTTAGCCCGCAATTTATTGCAGGGCAGATGCGTAAGTCCTAAATTTATTGTGGTTCGATTATAAATTGATACGATTCTTTAATTCAGTAACTGCGGCTAACCAATCTGTATATTCTTCGCTATCCTACCATAATTCTTTCAATTCAGAATTTTCAGCAAGAATGAGATCGATCGCTAAATGAGCTTTCTGGACTAAAGCAGTTGATGGCTGAATTTTGTTTGCTTCAACCCAATTGTCAAGACTCTCGGAATAAGCACTGCGTTTACCCCAGTTGCCTTGCAAACGAGCAATGACTTCGATCGCCGCGATCGCTTCAGTTGCTTCAGAGGCTTCAACACCTTCTTCCCCAGAATTAAGTACTGCATTCAGAGCTTCCTCAACTGGGGAAAGGTCATTAACTTTCTCAAGTTCATATGTCCAGTCACAAGCATCATCATTTCCAAAGGAATCCACAGCCCAAGTTCCCATAAATCTCTCTTGCCTAAAGTAAATCATGCATTTTTCTGAGCAAGAGCAAATTACCGCAGATTTGCACTTCAAGTCAATCGCGATCTCATTATACAAAAGCATAAAATGGCGTAGCCATTTTATGCTTTTGTAACCCTTGCTGTGTTTGGCTTTTTATCCACAAAAGTGTCGTCACATTTTTGTGGATTGGTATTATATCCGTCGCAAAGTTGCTCAGGACATAAAACCCAAAAGCGAGTTGCGGCGCTTCGCGCCGCAACTCGCTCAAGTAAGAGATTAGACCTTGGCTAAACCACTATGACGCAACAAAGGTGCGGTACTTGGCTCACGTCCTCGGAAGGTTTTAAAGACTTCCATTGGATGCTTACTACCACCGAGGGCAAGTACCGTATCGCGGTAGAGCCTGCCAGTTGATGCGATCGCCTCATCATTTTCGAGTCCTACTTCCTCAAAGGCTGCAAAGGCATCCGCGCTGAGGACTTCTGCCCACTTGTAGCTGTAGTAACCTGCGGCATATCCACCTGAGAAAATATGACCAAAAGAACAGAGGAAGTTATCTTCTGGCAAGGGTGGGATTACCATCGTCGTTTCTGCAAGACGCGATCGCAATTGCATTGGAGTCTCTGAGCCACCGCTTTGATAGCGATGATGCAGTTCGATATCCACAAGGCTGAAATGTAACTGACGCAACATGCCTGAACCACTCATGTAGTTTTTGGAATCGATTAGTTTTTGGTAATAGGATTCGGGCAGTGTGTCGCCAGTTTCATAGTGTTTCGCCATGCCAAACAAAGTAGCGCGATCGTAGCACCAGTTTTCCATAAACTGACTAGGAAGTTCCACCGCATCCCATTCAACATTATTAATGCCTGAAGCGCCTGAATAATCAACCTTAGTCAGCATATGCTGCAAGCCATGTCCGAATTCATGGAAAAGAGTTTCTACTTCGCCAAAGGTCATCAGGCTAGGTTTACCATCAACGGGAGGTGACTGGTTGCAAATTAGATAGGCAACGGGTAAACGAGTAATGGGCTGACCATCTTCGATCACTTTAGCTCGTCCGATGCAATCATTCATCCATGCACCGCCACGCTTTTCCGCAGGACGACTATAGGGATCGAGATAAAAATAGGCGATCGCTTGATTTTGTTCGTTTTGAATTTCAAAGAAACGGACACTCTCATGCCAGATTGGAGCTTTGCCATCCGCCGCAACTACTGTCACGCCAAACAAGCGCTTTACAAGGGCAAATAAACCTTCCAAAACTTGCGGAAGTGGGAAATAAGGACGCAATTCTTCTACAGTGAAATTGAACTTAGTTTCCCGCTGACGTTCCGCCCAATAGGAGGTATCCCAATGCTTAAGATCACCCAAGGTCGATGAGCCTTGAGACTTTGCAAATTCCTTTAGTTCTGCATACTCGGCTACTGCGGCAGTATAACTAGACTGACGCAATTCTTCTAGTAATTTCTCAACTGCCTCAACATTGGGAGCCATTTTCCGAGCAAGACTGAGTTCTGCATATGTCGGATATCCGAGCAGTTCTGCCTTTTGCTTACGCAATTCTAGAATGCGATCGATTAATGGAGAGTTGTCAAACTCACCACTGGCGGCACGTCTGACAAAGGCGCGATAGAGTTTCTCGCGTAGATCTCGACGGCAGCTATGCTGCATGAATGGAACATAACTAGGATAGTCAAGCGTAATGCACCAAGGTCCATTTTCAGGCGTGGCTTTATCATCACCGTCCAGACGAGCAGCTTGGGCAGCTTGGGCAAGGAGGCTCGGAGGTAAACCTTCGATTTCTTCGGGTAAAGTCAAAGTCATGCTAAATGCTTTGGTGGCATCAAGTACATGATTTGAGAAATTAGTGGAAAGTTCGGCAAGTTCCATTTGAATCGCGTTGAACTTTTCTTTTAATTCCCCTTCTAAACCCACACCCGACAATTCTGCATCCCGCATCGCGGCTTCGACGATCCGTTTTTGGGCGGGGTCAAGGTTATCCCACTCCGATGATCCATAAATTGCTTTATAGGCTTTATAAACTGGCTGGCTCTGGCTAAAGCGATTAAAAAATTCAATTACCTTAGGTTGCACTACCTTATGAGCTTCGCGCAATTCGGCACTATTTTTGACACTGAGTAAATGCTCGATCGCACCCCAGCTCCAACCAATGCGCTCAGTCAAACGCTCTAATGGCTCTACTAGCCCTGCCCATGTAGGCTGAAGATTGGCTTCCAGTTCGGTCAATCCCTTGCTTGTTTCTTCGAGTAATTGAGTAATTGCAGGAATGACCTGTTCGGGCTTGATATCTGGAAATGGCGGTAATCCTTTGCCGATCAGGAGAGGATTATTAACTTCACTCATAAATTTTCTTTCAGGTAATCTTTAAGATTTGTAAATGGCTATAACGATTATATATCAAGGAAGAATTTGCGCTTAATCGGTGGTAGCGACAAAGCATATTTTTAAGATTTTTTGCTGATTTATATAAAACGTAGTCTAGAATGCTTGTGTTGCCAAACAAAAAAATCATTCGCATAAAATTCGCCTAATATGAGTGAATTTCTAGTCCAACTTCAAACCACGTTTCCAAATCCGTGGTTTAACTACAGTGTGATCGTAATTCTGTATGTTTCTATTGTGCTTTCTTTTGGCTATATCAGATCGCGGTTTATCCTTAACGGTAAGATGCCTCAGGCAGTCGTAGATTTTCCAATCTATGAGACTACACCAGAAGAATTTAATTCTCTAAGACAAAAGTTTGACGAATTTTTTCGAGATGGAATAGAAAATGGAAGGAGCGAGATAAGCTTTACGGTCAAACAGCTTAGCTGTATTATTTGCGGCGGAATTACTCCTGTCAAAGGATCTGGTGGAACTCGTCCGGGTCCTGTCTATTATGAAATTGACAATCACAAGCTAATTGAGAGGAGATTATCGTATCCTTATTCGGGTTGTGGAGGTTATCAAATTAGCACAAGTATTATTGAATTTGCAGGGAATATGTGTTGCATCGAATTAATGCCAAAGGATGATGATAGTTTCCCAAGTATTTCTCGATTAGATCGATTTAGCCCTTTTGCGATCCTATGTAATGGCTGTAATGGCGATCGCAAGAAAATAGAGCAGTTTGCTAAAAAAATCACACTTGTTGAAATTGTAGACGATAAAATTGTGATGAGAATTTGAAGTCTTGTGGAAGCTGTCAAAATTATGGCTTACGCAAATAAGCCAAGAACTCAAGTTCTTGGCTAAAAGCTCAAGTCCACTGAAGTGGACTAAATAATACTTTCAAGCAACCCGTTTCAAAGGGTTTGAGCTTTTAGCCTGCACTTGAGTGCAGGGCTACTGCTGTAAACTGGCGATCGCCTTTTGCATTAGCTCTTTAATAAACGGCACATCTTGCTGGATCAACTCCCATAAAGTATTGAGATCTACTTCTAAATATCCAAACATCAAGCTATCCCCAACACTAGTCAAACGTCGCCAATTAATTTGGGGATACTGATCCATAAAACTAATTGGCAACCGCTTCGCAGTTGCACCGATCAGACCGATCGCCCTTTCTACAGCAAAAATTGTTTTTTGATCGCAACTAAACTGCATAAAATCTATCTCGGATACAAATAACTCCGTAGCAGCGATCGCTTCTAAAATGTCATGTATTTGAACTTCCAGTCGATGATTATTATTCTCGATTTCCACAGGAATACTCACTTTACTTGTATTCATTAGCTTTTTTCCATATATTGAGAACTAGGGAGCCTTGTTAAACGCCGCTTGTACTATACATCTCGAAAGTTTACAATGTTACCAATAACTGCGATCGCAGGAGGGGCGAAGTTACTTTCTTGCACAAGCTTAACAATATTACCCAAACAGCCAATTAATTCTGACTGATCAGCGCGTGTTCCTTGGCGAATTAAAGCTACAGGTGTGGATTCAGGCAAGCCAGCTGCGATGACTTTAGGGACAATTTCGCCTAAATTATGCAATCCCATGTAAACCACAATTGTTTCGGCAGCTTGGGCGATCGCCGTCCAATTGATCTGTGGTCGATATTTTCCAGCTGACTCATGCCCAGTCACAAAAATTACCGACGAACTAAAATCGCGATGGGTAAGCGGAATTCCTGCATAGGCAGGTGCGGCAATCCCTGACGTAATCCCTGGAACAACCTCAACCGCAATCCCAGCCGATCGCAAATCGGCAAGCTCTTCACCACCACGCCCAAAGATAAACGGATCGCCACCTTTTAAGCGCACCACGATCGCATGTTTTTGCGCCTTCTCGATCAATAACTGCGTAGTCTCCTCTTGCAATAGCGAATGATTTCCGCGCCGCTTACCTGCATGGATTTTTTCTGCGATCGGGTTAATCATGGCAATGATTTCATCACTAACCAAAGCATCGTAAAGCACTACATCACAAGTTTCCAACAAGGATTTGCCCTTAAGTGTCATCAATCCTGCATCACCAGGCCCAGCACCAACTAAATAAACCTTACCTAAAAACCGCTCTAAGGCAGGTTGAATAACTTCTTGTAAATCTGTATTTGTCATTCGTTATCAAAACTTTAATCAAAACTTGAGTATCTAAGCCAAATATTGCAAGGCGATCGCATCTTCATTTTCCTCATGTATTCTATTTGTTATAGCAATTTATTGAGATTTTCAATTTGTCTCAGACAAATAGGAGAGCTCGGGATTAGCAAAGCTTTTTGTCGCAAATCCTGATTGTTAAAAATGTTGAGACGCAGCCATCTTGTCAAGCCAAATCAAGGAGAACAAAAGAACACTCACAGAATTAATTGATGAATTTAATTCAAAGGGTATGTCTAACAATCTTCTTGAGCTGTAACGAGTACAACGAATCAAAATGAGGCAGGCGTGAATCTTACCGACTTTACCAAAGCAAATCTTACCAAATCAAGCCTAGAAGGAATCAACCTCAAGGGAGCAGATCTCAAGCGCGTTAATCTTAGTAACGCCAAGCTTGCAGACTCGATGCTTTCCAAAGCAAATCTCACTGGCGCATTTCTTCATCGAGCTGATCTCAACCGAGCCAATCTAGTCGAAGCAAATTTAACTGAAGCAAATCTTACATCCGCCTTCTTAATCAAGGCGGATCTACAAAGAGCCTGTCTCAATGAAGCTTATCTAGTTGCTGCCAATCTCAATTCAGCAAATTTAACTAGCGCATCTTTGATTAACGCCGATCTTAGTCTTGCCACCCTCACAGGAGCCTGTCTCAATGGTGCAAATCTCAGTCGAGCCAAGCTAAATGGCACATTTTTTATTGAGTCGAATTTACTGGGAGCCGATCTCAGTGATGCCGATTTTACTGGGGCACTGATGATCAAGGCGAATCTCAGTGGGGCAAATCTTAGTCAAGCTTGCTTGATGAACGTTGATTTGACAGAAGCCAATCTCACAGGGGCAGAATTGCACGGAGTTGATCTTAGTGGCGCAATCTTAAATGCAGCAAATCTCAATGCCGTTGATCTTGTCTATGCCAATTTGAGCGGTGGTTCACTTAGTCGCGCTAACTTGGGCTGGGCAAATTTACTTGGGGCAAACTTAGAAAAAGCTAATTTAGTTGGATCTGATCTGAGTTGGGCAAATTTGAACGAATCCAACCTAGCCGAAGCAGATTTGAGTTGGACAAATCTGACGGGTGCATTTTTGATGAAATCCGATCTCAATGGCGCGAACCTGAACGGGGTGAATCTATCTAATGCCAATCTTAGCGGTGCAAATTTGAGTGGTGCAAATTTGATGGGCGCGAATTTAAGTGGAGCTGATTTAAGTAATGTTGACCTACGAGGAGCTTATTTGATCCGCACCAATTTACATAATGCAATTTTAAACGAAGCTAATTTGACTGGTGCAAATCTAGATGAAGCAGTATTAAACGGAGCTAGTTTAAATCGTGCCAATCTCAATCGGGCCAATCTTACTAGAGCAAGTTTAACAGGTGCAAACTTGAAAGGAGCTTTTATGTTGTGGACAAACTTAAGAGGGGCTTTTATGTTGTGGACAAATTTGGATGGCGCAAATATGACAGGCGCAATTTTGCCTACAGACAAATAAAAACTCTATAGGAACCCGCTTTGCAAGTTCCGATTAGATAGCAAAAATATGGTGTGAAAGAGTAATGAAAGCTAGAGAACTAGTCGATCGCTTTAACCAAGGCTTTCGAGATTTTAGTGATACAGATCTTAGTCGTGAAAATCTCACTGGTATGGGCTTGACCGCGATCAATCTGGCTAATGCCAATCTGAGCGAAGCAAACCTATCTTGCTCCACTTTAAATGAAGCAAATTTATATGGTGCAAAGCTAAATACGACCATCCTATACCGCGCTAGTCTCAGTGATGCAAATCTCTGTGATGCAGATCTAAATGGTGCTAGTCTGGTTAAGGCTGATTTGCATGGTGCTAGGTTAGAACGAGCAAATCTAAGAGATGCTGACTTAACTGGCGCAAATCTTAATGCGGTGAGTCTTGCCAACTCTGACTTGACGGGAGCCAATTTAAGTTGTGTGTCTCTAGTCGGAGCCAACCTAGAGGGAGCAAATCTCGCAGAAGCATTTTTGAAAGGAGCAAACTTAGATGGCGCAAAACTAAATGGAGCTAATCTTGAAGGTGCTAACTTAAGTGGGGCGAGTTTTAGTGAAGCGAATCTTAGTTATGCAAATCTCACTGCATCTGATCTTTCTCATGCAAATTTATATGCAGCCAATCTTAGCGATGCCTTATTATCAAAAGCTGATCTAAGTGGGGCAAACCTAAGTAATGCCAATCTTAATGATGCCAATCTAAAAGAAGCCGATCTTAATGGCACATTTCTAGTTGATGCTCAGCTAGGTCGGGCATGTCTAGATGGTGCAAATCTTAGTAAATCCAATTGCTACAAAGCTAATTTTAAAGGTGCATTTTTACTAAGAACAAATCTAAATGGGGCAAATTTGAATTGCACAGATTTCTCCAATGCTTCTCTGCAACCAGTCGATCAAGAGGCGGATCGCAATCCAGAGTGCGTGACTGATTAGAACCGTTAGTATAGCAATTTTCACATGAGCATATGCTCATGTGAAAATTGCTAAGTAGCTAGACATAAGTAACCTTAAAATCGAGAATCATATCCCGCCAGCGTAGCTGGCAGGATATGATCTGGTTTTGGGTTTTGAGTATGATTAGCTTCTTTAATCATACTCATTGAGGTTTTTGAGGTTTCAGTTTGCTGTAGGTAAACTGTTGCTGTAAGTTACGCCATTTGCCGTAGAAACTGTAATGGTATGTAGGTACGTCTTGTCTAGAGAGAGAAAACAATAAAAAGCGATCGCGCTTGAAAATAATCAGTTAGGAATGAAACATGAACGTAACTACAAAAGAAATTGCAAAAGAAACAAAAAGTGAATCTAAAATCCCGAAATATAAACGCATTTTACTAAAGCTCAGTGGCGAAGCACTCATGGGCGATCGCAGCTTTGGGATTGATCCTGAAGTCGTCCAAGATATTGCCTTACAAGTTGCCGAAATTGTTAAAGATGGGACTGAGGTAGCGATCGTCGTTGGTGGTGGTAATATTTTTCGCGGTATTAACGGTGCTGACAAAGGTATGGATCGAGCCACGGCTGATTATATTGGCATGATTGCTACCGTGATGAACGCACTGACTTTACAAGATGCTTTTGAGCATCTGGATGAACCGATTCAGACAAGAGTTATGTCAGCGATCGCTATGCAAGAGATCGCTGAACCATATATCCGCCGTCGTGCCATTCGCCACCTTGAAAATAATCGGGTGGTTATTTTTGGCGCAGGCTCAGGTAATCCCTATTTCACCACTGATACGACTGCGGCTTTGCGTGGAGCCGAGATTAATGCTGAAGTGATCCTGAAAGCAACTAAAGTTGATGGCATTTATGACAGTGATCCGAAGAAAAATCCTGATGCAAAACGTTTTCAAACTGTTAGTTTCGACCATGCGCTAATCCATGATTTACGGGTAATGGATGCTACTGCCTTTGCGTTATGCAAAGAAAATGGTATTCCAATTATTGTGTTCGATCTCGGTGTTACAGGTAACATTCGTCGCGTCATCATGGGAGAATCGATTGGTACTTATGTTGGAGGCTCTTGTGAAATTAACTGATGTTGAGGCGCGAATGCAGAAAGCTGTAGAAGCGACCCAGCACAATTTTAATAGTGTGCGAACGGGGCGTGCTAATGCTTCGCTATTGGATCGGATTACGGTGGAATATTATGGGGCAGAGACTCACCTCAAGGCTTTGGCAAATATTTCCTCCCCTGATGCTACGACATTAATGATTCAGCCTTTTGATCGCAGTAGTATGCGAGCAATTGAGAAGGCAATCTCTGAGTCGGATATTGGGCTAACCCCAAACAACGATGGCAGCAGTATTCGTCTAAATATTCCGCCATTAACTACCGATCGCCGTAAGGAGTTGGTAAAAATGGTTTCTAAACTTGCAGAAGAGGGCAAGGTCGCAGTGCGTAATGTGCGTCGTGATGCGATCGACTCATTGCGGAAGCTAGAAAAGGCAAAAGAAATTTCTGAAGATGATTCTAAAAGCCAACAAGAACAAGTAGATAAGTTAACGGATAAGTTCGTTAAAAATATCGATAAGGTTACAGCCGAAAAAGAAAAAGAAATTTCCACAATCTAAAAACAAAAAGAAGCACCCAAAGGGTGCTTCTTTTTGTTTGATGCAACAAGGAGCTTTTAGAAATTCATTTCTGCTGCTTGGACTTTTTCGACTTGCTTCTTCTTCAGTACCAACAAAATTTGGGTAACGATGACAGAAGCAAAGAATGCTAGCAACCACTGAATGCGGCGAGGATCTTGCAGGACGATTTCGCCATCATGCTGACCAAAGCCACCAACATTGGGGTTTGTGGTTAGAGGAGAACCAACCCTAACATCACTACCAGGTTCCACAACTAGTTCAGCACCAGCAGGAACCTTCTCAACAGCAATGCTGCCATCAGTAGTTTGGATCGAAATTTCATAACCACCGTAGACACCTTCATCTTCATTTGGTGCGATCGGGCTAATTTGAGTAACTAGACCAGAAACCGAAGAGTTATATTCGTTGTTATTGCTCTTTTCGCCAGTAGGATAAACCTGTCCACGACCACGGTTTCCACCAGCGCTTACTGAATATTTCAAGAAGTGAATGTTCTTATCTTTAGCAGGATCAGGAGCAAGAACGGGGAAAACAATTTCTGAATAATCATCACCAGAGACTGGCCCAACTAGGACGATATTTTCTTGGGTATCGCTGTAAGGTTGGTAATATGTGTCCTTGACTTTTTCCTTAAGCTCTTCAGACAAGCGATCTTCAGGAGCAATTTTGAAACCTTCAGGCAATACTAAAACTGCACCAACATTCAAACCTGTTTTGCTACCATCAGCACTTACTTGTTGTTTGGTGTGGTCGTAAGGCAGTTTGACAACAGCTTCAAATACAGTGTCGGGAAGAACAGCTTGAGGTAGTTCTAATTCAATCCCTTTTTGAGCTAGGTGACAGTTAGCGCAAACAATACGACCAGTGGCTTCGCGAGGATTTTTATAAGCTTCTTGGGCAAAATAAGGATAGGCAAGAGCAGATTCGGTATTCAGCCCAAATAGTAAAGTTAAACTTGTGAGGATACAAAGACTGACTCCCACAATCAAACGGTTGGCACGGAACAAAGCTTTTTTCATGTATAAGTTCAAATGTAATTCAAAGACCAATTTGGATATGGTTTAGGATAGACGGCGCTCCGCGCCATCTATCCTAAACCCTTTATTTTAAGACCACCAAGGCGCTTCGTTGGTGCGGAAGTCAGTTTCTGTCCAAGTGCTAAATTGCACAACATCATCGGAGACTGTGGCATGGGCAAGAGCGAGAGATAGTGGCGCAGGACCACGTACAACTTTACCTTCAGCGTTGTACTGAGATCCATGGCAAGGACACATAAATTTGTTTTCGGCAACGTTCCAAGGTACAACGCAACCAAGGTGAGTACAAACTGCATTTAGTCCATAAGAAGCAATTTCTTTGTTGTCGGTAACGACAATATAAGTGGGGTCGCCTTTGAGTCCTTGGGCAAGTACGCGATCGCCTGCTTGATGACTAGCTAAGAAAGCCGAAGCAACCACATCATTACCAAGTGCATCTTTAGCTGCAACACCCCCGCCAGTACCGCCACGAGAAGGTGGTACAAAATAGGCGAGGAAAGGAACAGCCGCACCAAGGGTGGTTACTGCCGCAGCGCCCCCCAAAATTAAGTTCATAAACTGGCGACGACCCATGCTAGGGACATCGGCGGATGTAGAAGCTTGACTCATAAATTTGACTAATGGATTTGATTGAGAAATATTACGTTTTATATATCGCTTTCTACCATGATATCGACAATCTTTGGACATCTCTCTAGTTGTTTTGCAACGAAATGTTAAGCATTGTAATTTTAGAGAATATTGTTAAGCTTAACGTCATTTCTGTTTAAGCGTTTTGGGTTGAGAGAGGTTACGCTTAGCGTAACCTCTCTCAAAACTAGTTATAAATTTCCAGAGACATGATTTGCCCGTATGAATGAAAAATCCACTTCACAGTTCTCTAAATATCGGATCTTGGGTTTAGTTGGCAGGGGGCAATTTGGCAAGGTTTTGTGTGCACGGATGCGAGATACAGGTAAATTGGTCGCGCTTAAGGAACTAGAGCACAAGCGATTTCCCACTAGTAAGCTCTTACGCGAACTACGGTTTCTGTTGACTTTACAGCATGAAAATATTGTTACTTGTACTGCACTTATGCATCATCAAAATTATCGCTATTTGGTGATGGACTACTGCGAGGGCGGGACATTAAGGGATCTAATGAACCATAGCAAGACATTATCAGTGCAGCAATGTTTAGATTTAATTAATGAGATTCTGCTGGGCTTAGAACATGCCCACGGGGAAAATATTATTCATTGCGATATCAAGCCTGAAAATGTATTGCTAAAAATTACATCTAAGGGATGGCAAGCAAAAATTTCCGATTTTGGTATTGCTCGGCTCAGTCAAGAAATAGGAACTGATAGCAACAATACTGGTTCACCAGGATATATGGCTCCTGAACGGTTTTATGGTCAGTTTTCAGCAGGTTCAGATATTTATGCAGTTGGGATTATTTTGTATGAGCTTTTAGTTGGTAAGCGTCCTTTTTCGGGAATGCCCAATGAGCTAATGAATGCTCATTTAAATCAACGAATCAGTATTCCTGATCGATTACCCCAATCGCTTGCCAAGATTATTACGAAATCCCTCGAAAAACTACCAAAGCGCCGATACACTTCAGCTCAAGAGATGCGGCAGGATTTAGAGGCAATTCGTTCTGAAGATTTTAGCCAGATTCAAACGGGGCTTGATGCCGAGAGTTGTACGATAGCTTTGTTTTCTCAAAAGTCTCAACATTTCGCTCAGAAAAAAACAGATTCAAAAATTATTGGGCTAGTTGGCGCAGAAAAATCTCGTTTTTATAGCACTTCTAGTTTTCTTTTGCATTGGCATAGTTTGAGCCTTGATCAATCTGAACAAATCGCTAAATCCGAATATGACATTGAGGCGATCGCATTTGCTCGTAAGACTTTATTTGCAATCACCAATCGAGTAATCTATCAGTTTGGTCAGGGCAAGCCCAAATCTTTGCATCACTCAGCGCAACCTTTTAAATGGGCAATTTCTCCTCATGGCGACTGGTTTGCCATATCTACGGGTAAGCAATTAGAAATCCGAAATTTAGTCTATAACCGAGCTATGCGCTTGGAGTTTGCCACTAGAGACTTAAGTTGCATTATTGCCTTCGATCAACATCATTTGTTAGCGATCGCCAATAAGCCAGAGACTAATGAAAGTCGGGCGATCGTCATTTCTCGCCGCTGTAATGTCATGTATCGATTGGCTTTGCCCATAGAGATCGCTTCTGGAATTGCGACATTTACACACAATCGCGTACTACTGCTAGAAGCGGGTAATCATAAAAATATCTTTTTGCTCGATCTCACCCCTTATCGGCTTATACGGATTCCCCTAGAGTACGCAGCCTTAATCATGGTAGCAACGCCTTGGGGATATGCGATTACGGCTAATTACAATGATAATCAGACTATTTTGATGTTGTTGGATTTGCGCGGTAATAATATTAACAACTTGATTATTGATGGCGAAGTAACGGCGATCGCGCCAGTTGACATTAATTTATTAGCGATCGCCACTTCAGAAATATCTGGTTATAAGCTTTATGTGATCAATCTTAAAAAGCTAGAAGTTGATCTTGTCTTTTAAAACAAAAAAGGCGGCGCTATGCGCCGCTTTTTTTTAGATTTGTGAAGCGGAGGATCGCTTACGTCGTGAAGCTTCAGGAGATTGAATTGGCACAAATTCCTTGGAGGCTTCTGACGGCTCACCTCTTAGATCAGAATTTTCATCTGTATCTGCTGAATCAAGGGATTGCGCCCTATTCACCCTCAAAATTACTCCGTTAGAAGTGCCATTAGTCTTTACAGGGCTGCTGACTGGACTGCTGTTTAACACTTCAGATGGTAACTCGGTAATTTCTGATTCTACAAATCTTTCCTCAAAGTCATCTTCTCGATCTGCCGAATTATTTGTTTCAGCGGTTGAATCAAATCCTGATTCTGAGCTTGATTCATTATTTGATTCTGCACTAGATCGTAGGTTGCCCATATTATTAGCAATCTTAGGAGCTTGACCTGGCAAAGCAACTGTCACAATTACATTGCGCGGATCTTTAACTTCGCGATCAAGCAATACCAAGGGAGAAACGCCAATTAGGGAATAGACATCTTGCTCTTCTTCGGTCATCTCCACCACAATTAACTCTGGTGGCTCAATGACTTTGGTGCGAATTTCGCGCTTATTAGGACGCTCAGGTAAATTTTCAGCAATAACTACAGGTGCAGCATCAGTTACTTCAACCAATTCTTCGCTTGGTTCTGCGATCGCTTTAGTTGCAGGAATGTTGCTAGCAATATTGGGCAAAGACAATTTCGCTGGAACAGATCGATCAACGACAATTTCACGTTCAACGCGGGGCTCAAAACGTGGCTCAATTAATGGTTCAATGCGCGGCTCAAAGCGCGATCGCACATCTACAACAGGAGCAACTTTTTCTGGCTCACGAGACTCGCGTGAATCCTTGTTAAGCATCGCCCGCTTACCGCGTCTACGCAAATTCCCACGCTCTTGATAGCTCGGATGGTTTACTAAATTAGGTTCCAGCCCACCACCCAAATCAGAATCTCCATCTTCATACTCAGAGGTAAAATCAAGCTGATTAGATTGCTTCGATTCCCAAGTCCGTGATGTCGCATCAACAGGTTGTCCTGCTGCTTCCCCAGGTAAATGCATTAAATGTCCTAAGCCACCACAGGTAGAGCAAGGACGACCAAACAATTCATAGATGCTTTGACCTTGACGCTTACGTGTCAGCTCCACTAGCCCCAACTCCGTAAGCTGAGCAATTTGAGGACGAGATTTGTCCGATTTCAAAGATTTATTAAAATGTTCAAGGAGCTGTAATTGATCGCGGCGAGTGTCCATATCAATGAAGTCCACCACAATTACGCCAGCAATATTTCGTAGGCGCACTTGACGAGCAATCTCTACAGCAGCTTCACAGTTTGTCCACAGCACCGTTTCGCGGGAGGTTTGGGATTTGGTAAATGAGCCAGAGTTAACATCAATTACGGTTAAGGCTTCAGTTGGCTCAATAATAATGTAGCCACCACTGGGCAGATCAACTCTAGGCTTGAGTGCCTCACGAATGCCAGCATTAACCCGAAAGTATTCTAAAATTGGTGTACGTTCACGATGATGATCCAACATCAAACCGCTAGGAATTTTGCCATCACCCCAGCCCAGCAAATGTTGTTTAATGCGGCGTAGACCATCACTAGTATCGGTAACGATCCGATTAACTTCAGTGCTATACAGGTCTCGTAAAACCCGTTGGACAAAATCTCGTTCGCGATCGAGCAAAGTCGGCTGGCGCGTAGTGGCGACATCTTGCTGAATGCCTTCCCACTGGCGTTGCAAATTATCGAGATCTTCAATAATCTGCTCCTCAGGCATTCCGTCTGCCTCAGTGCGTACCAAAATACCCATACCCGCTGGTTTAACCAAAATGGCAAGGGCGCGCAGACGATTACGCTCCGCCTCACTGCGAATGCGGCGGGATAGGTTTACGCCACGCCCAAAGGGCAATAGCACCACATAGCGACCTGGTAAGGAGATATTTCCAGTTAAGCGGGGACCTTTGTTACCCGTTGGCTCTTTCATTACCTGCACAAGCACACGCTGTTGCGGTACGACTAGATCGCTGATCGAACCAGACGATCGTCGCATTTTCAAAGGCCCAAGGTCAGTTATGTGAATAAACCCATTGCGATCGCCGTCACCAATATTTACAAACGCCGCATCAATACTAGTTAAAACATTTTCGACAACGCCCAAGTAAACATCCCCAACTTGGTGAGTTCCTGCGGCAACAACAATTTCTTCAATTTGATCTTCGCTAAATACAGCAGCAATTCGATACTGCTCGGCAATAATTATTTGCTTTGGCATTCAATTTCCTCAGAATTTCTTCGATTCAAGAGAGCCAGCCTAAGAACTTAACTGAAAAAATTTTTTCTAAACTTCATATAAAAATATTAAAAAAAACATCTTTCAAACCCTTTATTTAAGTAAATCGGCATAATTAAAACTCAGAATCAAAACCTATGATGCCCGCTGCGCGAACGGCACAGGTTTTGGCTTTTTATATTTAATTGCGCCTACTTAAACAGACTCAAAGAGTCTTTATAGGGGCTTCACAACAGAACATACCAATAACGAAAACAAGAAAAAAATTTCGATTGCAACCTGCCTCTATCGTCAACCAACTACTTAGCTATGTACCGAAGCTAGTAATTAGTCGCTGTGCCTGCTCTGACATCACGATAACGAGACATATTGCTTTGTATGGAAAATTGGTGGGGTTTCGTTAAAAGAATTAAGTTATTTCTTAGACTGGCTTTTATTAGACTATCTAAAAGGTGCTTACACCATTTGCCTAAAGCATTCAGCCTGTAGGTAAAACAGCGTACTTGATGATTCAAGTTTATGATTATGGTTTGTAAGCTCGATCGCTTAACTAGCAGCTAGATGCGTTTTAGCTAGCAGCCAGCTTAAGCCTATCGTAGTATTATAGCGCAGCTTTGAGCGTAACTATTTCTTAATAGTGTTTTAATATTGATAGTTATGTTGTGGATACGGCTGCGCTGTATTCCCGACTTGAAAATAAAGAAAATGAGGGTAAGGTTCTGAGTACGCGAGTAGTTATCGTCCGTCACGGTGAGAGTAATTTCAACATCTTAAGCAAAATCCAAGGAAGGGGTAATTATGATCGCCCAGAATTGCAGTCTGTCTTGACCGACAAGGGCAAACAGCAAGCTAAGCTCGCGGGAAAAGCTCTGGCTAACCTAAGTATCGATGCTGCCTACGCGAGTCCTTTAGTCCGCGCTCAGCATACCGCCAGACTCATTTTGGCCGAGAATTTTAATCCACCTGAGTTAGTTGCTACTGAAGGTCTATTGGAGATTGATCTTAGCGAGTGGGAATCGATGATTTCTCGTGACGTTAAAGAGCAGTTTCCTGAAAAATATCATCTCTGGCAAAATGAGCCAGAGAAATTTCAGTTAGGCGATCGCTACCCAATTCTCGACTTATTTGAACAGGCCAAAACTCTATGGTCAGAAATTTTACCTAAACACCAAGGTAAAACGATTTTACTAGTGGGGCACAGTGGTATTAATCGCGCTTTGATTTGTTCGGCGATCGGTATTCCAGTTAGCCTTTATCACAATATTCAGCAAGTCAACTGCGCTATTAGTATCCTTAATTTTCAAGGTGCAAGCATCGCTGACGGGGTACAACTTGAATCCCTCAATCTCGCCAGCCATCTTGAGGATATTTCAGGCTCACCATTACCTCCTGTTAAGAAAAATCACAACGGGCCACGTTTATTGCTAGTCCGTCACGGTGAAACTGAGTGGAATCGCCAAAAACGTTTTCAAGGACAAATCGATGTGCCACTTAATAATAATGGTCATGCTCAAGCTAGACGCGCCAGTGAATTTCTAGCAAAGGTTAAAATCGATAAAGCCTTTAGCAGCCCCATGCTGCGACCTAAAGATACTGCTTTAGAAATTTTAAACAAGCATCCCCAGATCAAGCTTGAGCTTTTTGATGAACTCAAAGAAATTTCCCATGGCTTATGGGAGGGCAAATTTGAGCATGAAATCGAGGCTGAGTTTGCGGGGCAACTGGCTCTCTGGCAAGCTCAGCCCGAAACCGTACAAATGCCTGAGGGCGAGAATTTGCAAGAAGTATGGGATCGGGTAGCGATCGTTTGGCAAAAAATTGTCGATTCGGTTCCTGCTGGTGAAACTGCTCTAGTTGTCGCCCATGATGCTGTAAACAAAGCGATTCTTTGTCTATTATTTGACTTTACACCTGAACAATTTTGGGTCTTTAAACAAGGAAATGGTGGAGTAAGTGTAATCGATTATCCTCAAGGTGCAAAGGGTTCTCCAGTTCTACAGTCTGGGAATATTACCACTCACTTATCTGAGGGTGTGCTCGATCGCACCGCCGCAGGCGCTCTTTAAATATAATTGAAGCCAATAAAACTAATTCTGGTTTTTGCTGCGCCTAAGTTGCAGCAAAAACCAGAATTAGTTTCTTAATGAGAATTGCTGCACCATTTACTTCAAACCTTAAGAGAGACGCATTTTCTGCTAATTTGGTGTAAAGGATTTTTCTTAGTATCTTGTTTTAGTATTCGGAGTTTAAATAAAGTGACTATTCTATTCCAACTTTTATTGGCAGCTTTCGTCTTGTTTTCCTTCGTTTTGGTGATTGGTGTACCTGTAGCTTACGCATCCCCTAGCTCTTGGAACCAAACAAAACCTCTTTTATTTCTTGGCTCTCTAATTTGGTTAGCATTCGTAATTGTCATAGGCATTTTGAACGCTTTTGTAGCTTAGATATAGCCAATAACCCCAGAACAAACTTCCAAAAATCCAGCTCAGCAAGATTTTTGGAAGTTTCTCCTTTGATTAATTATTTGAAAATCGCTATAAATTAACTCTATGACCGTTTTTGAAGGTAGCTTTACTAATACAGACAGTTTGCGCTTTGCGATCGTCGTAGCGCGGTTTAATGACCTGATCGTCGGTAAGCTTCTGCAAGGATGTCAAGATTCACTCCTGAGACATGGTGTTGATGTCTCGGAGACGGGCAGCCAAGTTGATTATGCTTGGGTTCCTGGGAGCCTAGAAATCTCGATGGTCGCAAAAGAATTAGCAACTTCGGGTCGTTATGACGCGATCATTTGCCTAGGAGCAGTCATTCGTGGGGATACCCCACATTTTGACTATGTGGCGAATGAGGTTTCTAAAGGTGTAGCCGCAACCTCTTTTCAGACTGGTGTACCGATTATTTTTGGGGTGCTAACCACAGACACGATGCAGCAGGCTCTTGAGCGTGCGGGTATTAAAGGGAATAAGGGTTGGGAGTTTGGCATGGGTGCGATCGAAATGGCTAACCTCATGCGTCAAATTCGGTCTAAGTCTGTTTAAATAATTTCACTTATTTAAACTATAAATCCAGCACTTTGTCCTTGTGATGCTTGCCAACTGCGGGCATCGTAATATAAGTCTTCTAAACAAATACTATAAAGAGCATCCTTAAGCTTTCGATCAAGTCTTTGCCAAAGCGCAAATGTTACCCAATCAGAGGCGAGTTTTTCCTGTGGCTTTAGTCTGGGCAAGGGATAAGTATCTTCGCCCACCGCTGACAAAATTTCGCCTAGAGAGATATCTTTAGGCGATCGCTTTAGCTTATATCCACCTTGCACCCCACGAACTGACTCAACTAAATCCGCTTGGCGCAGTGCCATTAAAATTTTTTCTAAATATGGGGCAGGAATCGATTGGCGATCGCTAATTTCGCGAACTGATACAGGTTTACGTTTTGCCCAAACCACCAGATCGAGCATCGCCTTCACACTGTAATGACCTTTTCTGGTTAGTTTCATCGGCTTGCTTATCAGAACATGCTGCTTCGCAGCATGTTCTGATTTTTTCTGGCTTTTTTAAGTTTGCAAAAATTCTTGAATAATCGAAGACAAATCGACAGGAGCAGGCAACATTTCACCGCCGCGCCAATCTAGTACTTGTACCAAAATCAAATAGCCCACACCCAAAATTACGGCGACAACGCCTGTCAAAACTGATATCCATTGCGATCGCAGCATAAGTAAATCTAAATATATTTAAGTAAAAAAATCAGATCAAAAATCTAAGGAAATCTATGAATTAGCAAAAACATCCTGACTAACTGCTATTATCCCTCTTGAAATATCTTTAATCACTGATATTTAAGTAGAACCTGATTTAGGTAAAACTTACAGTAATTTGCATTGATTAATGACAGATTTCCTGAGAAAGCTCTCCATTGCAGAACTTTCTCAGGAAATCTGTGAGATTAGTGAATCTGCAAACTGCTATATATCAATTAAAGCTCTATTTTGATAGGAACAAACTTTTTCAATCCTTCGTCCTAACACTTGAACATAAAGACACAGACTTTTTTAAGTCATGTGCAGATTCAAGTCCAGTAGGAGCAAGTAATTGATGAGTTATAGCCTATCTTGGTCAACCAGCATCGGAGGGTACGCGCCCTCCAACTCCGTGTCCGTTGATAAGCTCCCCATCGTTGAATTGGTGCAACTGTGCCAAACTGAAGCGCAAACCAGCAGGTCTGCGTTTGCAGAACTCATGCGACGTAATCAATCCTATGTCGATCAAGTTTTGTATAAACTTGCTCCTGACTGGCAAGATCGCGCTGATCTTGCTCAAGAAGTCTGGTTGCGCGTATATCGTAATATCAAGCGCTTACAAGAACCTGAAAAGTTTCGTGGTTGGCTGAGTCGGATTGCTACCAACTTGTTTTATGACGAGTTGCGCAAACGGAAGCGAGTTGGTAGCTCAGTTTCCCTCGACGCACCATTTATGTCTGGTGATGGTGATGAAATGACTTGGGATTTGCCTAGCGCTGCCCCTAGTCCAATAGACAATATGTCTACGCAAGAGTTTTATGAACAACTTCGTAAGGCTATTCAAGATTTACCTTCTAGCTTCCGTGAAACCATCGTGTTAAGGGAAATCCAAGGTTTGTCCTATGAAGAGATTTCTGAATTAACAGGTGTATCGCTTGGTACAGTAAAATCACGTATAGCTAGAGCAAGATTGAAACTACAAGCGCAACTACAACCCTATTTGTCAAATATGTAACGAGGGGTGTATTTAAGTTATGAGTGCTAACCAAATTTTTAATAGTTCTATGATTATTCCAGAGGAGCGCTTTGAGTTACTAAGTGCGTACATAGATGGCGAAGTAACTGAAGCTGAAGAGCAACTTGTCGAACAGTGGTTGTCCGATGATGCTGATTTTCGTCGCCTCTATCAACAACAATTAAAACTGCGCCAATCATTAATTGATCTACCAGTGCCTGTAGCCGCACATTCATCGGTCAAAACAGAGACTGATGTGATGATTAATCGTGTCTTTGCCGAGATTGACAAGCGATCGCAGCGTCGTAAATGGAAATTGGCGGGTATTGGCATATCCGTTGCCGCTGTAGTTGGAGTATTTGGCTCGATGTTCACATTCAACTCGGGTCATCAATTCAGCCCAGTGGCAAACAGTATCAAGTCTCCTGCTCCTACCCAAGTAAAACCAGAACCAATCTTAATTGCTATGGAAGAGCCATTGGTTCCTTTACCCAAGTCGATGAGTTCTAAATAAAACGAAAAAAATGGTTGCGGCGGGCTATGCCCGCCGCAACCATTTTTTTGGGTTTTATTATTGTGAGGTGACTTATTTGTGCCGCCTCTTTTTTTGCTTGACTGACCAATGACTCGTAAAATGAAAGCTAGCCTAAAGGTATGGGCATTTCAGTATTTAGAGCATTTACTCAGAGCATTTTTAGCTAGCAATTTTAATGAGCATCAAAGTCGTTCCTACAGTCCCTTTTTCTGACCAGAAGCCCGGTACTTCTGGACTTAGAAAAAAAGTTACCGTTTTTCAAACGCCTAACTATCTCGAAAATTTCGTTCAATCAATATTTGATAGCCTCGAAGGATTTCAAGGACAAACTCTCGTCGTCGGTGGCGACGGACGATACTACAATCGCCACGCGATCCAAATAATTCTGAAAATGGCAGCAGCCAATGGCTTTGGCAAAATCCTAGTTGGACGTGGAGGGATTTTATCGACACCTGCCGCCTCTTGTATTATTCGTAAATACAATGCCTTTGGGGGCATTATCCTCTCGGCGAGTCATAACCCCGCAGGTAAAGATGGCGACTTTGGGATTAAATACAACACGGGCAACGGTGGTCCCGCACCTGAGAAAATTACTGATGCGATCTACAACATCACTAAGAGCATCACTGAATATAAGATTCTGGAAGCTGATGATCTTGATCTTGACCAGATTGGTGAATCTCAATTAGGTGATACCACGATCGCAGTGATCGACTCCGTTGCTGACTATGCCGAACTAATGGGCGAGTTATTTGATTTCGATCGCATCAAATTATTGTTAGCCTCCCCTAACTTTCGGATGTGCTTCGATGGAATGCACGCGGTAACTGGCCCCTATGCTCAAGAAATTCTTGTTAATCGCCTCGGCGCACCCGCTAGTGCTTTGCAATGTTGCGTACCTCTCGAAGACTTCGGTGGTGGACATCCAGATCCGAATCTTGTTTACGCCCATGATCTGGTCGAAGTTCTCTATGGTGAAGATGCTCCTGATTTTGGTGCAGCGTCCGATGGCGATGGCGATCGCAACATGATTTTAGGATGCAAATTTTTTGTCACCCCCAGCGACAGCTTAGCCATCCTCGCGGCTAATGCTCATCTAGTCCCTGCTTACAAAGGGGGATTGGCTGGTATTGCCCGATCCATGCCCACCAGCCAAGCTCCCGATCGCGTAGCGGCACGTTTAGGCATTGAATGCTACGAAACTCCGACAGGTTGGAAGTTCTTCGGGAATTTGCTAGATGCAGGCAAGGCAACTCTTTGCGGCGAAGAAAGCTTTGGTACAGGTTCCAATCATGTCCGTGAAAAGGATGGACTCTGGGCGGTACTTTTCTGGCTGAATGTTTTAGCGGCTCGTCAGCAATCGGTAGAGGCGATCGTTAAGGAGCATTGGCAACTTTATGGACGCAATTTCTATTCGCGTCATGATTATGAAGGTGTTGATAGCGATCGCGCCAACACCCTAATCGCTAATCTACGTAACAAATTTACAGATTTACCAAGTCAGAAGTTTGGCAATTATGAAGTCGCATTTTGCGATGACTTTAGCTACACCGATCCTGTGGATGGCAGCATTAGCAGCAAGCAAGGTGTGCGGATCGGCTTTACCGATGACTCGCGCATAGTATTCCGTCTGTCTGGCACTGGAACAGAAGGCGCAACTCTGCGACTCTATGTAGAAAGCTATGAGCCAAATATTGCAAAGCATTCCCTCGACACTCAGGAAGCGCTAAAGGAGCTGATTAAGATTGCCGATCAAATCGCGCAGATCAAGACTTTAACAGGACGCGATCGCCCTACTGTGATTACATAAAATAAAGGCGCACCCTTAGGGTGCGCCTTTATTTTATCGAGTGAAAATCTTCTGGAGTATTGCAATTAAACAGCATCGCAAAAGGTGCATTTTCTATCTCAATAACTTCTTGATTACTTAACCATTTTTGAAACGATCGCCCTCCAATATTGATAAACTCTCTGAGAGAATCTTGACATTGCCAACGATAGAAACCGCATAGAGGTTCCCATTGCTTTTGCGAATTCTCATCTACATACCGAGGTAAATAAGCGATCGCAGTTTCAGGTAAATTCGCTAACTGGCTAGCCCAAATCTGGAGAATATCACCTTGCAGATTTGGCAAATCACAGGCAAGCAATAAGATCCAATCAACAGGACTCGCGATCTCCTGAATTCCTTGCCAAAAGCCAACTAATGCTCCATCAAATTGTTGATCTAAAACTAGATAGGAATGCGGTAAATTTTGGGCGATCGCTTCTTGGTATTGTTCCTGACTTCGCGCCACGACATAAACTGAATTGGCTACTTCTAGAGCAGTTCGACAGGTTCTAGATAATAGAGTTTCCCCATTAATTTCTAATAAAGCTTTATCCCTTCCCATCCTTGAGCTTTTTCCACCCGAAAGCGCGATCGCAGTGACTTTAACCAAAAGAGAGTTGCGGTGCGGTGCGCCGCAACTCTCTTTTGGTTTTTGGGTTTTCCCTAACATAATTAGCTACCGCTATAGATGAATTTGAGAATCTCTTGGGCAGTAATTTCGGGGCGTTCTAAATGAGGAACATGTCCGCTATTGTCAATCCAAACGAGCTTATTGTTGGGAATAATTGATTGGAACTTGGCTGCATCTTTTGTTCCAAGAATGCGATCGCGATCGCCCCAGAGAATTAACGTTTCTTGTGGCAAATATGCTAATTGCTTTGCAAAGGAACCATAGCCACCGCTTTTAGTAAATGCAATCAGGGAATCACTCCAACGAGGCATAGCTAAATGTAAAGATGCGCAAACTTCGGCATCGGGCGTGACAAATCTAGAATCAGCATAAGCCTTGAGACTGACTTCACGGCGGACTTTTGGGCTTCGCAAAAAATCTGTTGCCATTCGATCTAGAGGTGGCACAAGAAATTTACCAGCAGCAGTTCCCTTTCGCATTCCTGCACTGCCAATGAGAATCAATTTTTTCACTACATCAGGATAGGTAAGCGCAAAGTCGATCGCAGTTGCACCGCCCATTGATGCTCCAACTAAAATAATTGGTTTAGCGATCGCTGTTTTCCAGAAATAGTAAAGATGCTCTTTGATCGCTTCAGGACTAACTTGGCTATCAGCCAGACGTTCGGTTAACCCGAAGCCAAATAAATCCATAGCAAAAGTTTGATGCGAAGTCGCCAGTTTAGGGAGCAGTCGTCGAAACTCTAATAGAGAGCTATCAAACCCATGCAGTAGCAAAATCGGTGTATCTTGATTACTTTTAGATTGACCATCGCAGACATAGCTCGTCAAAATCACTTCACTAGTGAAGTTCGTGGATACAAGACAAAATTGAATATTATCAACCAGCTCGATCGATGTTGGTTCTGTGAGCTGCGATCGCAGTTGGGTAACTTCAGGCGGTAAGTTCGACATTAGATCGTGTTCAGGTTTCATCACTACTCATCTTATTGATTCCATCTATTCCATCACTTGCAGGTAATAGGGAATTTGCCTCTAACTCTGTATTTTTCCGCTTTAACTGGTGTAGGCGCATTTTTACAAGAGTTGCCCCTGTAATCGTGGCATAAAAAGGAGTAAATCCTAAAAAGAATAATAGAATCCCATATAAACTGCCCCGACCTCGAAAAATAGCAATAATGGCGATCGCCATTATTGTTACTAGAACAATATTAACTATCAGCCATAAAATAGCTCTCCCTTTCAAGAACTGAGGATTAGAGAATTTTGGATGCTGACTATTCCACAAGACTAGACATTGTAAAACGCCCAATAGGATTCCCGCCAAAACTAGCCATAGAGAATTAACTGCCAATAGTGGAATGCGATCAACGATATTGCTCTCGGCAAAAGAACCATCTGGATTAAGCACAAAGCCAAATTGGGCTGTATAGGCTAAGCTTGTGGCTGCAAATCCAATCCAAGTCCAGCCAAATGTACTAGCTAAAATCCACCAGCCTGAAGATTTAAAGAATCGCCGCAAAACTAGATATTGCATTAAGCCCACAAATGCGCCTACTACAATCGCTCCACTGACAATGCCAGTTGATACAGGACAGTTAAGGCTCCCAAAACCTGTATCGCAAATGCGGAGATCAATCAGGCGATCGCTAAGGTAATGAACTCCCGCTAAACAAGCAGCAATCCCAAATATAGTGCCGATCACAGCACCAACTAGCGTAGCTAGTACCCATCGCCACCATAGACCGACAGCAGATAAAGTGCGTTGTTTTTGCATTGTGTATTTCAATCCTGCATGGCAAGCGAACTCGAATATTTCGATCGCAGCATTAAATTTCTAGATTAGTTCTTCTGTGACAATCCTACGCAAAATCTCAGCGACTGTAGCAGCCATTCTCGCATCAATTTCTAAAGCTTCGCGCACAGGATCTCTAAGATTAAGGACAGCACGTAAAGTCATATTAACTGATCGCATCTTTGGTAAAGGCAAATCATGGGATTGGGCAAGGCGATCGACAAACTGGATACAAGCAGTATAGGTAAGCTCAGTTTGTTTACGTTGATCGCTGTATCCAAAACCCATCTTGGATATCACCACAGGATTGTCAATAAAATATGACAATCCGAGAGCCACAATCGCTGCATCCACGTACCTTGCCGTATCTCGCCCCATCGCATTAATCAAAGTGCTTAGACTATGCCACTGGGCAGGTAAGCGATTGGCAGGAGTTAGATGACGATGCCATGCGATTTGAGAAACACTTCTTGTTAAGTCATAGGCAGAAATTAAATTGTCACCTCGATGTAGATCTTTGACTCCATTAATTATATTTGTTCCTGTGGGATCGCGCAAAATCGGCTGTTCAATGTAAGGAGCCTCACCATAGCGTCCTTGAAAAGTTAGCTTTTGATTGCCTGTAATTTTTATTAGCCAATTCTGTAATGCTAAGGGCGTAGTAAATTGCTTAAACATTGCCGACAATCCATTTGAGGTCATGCCATTAGATTCATCATAAGCACAAATACGCTGAGCCATTTCCGCAAATGTGCGCGGTATTTTATTTCCCTGTGTATCAGCGATCGCACAATTAGCGATCGCTTGATTTGGTTGCACTTGATTGGCTTGGCAAATGGTATAGAGCAAAGGCAATATTTTGGTAGAACTCCAAAACTGGACATTGCTTAAAGGATCGCGCCCAATCCAACGGGCTAACATTTGTCCATTAACGACACTGCCAACGCAGATGCAAGCTTGTTGAATGCTGCTATGGAGAAATTCTAAGCCGACGTTTTCAATATTGGGAATTGCTCCGATCGCAGGATATGGACGAAATCGCACTCGCACTTGACTACCATTAAGCATAGCAACCTCGCCATAGGACACTACATTTACCCCATCTGGCAAACTTGAAAGGCGATCGGCATAGGCGGGAATATGGTTCAACAATGGAGATGGCGCAAAATTGCGATTTGGCAAACCTTTCTTAGAGCCTGCAATACTGCCATTGACTCCGCGATCAAGGAAGCCAAGATAATTTGAGTCGGCTTGCCCCATATTCACGAAAATGCGCTGAGCATTAGTAAATTTTGGGAATAAGCGATCGCCTTCACCGATAATTTTGAGCAAATGTCTAACTACCGTAGGCATTTGTAACAGTTTGTTTGTAAGAGCTTGGGAGTTAGGATCCAAAATCGTATCAATACTGAGGGCATTAGCAAACTGCACAAAAGCAGCTTCCGATAATCTGCCATAGATGCCATCCACTTCACCGTCATATAGTCCTAACTGCTGCAAATAGGTCTGTGCTTTGGTTAGTTCCTCAAACGAAAGCTTTACCTCTACGACTGCCATGAAATTCCTCTATAAAAAAGCCTTAGTCTAATATTCTATCGACAAGCTAAGCGATCGCGATGTATTCCACATCTCACTAGCCATAAAACCCAAAATTATTGCGGTGGCTTAGCTCGCCACAATAATTTTGGGTTTCCTATGCTGTTTTGCCAAAATTGCCCATACCCAAATACAGATCGGCAACTTCGGGGTCATTCAATAAATCAGCACCTTTACCCGTAAATTCATCTTTGCCCAAATGCATCACATAACCACGATCAGCGATCGCTAAAGCCTTACGCGCATTCTGCTCGACCAAAATAATCGAAGTCCCTGTTTGATTAATTTGTTGAATCAAATTAAAAATATCCTGAACCAAAATCGGTGACAGCGCTGCTGAAGGCTCATCTAAAATCAATAATTTCGGCTCTAGCATCAGCGCCCTTCCCATCGCGAGCATTTGCCGCTCACCACCAGATAGTGTCCCTGCCCTTTGATTGCGTCGTTTGGCAAGCACAGGAAAAGTTGTATATATTTTGTCTTTAAGTACTGCGAGATTTCCTTCGCGGGTATAGGCTCCCATATCAAGATTGTCAGACACGCTTAGGGATGGGAATACATTAGCAATTTGGGGTACATAGCTAATTCCCTGTCGCACGATTTGTTCTGGCTTAAGTCCGATCAGATTGCGATCGCCAAATAATATTTCCCCCGATCTCACTGGTACAAGACCAAATATTGCTTTTGCTAAGGTCGATTTGCCAGCACCATTAGAGCCAATCACGGTGACAAGTTCGCCTTCATATACTGATAAATTCGCACCTTGTAAAATATCTACCCCATCAACATATCCCGCAACGATTTTACTGGCTTTGAGAATAAGTTGAGTGGAAATTTGGCGATCGGGGCGATCAGTTAGATCGGTAGATTGATTAGCATTCATATTTGGGTTTATAGCCTTACTTGAAATAAGCATATACAGTGCGAGGGGTTTATAGCAATGGTCAAGAAGCTTCGCAGCTCTACATTGCGGAAATAACCACGCGAAAGCCGATGTCTTTATAGCGATCGCCTTGCCAATGCCATTCACGACTTGCGGCGCGACATAGCTTCGCTTCATTGCTCCATGAGCCGCCCTTACGCACGCGCCGACTGGTGTAGCCATCAAGTACCCACGCCGATCCATCGGCAGGTGCACCATTAAAATTATCGTGCCACACATCCTCACACCATTCCCAAACACCGCCTTGCATTTCGTATAGTCCCCAAGGATTTGGCACTTTCTGTCCGACAGGATGCGATCGCTTGTTGGCATTGTCAGCAAACCATGCATAATCAACGAGTTCAGTAGGACTATCGCCAAAATGGTAAGCCGTATTTGTACCAGCACGGCAAGCATATTCCCATTCTGATTCACTAGGTAAGCGATAAAGGTGTTGCGATCGCGCAGCTAATTTACGACAAAAATCTTGAGCCTCTAACCAAGAAATATTTTCCACAGGCGCTTGCAGATTTTCACGAAATAAGGCGGGATTACTGCCCATAATGGCGACCCATTGCTCTTGCGTGACTACAAATTTTGCCATGTAAAAAGCAGGAATATTTACTTCCGATATAGGTGATTCATTGTCTCGTCTGCCAATTTCATTGGTTGGCGAACCAAGAGAAAATCTGCCTGAGGGAATCCGCACCATTTCTATGTGGACTCCATTACCCAAATCATCACGAAAGGCTTTGTCACCTCTTTTGATCGGATCGCGAGGTGGTTCAGGAACTGGTGGCGATTCCGCAATGATGATTGGTGCTGGCTGAGGTTTGAGGTTTTCGAGAAATATCGCTAGGGTAAAACCTGCGATCGCGGAACTAGTGCTAATAAGTAACTGACGACGATTAATCTTTATTGGTGCTTTTGCAAGAGATTTTACCCATGATCTCGCGATTGGCAAAGCTTTAACCGTAGAAACTTCTGAAGTCTTGTTTGCTTCTGGAACCGTAAAATCATTAATAATTCGACTAAATTCTTCTAGATATTCATAACCTTCAAAATATTCGCGCACCAGATAACAATTATCTTCTTCCGTAAAAAAAGCTTGCACTTTTGGAGATAGCGTATAGTTTTGTCCAATTTCATATAGTTTTGCGGCGATCACCCCATGATCTAGAGCATCTTTTTTTGAAATTTGCCAAAAATAAATCACACACAAGGGTTTAGGTGTAATCGGCATCTCTAAATTTTCTGCTAGATAAACCGACAAGTCGATCTCACCAACTTGTTTAATACCAATGGTTTGACTTATGTGATAGCGCTTGTTGAGGATATTGTCTACATCCATTTATGTCTTGCAGTCTGTCGGGGAAACCCAGAATCTTTATTGTAGTAGGGTGCGTTAGCGAAGCGTAACGCACTGTCAAAGTTAGATAGTGATGCGTTACGCTATGGCTAACGCATCCTACAGTAAATCTTATTTGGCAGAAATCTGATTCTCCAACAGGCTGCTAGGGTCGTTAATATAGCGATCGCTACTTAAATATTAAATCCCAAAAAGCAAAAGTCGGCGCGAAGCAACGCCTTTTGCTTTAGATAGAAAGAGGGTTGCAGTGCTTTGCACCGCAACCCTCTTTTGGGTTTTAGTAGAAATTTCAAAAAGATCTTGTGTAATTGTGCATATCAGTAGTATTATCAATAACGGTTAAATGGCGAGTGTAGCCAAGTGGTTAAGGCAGTGGTTTGTGGTACCACCATTCGTGGGTTCAATTCCCATCATTCGCCCTCAAATTAAAACCCACAAAGAAAAGAGGTCACAAAGTGACCTCTTTTCTTTTTTGGGTGTTTTGACGGTAGCTCAAAGCATTAAAATTGCGAGACAGTTCAATTCATGCGTTAGCAATTTTTAAATAGGACGGCTGTAAGTTTCATGGGTAAGACAGTTGTAAGATTTTGCGCGATCGCTTTGATCACGCTACTGATCGCAGTATCGTTTGGGGGACTATATCCGCAAAGTTTGCGAGCCGATGGTAATGCGATCTCGATCGCCGTCGCAGCGCCTCTAAGTGGTGATGGCGCTAGTGGTGGTCAGGAAATAGTCGATAGTATCAAGTTATATATTGATGCGACCAATCGTGACGGGGGCATTAATGGTCGTCAGCTTAAGTTAAATATTTTTGACGATAAGGGTAATGCGGATGGGGCAACACAAGTTGCTAATGAAATCGCCAAAAGTGACGCATTGGTTGTGTTAGGGCATCGCTCTTCAGATGCCTCGATCGCTGCGGGGAGCATTTACCAAGATAAGAAATTACCAGCGATTACAGGTACAGCCAATAATCCAAAGGTGACGAGCGATCGCCCTTACTATTTTCGGATGATTTATACCAATCCTGCCCTTGCTAAAACCCTATCGATCTATGCGCAGCAGGTATTGCAATTAAAAACTGCGAGTGTGATTTATGACAAGGCTAGTAAAAATGAACAAGCACAGTCAGAATTAATTAAGTCTGCCTTTGAAGCTAATGGTACTGGCAAAATTCAAAAAATTTGGGCGATCGATTCTGACCCCAATAATCGCAAAGCTTCGGTGCAGCAAATTGTCAATGAAATAGCTGCTGAGCCTGACGCGGGAATTTTGTTTTTAACTTTATCTAAAGAGGAGGTTGCTGAAGATTTCTTGGTAGCTCTCAAACAAAAGGGTTTAAAGAATTCGATTTTGGGAGAACAGGCTCTTGGACGAGAATCATTTGCTAAGCGTTTTGAAAAATATGACGAAGAAAAGCAAAATGCAGGATTCTTTACTGATGGGATGTATGTGCCATTGCCCATCTTGTTTGATAGTGCTGGAGCTGATGCTCAAGACTTTCTGACATCCTATCAAAAAACCTATAACAAGACTCCTTCGTACTTAGGGGCAAAGTTTTATGAGGCAGCGATCGTCGCAGTGGATGCAATCCGTAAAGTCAATCTTAAAGGTACAAACGTAGAAGGCGATCGCGAACAGGTGCGTGAGGCTTTGGCGGCACTAAATAATCGCAAAGTAGGGATTAGAGGCTTAACTGGCTTGTTGTATTTCAATAGCGATCGCAATAGCGATCAGCCTGTGCGCCTTGCCCAATTCCAAAACCAAAAACTGATTTCTGCTTCTCAGCAATTTACACCAATCGCTAATCCTGAAAGACTCAATCTACCGAAAGAAATCCAAGCAGGAAGCATCGTTCAATCGGGCGAGCAGTATTTTTGGCGGCAGCGGGTGGTTTATGCAGGGATGGATATCAATAAGCTGAATCGCATTGATAAGGCAACCTTTACCGCCGATTTTTATGTGTGGTTTCGCTATAACGGCAATGATGAACCTACGGAGATTCAGTTTCCTGATGCGGTCACCAATAGCGTCAACCCCACAGCTCCAGTATTTGATGGCAAAGCACCAATCAAGGCGCAGGTTGTCAATGGCTTGAACTATCGTCTCTATCGGGTGCGTGGTGAATTTCGGAATGCCTTTGATTTTCGCGATTATCCCTTTGATTCGCAAAGATTAAACTTGCGTTTTGATAATCCTAATCTATCTACTGATCGGTTAATTTATGCGATCGATAAGGTTGGCTTAAAATTGCCAAGACCTGAAGTCGAAGAACGTAAACCATTTCAAGGACTCCAGCTTTGGACTTTTAAAAATATCACCTATTTCCAAGATTCATCACGCAGTACTTCCACTCAAGGCGATCCTGATTTGTTTCAGTCCAATGCTCAAGTGGAATACCCTGGATTAAGCATTCGCATGACTTTCCAGCGTAAAACCTTAGTATTTCTCTCTAAGAATGTCTTGCCTCTGATCTTGCTATCGCTTCTAACCTATTGCTGCCTATTCTTCCCCTATACGATGTTTGTGCCCCGTACGATGGCTCCTGCCTCGGCACTACTATCAGGAATTGTGTTGTTACTCTCTTTTAACAATCAACTTCCTGAAGTTGGCTACACCGTAGCGATGGAATATGTATTTTATGTCTATTTCTGTTTGTGTTTACTACCGATTCTGGTCACAGTAGTCGGCACGAAACTAGAAAAAGATGGGCATAAAAAAGCTTTTAAATACTTAAATATTGCTTCGTGGATTGTCTATCCATTGATTTTGATCATCACAATTTCGATTTTTGCGATTAGCTATAGCGATCGCTTAGTTTGAAGACCAACAGGAAAATGGCGACACTAAGCGTCGCTATTTTCCTGTTGATTTAGAACCTTTCTAACCTACTCCTTTCCCAGTCAAGAAATAGACATTAAAAACCAAGATTACACGTTGGGGCGCGAAGCGCCCCAACGTGTAATCTTTCACTGGGAAGGGAGTAGAACATCTAGGAATCGGGTACTCCTAAAATGTAAATGATTTATTTGGTATAGCAATGTAAGAGATAGCTAGGACAAATCAAAACCCAAATTAATAAAGGCGGAGCGAAGCGCCGCCTTTATTAATTTGGGTTTAAAACCCTGTGAAATTTAGATTGAAGTAAAGCCCATTTTCTTGTGCAGTATTCCGACTATTTGGCACAGAAATCAGAGGAATGCCATAGTCAAGCCGAACATCTAAAGTATTGCCAACTCGCCAACGCAAGCCCAAGCCAGTGCCTAATAAAGTATTGGAACTAGAGTTTGCTTCTCCTGAGCTTGTCCATACGGCAGCAGCATCAACGAATGGGACTATTTGCAATAGACCTTCCCATTCAGGTATCCGTAATATTGGTAACCTTAACTCTGCGGATAGATTCAATCCATTATCTCCTAGCAAGACATCCTGACGATAACCTCGTAGAGTGTCCTGTCCTCCAAACCCAATTTGCTCCGATGGCAAAATTGCGCGATCGCCAAATTGCAGATCACCACGCAGTAATAAAAAGGTATCAGGTGCAAGTAAGCTCACATACTGCGACTGTCCACGCCATGAAACAAAGCGACTATCAGGAAAACTGGCATTCACATTGGAGCCTAATACACCTCCTAGTCCTAGACTAAACTGCGATCGCAAGGAGAGCACCGATTGACTAGAGCGCTGTGTGAATTCTTGAAATGCACGTAAAACCGCAATCTTTGTCACTCCATTATCATCGGCTCCTGCGGACAATGGAAAGGGGATTTTTAACAAACTAGTTAGACTTTCGCGATAGGAAGCCGTGAAGCCTAGCGCCAATTCTTGACTTGGAGTTTGCTCAATTGGCTGCCGAAAAATAAAGTCATAGGATGTGGAATTCGCATAGATATCCAATATATTAAAGGGCTTCTCTAGTACGTTGCTATTACCATTATTAAATGCAAATGCGATCGTGCCATTGTAGGGATTGATCGGCAATGTATAACTAAGATCATAGGAATTGCTTCCATCGGTGTTGCTATATCCCACATTTAGGGTGTCGCCCAATCCCGTTAAATTTGCTTCGCTAACTTGGACTTTGCGGCGCAATGAACCAACACTAGGAGCACGGTTATTATCTAGAGATATCTGCACGTTCAAAGACTTTGCTTCTCTAACCCGCACTTCGAGAATATTTTGCCCAGCTCGTGTTCCTGCGGATAGCTCAGCGGATACACTAGCAATTAAAGGATTGATTTGGAGAACTCTTAAGGCTTGAATCAAGCGATCGCGGTTAAGTGGTGCGCCTGTAGCAATATTCATCCGCGATCGCACATAGTCTGGGCTTAAACGCTCAACTCCAGTAATTTTTATTTCTTCCAGCCCTCCTTCAATTACTTGTATCCGTACTACGCCATTCTGCAAATCTTGGGTAGGGATGAATGCGCCTGAGGTAATGTATCCTCTACTTATATACAAATCTGTAATCTGCGATCTAGCTTTTAATAGTTCCGCAAAAGTAATTAGACGTTTAGTAAATGGAAGTAGAACTTGATCAAGTTCTACTTGAGAAAATGCTGTACTGCCTAAAACCTCAAATCGTTTAACTGTAAGAGTTCCAGTTACGGGTATATCTTTTTGAGGAGCGCTAGGCTCGCGTGATGGATTTAATAAATCGTCAAGTGAGGGGAGAGGTTTTGGCGTTTGGACTGGAGGTTGTATCGAAGGCGATCGCAGCGACGGTGTAATAATTTGTGGTGTTATAGAGTTATTGCCTGTTTGCGCCAAAATTGGCAAAATAAAAGCAATATAGCTAGTCAAGCCAAAGCCTAGATTAACAGTTAGCCTTGAGATTTTTAATCGTCTATAGCACTCCGACATAACTAAAAGTACCTACATAACTGCAACATTGATTTGCTGGGATGTAATTTACTCGGATTATGTCATTTGAGCAAGTATAAACCCAAGATAGAGAATAGCGGCGCTTTGCGCCGCTATTCTCTATCTTGGGTTTTATAGCCTTAGCCACTTTTATTAAGACAAATCAAAACCCAAATAGTGAGAGGCTGCGCGAAGCGCAGCCTCTCACTATTTGGGTTTTATGTCCTAACAAGAATGGCGACAGCTATATAAAGACGAGAGGCGGCGCAAAGCGCCGCCTCTCATTTTTGGGTCTATGTTTGGCGAGTCATCAAATTAGTAAGACTAGCTAAAGCTTTGAAACCACGGTTCATTTTTTGCTTACGCTGAATCTTGCGAAGAATACTGACTACAGCCTCTAAGTCATGCTTATCGTCTGGAGGTTTCTTGTTGCGGAGCTGTTTGAAGGGGAGAATGACTCCAAAATGGACGGCAGCATTGCAAAAAGCATTGAGCATGGCTCGCTCAGGTGCATGAACGCCAATCGAGGAAGATCCTACTTGAATTAAACAGCCTTTATCACTGCCTGTTGCCTCACGAGTAATATCACCAATAGTTAGGAAACAACGCATGGTGATGTAGTCCGATACTGCTACAGGTGAAGAAAAGCTAACCTGCCAATTTCCTTTGAACGCATCTAGGCGCGAACAGAGCATTTGCCAAACAGCGAAGAACTCAGAAGAAGAGTTATTGCCAACAATATTTTCAGATATACCAAATGAACGAGCCTTGGAGGCAGATAAGGATAGGATCGGTGCAGAAGCGTCAGGAAGGCGATTCATAGACAAGACCAAAAACTCTTTGATTAATGTACGATAATTAAAGCTAAATGTCATCCCCCATTTATAGGCAAAATATTGGTTTAAACTACTTAAACAATATTTTTACTAGTTTTTGCTAGCTCTACATCTCTATAGCTTGTATTTTCACTAAAGGGCATGAATTACGTTTGTGACTACTCCCCAAATATGTAGCTCCACATTTTCGCCTATTTCAATGGGCTGAAAATTCGGATTTTCAGGCATGAGCCATAATTTGTTCCGATGTTTACGCAGACGTTTCACGGTTAACTCTCCATCGACTACGGCGATGACTACCTTGCCACTGATGGCTTCAAGGGAGCGATCGACTACAAGTAGGTCACGAGGATGTATACCCGCATCTTGCATGGACTCTCCGACTACGCGAACTAAAAAGGTGGAGTCAGGATGTTTGACAAGATGGCGATTGAGGTCAATCTTGCCTTCTATATAATCCTCGGTTGGGGCGGGCAGTCCTGCGGCAACGGGATTGAGATAGAGTGGCACTCGACATTTTGTAAAGTTGTCTGTTTTAAAAATAGATGAGACAATGGTTGCTGGTTCTACCTGTTGCGGATCTCTCGCGAGTGCTTCTAAGATTTCATCAGCCAGGCTAATTGGTAACCGCACAGCCTTTGTTGTTTCGTTGTATTTGCCAGTACCCACAGGACGACCTGCTCCCTGACGTTTCCCACCACGCGGCATAGTATTCTCCAAAGGTTATTTATATGTGTACTGCGATCGCTACAGTTGCACGAATATTGTACGCTAATCATATGATTTAATCGCCTATATGTCATAGGTAAATTAATTTGCGATCGATAATTTAGGACTTACGCAAATAAACCAAGTACTCAAGTTCTCGGTTTATTTGCGTAAGTCCTATAATTGAAAGGTCGATAATGACTTATCCTTGTCTTTTGTCTTTGAAGTCTAAGTACAGGACAAAAATTTAATGGAGTTGAAAAAGGCTAGAGAATTGAGATGAAGGTCAAAAATGATATCACGCAGGAAATCAAACCCAAGACGAAAAATGCTTTTAGGTAAGCGCCCATGTTTTTTAGGCTTGAGAGTCTTGAGTAGAGATTGCCATAAGCCAGAGGAAAAGCACCAGCATAAAGCGAGAGTAAGTAAAGCAAAAAGTTTAGAAAGGCGTTGAGGGTCTTGAAGATGAGTAGACTCCAAACAAAAGCCACGAGATTTAAAACAACCAAATAAAGTTTCAATCGCCCAACGCTTGGTATAGTCAGCAATGGCACTATGCGGGTTATGAGCGGTAGCGACAATTAATAAATCGCCATCATCTAGACGCATAGACGCAATATAAAGCCAATGCCCTCAAACTAGCCTCGGTTTAGATAGCACCTTTGATTGGCCAATTTGGATGTCTTGGAAACACACGTCAGCCCGAAGTTGCTTCTGTCCATTGTCAAGTAAGGTTTTTGCGAATGCGGATACGAAAACGGGTACATGGTTACACAGCAAGTAATCAAACCACTCTTCCCCCACAAATTCGCGGTCTGCGGTCAAAAAGTCGATCTTGCGGTCTCCCTTGTCTGGGGGATGGACATGACGGTATTTAGAATTTATTCTCACAAATTGCTCCCGTAGAGCAACGCTTTGAAATTCTTGATTGGTATTGGTATCATCTGATTGAGCATTTACATGGCGTTGGTGGCTCTATACGCCGACTAGAAAATGCTGAGCAATTTCTCTGGAATGGTGATGTTGAGGGGAGCATGTCACTTTTTTGGGATAGTCTAGAAAGCCAATAAACCATTGAGATAAGCACAACGATGGGCAAGCACCTGAGGGACATT